>NZ_PEFF01000001.1:3748986-4070472 GCF_002754375.1 Variovorax sp. 54
GAAGCAAGGGCTGTCCCTTCGCGTCTCGCAGCATCTGGCGCTCACGCCACAGCTGCAGCAGTCCATTCGCCTGCTCCAACTCTCCACGCTCGAACTGAGCCAGGAGGTGGAGCAGATGCTGGACGAGAACCCGTTCCTCGAACGCACCGCGGAAGAAGCCGCGCGCGAGGAGTTCGGGCTCGATGCTGTCGACACGCCCGTGCCACGCGACGACGGTGGTGACACCGGCGAGGGCGATTTCGCCCCGGCGCCGACCCCCAGCGCGACGACCACTTCGAGCGAGACCACGTCCACGCCCGACTCCGACGGCCCCGCCGCCGAGATCACCGAGCGCGAGCCCGACTGGGAGGGCGACGGCACCGTCGAGATGGCGCCCGACGACAGCGAGTGGGGCAGCGACGCACCCGCACGCCAGAACAACCTGGGCGACGACGAGCGTGCCGACGCCACCGAACTCGCGCGCAGCCAGGAGTCGCTGCAATCGTTCCTGCACCGCCAGGCGCTGACCCTGCGGCTCAACGAAAACGACTGCGCCGCGCTGCGCTTTTTGATCGAATCGCTCAACGACGACGGCTACCTCGAAGACTCGCTGCCTGCATTGGCCTCGGGCCTGGCGGGCGATGACAACGACCAGTTCGACGACCTGGTGCACCACTTCCAGGTGGCGCTCGGCCTGCTGCAGAGCCTGGAGCCGGCCGGTGTGGGCGCGCGCGACCTCGGCGAATGCCTGAGCATCCAGCTGAAGGCGCTCGCGAACGAAGACGAGACCGAGGCCGAAGCGCTCGTGCGCAAGACCGCCATCGCGATCTGCAAGCAGCCGATGGAGCTGCTCGCGCGGCGCGACTTCAAGCGCCTGGCCACGCTCACGCGCACCAACGAAGAGCTGGTGCGCTCGGCGCTGCAGATCATTGCGCGCCTGGAGCCCAAGCCGGGCCGCCGTTTTGTCGACGTCGAGCGCAACATCGTCGTGCCCGACGTGATCGTCACCAAGACGGGCCGCGGCACCAACATCAAGTTCCGCGTCATGCTGAACCCCGAGGTGATGCCGCGCCTGCGCGTGCACGACATCTACGCCGGCGCGCTCAAGTCGCACAAGGGCGAGGGCAGCCAGGCGCTGTCGCAGCGGCTGCAGGAGGCGCGCTGGTTCATCAAGAACATCCAGCAGCGCTTCGACACCATCCTGCGCGTGAGCAACGCGATCGTCGAGCGGCAGAAGAGCTACTTCGTGCACGGCGAGCTGGCGATGCGCCCGCTGGTGCTGCGCGAGATCGCCGACGAACTGGGCCTGCACGAATCGACGATCTCGCGCGTGACCACGGCCAAGTACATGTCGACGCCCTTCGGCACGGTCGAGCTCAAGTACTTCTTCGGTTCGGCGCTGGGCACCGAGACCGGCGGCAACGCGTCGAGCACGGCAGTGCGCGCGCTGATCAAGCAGTTCGTGAGCTCCGAGAGCATCAAGAAGCCGCTGTCCGACAGCCAGATTTCCGAGATGCTGAAGGAGCAGGGCATCGAGTGCGCGCGCCGCACCGTGGCCAAGTACCGCGAAGCGCTGCGCATCGCGCCCGCCAACCTGCGCAAGGCCCTGTAGAAAGCTCACGATGACCCATCGCCTGCTGTCGCGCTGTGGGCATTGGGTTTTCGTCATCGCAACCGCGTTGCTGTTCACCGGCTGCGCCACGCTGCCCGACGAAGCACCGCGCGCACCCACCAAGGCCATCGCCGTCTCGGCCGACACCGCGCTCGGCAAGATCGCGCTGGCCTCGCAGCCCGACCCTGACCTCAGCGGCTTTCGCCTCATGCCCGGCGGCGACTTCGCCTTCGACACGCGGCTGCAGCTCGCGCGCCGCGCGCAGCGCACGCTCGACGTGCAGTACTACCAGATCGAGAACGACGAGACCGGCCGCTACCTGCTGCGCACCCTGCGCGATGCCGCCCAGCGCGGCGTGCGCGTGCGCCTGTTGATGGACGACCTGTACACGTCCGGCGAAGACGAGCTGCTGCTCGGTCTGGCCGCCACGCCGAACGTGGAGCTGCGCCTGTTCAACCCGTTCCCGGCCGGGCGCGGCAGCCTGCTCAAGCGCTTCACCGCGTCGCTGTTCGACTTCAGCCGCGTCAACCGCCGCATGCACAACAAGCTCTTCATCGCCGACGGCGCGATGGCGGTGGCGGGCGGGCGCAACATCGGCAACCAGTACTTCAGGCGCACCTCGGGCCAGAACTTCATCGACCTCGACACCTTCGTCACGGGCGCGCTGATCCCGCGCCTGGGCGTGCTGTTCGACCAGTACTGGAACAGCCCGCACGTGCGCCCGATCGGCTCGGTCGTGCGCTCCGACCTGCCGCGCGAAGAACTGCAGCGCCGCTTCGACGTCGCCACCGGCCCCGACACCACGCCGCCGCCGCCCAAGCCCGCGCCCAACGACCTGCTCGGCTACAGCCCCGTGGCCGACGACCTCGACGCCGGCAAGCTCGGCCTGATCTGGACCACCGCCGAGGCCTACGCCGATTCGCCCGACCGCGTGATCGGCAAGACCGCGTCGTATGGCGGCGTGCCGCTGCTCGACGTGGACAGCGTGCGCTACAACGTGGTCGAGCAGATGCGCCGCGCGCGCAGCGAGGTGACGCTGGTCTCGCCCTACCTGATCCCCGGTGCGTCGGGGCTGGAGGTGATGCGCGAGATCCGCGGGCGCAACGTGAAGATCAGCGTGGTCACCAACTCGCTTGCTGCCACCGACGAACCGCTGGTCCACACCGCCTACCGCCGCTACCGCGCCGACATGCTCGCGCTGGGCGCCGACCTGTACGAGCTGAGTTCCGCGCGCACGCGGCGCAGCGTGCGGCTGGGTTTGTTCGGCACGTCGGTGGGCCGGCTGCACGCCAAGTCGGCGGTGATCGACCAGCGCATCCTGTTCGTCGGCTCGATGAATTTCGATCCGCGTTCCGAGGTCCACAACACCGAGATCGGCCTGTTCATCCGCAGTCCCGAGATGGCGCAGCAGACCTTGAAGCTGCTCGACGTGCTCAAGCAGCAGGGCGCCTACCGGCTGCGTTTTGCCGAAGGCAGCGATGCGGGCGCGAGCGGCTCGCGGCGCATCGAGTGGGTCAGCGAGGAAGGCGGCAAGACCACCGTGCTGCACGAAGAACCCGACTCGGGTTTCTGGGACCGCACCATGCTCGAGCTGCTGTCGCCACTCACGCCGGAGAGCCTGCTGTAGCTCCTTAGGTGCCGCGCACCGCCGACCACACGAGCCGCAGGCCCAGCAGGCCCATCACGCCGCCGGCGGCGCGGTCGATCCAGGTCTTGTAGCGCAGGTAGGCCGCACGCGGCGCGGCCGAGGACAGCGCCAGCGCAACGATCGCGTACCAGCCCGTCTCGATGCAGAAGATCACGGCCGGCACCGCGAGCGCCAGCACCAATGGCACCTCGCGCGGCAAAAAGGCCGCGAAGATGCTCGCGTACACCACCGCCGTCTTCGGGTTGCTGACCTGCGTGGCCAGGCCGAGCAGGAAGGTGCGTCCGCTGCGGCCCTGGCCGCGCGGCGAGGCGTCCGTATCGGGCGTGATCGCGAGCGGCTGGCGCGCGCCGCGCCAGATGCGAAAGCCCAGGTAGATCAGGTAGGCGCCGCCGAAGGCCTTGATCGCGAGGTACAGCCCCGGCACCGCGAGGAACGCCGCCTGCAGCCCGGCCAGCGCCGCGATGGAGAACGCCAGCCCGCCGGCGCCCATGCCCAGGGCCGCCGCCAACCCGTCGCTGCGCGAGGCCACGGCGGTGCGCGCCACCATCACGAAACTCGGGCCCGGGCTCATCGCGCCGACGGTCATGGCGCCGGCGATGCCGAGCAGGGAAAGGGAGGTGTCCATCATCGAGCGGCTCCTGGCGTCGCCGTCATTGCTGCACGTTCACGGCCTCGACCTGCACCAGCAGCTTCACCTTGTTCTCGAAGCCGAAGTTCAGGCCCCAGGTGATGCCCCAGTCGCTGCGCTGCACGGTGGCCTCGAAGTCGCCGCCGCAGACCTGGCGGTTGATGAGCGGGTTCAGGTAGCAGTTGAAGCGCACGGCCTTCAGCGTCACCGGCTTGGTCTGGCCCATGAGCGTGAGCGTGCCGGGCACGTCGGTCACCTTGTCGCCGCTGATGTCGATGCGCTCGGCCACGAAGCGGCCGGTGGGGAATTCGGCCACGTTGAAGAAGTCCTTGCTCTGCACGTGGCGGTTGAGCAGGTCGACGCCGGTGTTGATGGAGCTGATGTCCATCGTGATGTCGACCTTGCCGCCGGTGCCGCTGCCGTCGATCTGCACCGAGCCGTCCTTGGTGCTGAAGCGGCCGCGGTTGGTGGTGGTGCCGTAGTGGCCCATCTCGTACATCACGAAGGTGTGGGTCGGGTCGATCACGTAGCTGGCGTTTTTGACCGGCCCGCCCGCGGGCTTGGCGGCCACGGCCGGGGCGGTGTACTCCTGGGCCTGCGCGTTGGCAAACGGGACGGCCGCGACCGACAGCACCGAGGCAAGGAGCAGCGTCTTCATGGCAATGGGTGTGTGGGTCATGGGAGGGTGAAAAGAGAGAAGGGGGGGCCGTGTCACAGCGGCCCGAGGCCCGTGAGCGTCAGCTTGAAGCGCACCTGCACCTCGTTGCCGACCACCGAGGTGTCGGTCCATTCGCCGTCGCCGACCTTGTAGTCGAGGCGCTGGATCGTGAGGGTGCCCGTGGCGACCGAATAGGCGCCGCCCGACGACGTGATGCTCACCGGCACCGTCACGACCTTGCTGACGCCCTTGATGGTGAGCTTGCCGGCCATCTCGAAGCGGCCCTCGCCCAGCGCCTTGATGGCGGTCGAGCGGAAGCTGGCCTGCGGGAAATGCGCGGTGTCGAACCAGGTCGGCTTGGGCAGCTCGGCATCGCTCATCGGGATGCCGAAGCCGGCGCTGGCGGTGTCAATCTGCAGCACGACCGAGCCGCCCTCGGGCTTCTTCGGATCGAAGGCGACCTGCGCGTCGAAGCGCTTGAAGCTGCCTTCCACCGGCACGCCCATCTGCTTGCTGACGAAGGCGATCTGGCTCTTCTCGGGCACCAGCTTGGTGGTGGCCGGCATCGGCTCGGCCGCGGCGTGCAGCGCGAGGCCGAAGAGGGCGGCGGCGCCGCAAAGAAGACGGGACAAAAGACGCGTCGTCATCCGGCGGATTCCTTGTGTGGCGCGGGCCACATGCGTTGCAACAGACCGTCGCGGTCGATCCAGTGGTGCTTGAGCGCCGCCGCCACGTGCAGCAGCGTGACGCCGGCCAGCAGGAAGGCGCTGCGCTGGTGCAGCGGCTTGAGCACGGCCTCGGCGAAGTCCTTGTCGACCGCCACCAGGTCGGGCAGCGGCAGCAGGCCGAACCACACGACCGGCACGCCCATGCCCGCGCTGTAGGCCCAGCCGAACAGCGGGACCGCGAAGAACAGCAGGTACATCAGCGCATGGCTGATGCGGTGGGCGGCTCGCTGCCAGGTCGGCATGGCCGCCAGCACCCGCGCCGACAGCGGCGGCGGGCGGTGCGTGAGGCGCCACAGCAGCCGCAGCGCCGACAGCAGGAGGATGGTGATGCCGGCCCACTTGTGCCAGCTGTAGAGCTTCAGGCGCTGCGGCGAAAAGGGCAGGCCCGTCATGTAGAGCCCGACGCCGAGCGAGCCGACGATCATCGCCGCGAGCAGCCAGTGCAGCAGCATCGCGACCCGCCCGTAGCGGGGCTCGCGCAGGGCGGCGGCGCCAACGGAAGGAGCGGGAAGGGGTTCGACGGGCATCGGGGCAGGGGCGGCGGCGGCCTGTGCGCGGAGCATAGCTCGGAAGCGATGACACCGCAGCGGGGCGGGCCCCGTGCCGAGGGCCGCTACGACGACGGCGTTGGCTGCTGCTGGGCCCGCAGCAGCACGCGCCGCAGGTCGTCCGGCTGCACCGGCTTGCGCAGCGCGTGCCAGCCGCGCGTGGCGGCCAGTTGCTGCGTGGCTTCGGTGATGTCGGCCGAGATCAGCGCGATCGTCAGCGTGGGCTTGCGCTGCGCCAGCCGCTCGGCCAGCGCGATGCCGTTGAACGCGCCGGGCAGGCGGATGTCGCACAGCGCCACGTCGAGCGCGTCCAGGTCGGCCAGCGCGAGCGCTTCGGCGGCGCTGGCGTAGACGCGCGGCGCCACCTGCCAGTGCCGCAGCAGCGCCGAGAGGCTGTCGGCCACCACGATGTTGTCTTCGACCACCAGCACGGCGAGGCCGGGGCGCAGCACGGCGTCGGCATCGAGTTCGTCCATCGCCACCGAGGGCGCAGGCGCCGGCAAGGCCGCCGCACCGGGGCGGGCCGCCGGCAGCTCGAAGCTGAAGACCGAGCCCTTGCCTGGCGCCGAGCGCAGCGCGACCTCGATGCCGAGCTGCCCCGCCAGCCGTCGCACGATCGCCAGCCCCAGGCCGTGGCCGTGCTGCAGGTTGCGCTCCACGTTGCCGACCTGCTCGAAGTCGTCGAACACGCGCGCCTGCGATTCGGCCGCGATGCCGATGCCGCTGTCGCGCACCTCGACGCGCCATGCGCGCCCGGTGTCTGCGGCGGGCCGACGGCGCGCCCGCACCGCCAGCAGCACGCGCCCGCGCGGCGTGAACTTGAGGGCGTTGTCCAGCAGGTTGGAGAGCACGCGGCGCAGCGCCACGGCGTCGGTCCAGGCGATGGCTTCGGAAGGGCAGCGCACGGCGACGCGGCCTTCGCCAGCTTGCCGCGCCAGCTCGTGCAGCAGCGGCACGAGCGCCACGGCCGCCGGCCGCAGCGGATCGACCGCGGCCTCGATGCGGCCGATTTCGAGCAGCTGGTTGGTCAGGGCCTCGAGCGCCTGCTGCGCGCGCGAGAGCGAGGCCACCGTGTGCTGCACCGCCGTGCTGTCGGTGCCGTGCTGCAGCTGCTGGCGCAGCACCTCGGTCTGCAGCCCGATGGCCATCACCGGCTGGCGCAGGTCGTGGTTGGCCGCCGAGAAGAAGCGCAGTCGCTCGGCCTGGGCCTGCTCGGAGGCGCGCAGGCCGGCCAGCGCCTGTTCGCGCAGCGTGCGCTCGTTCAGGCGCAGGCCGATGTTCTCCTCGAGCTGGCGCGAATGGTCGGCCACCAGCTTCCACATCATGGCGGTCAGGCCGATGCCGATCACCGCGACGGCCATCATCACCGGCGCCCCGAGCCACAGGCCCGTGACGATCACCGGCGCCAGCAGCAGCGTGATCGCCAGCTGCGTGGCCGGCGTGTAGAACGACACCGAGAACGCCGACGACAGCGTCATGCCCATGAGGATCAGGCCCAGCAGCAGTTGCAGCTCGGGGCGCTCGGGGTTGAACAGCAGCACACCCGCCAGGCCGTGCGCCAGCTCCCAGACAGCCGTGCGTAGCGTGTGCTGGCGCTGCGCCTCGCGCAGATTCGTGGGCGTGAACGGCTCGGGCAGGCGCTGCGGAAAGAAGCCGCGCATCACCGTCACCCCGGTCACGAGTGCCAGCCACACCAGCGCGCGCAACGGCGAGAACTGCCAGGCAAAAAGCGCCGCCACGCCGCAGTTGAGCAGGTACTGCACCAGCAGCACCGGCCCGAGCGGGCGGATCGACAACCGCAGCACTTCGCACTGGATCGCGAAGCGGTTGTCGCCGCCGCGGGCGTCTGTCGGGGCGGCCGCGGAGGCGGGGGTGGGCGTCATGGGCAAATCGACTATATAGAGAAGGCCCGCGACGCGGCGACAATGGGAGCCCTTAGCGGGCTTCCCGATGGCCGACTTTCCGTGAACGATCTCTCATTTTTCCTGCCTTGCGCCGCCGGCGTCGAGGAATTCCTTGCCCAGGAGGTGCATGGCCTGACCGGCCGCAGCGGGCAAGATTTGCTCACGCTGCGGGGCGGTGTGCGCGTGCGCGCCGACTGGCGCGACGGCCTCAAGCTCAACCTGCACAGCCGGCTTGCGCAGCGCGTGCTGGTCGAGCTGGCCCATGGGCCGTACCGCAACGAGAACGACCTGTACGCCATCGCCAACGCCGTGGCCTGGGAGATCTGGTTCACGCCCAAGCAGACCTTCAAGATCGAGACCACGGCCCAGCACAGCCCGCTGCAGAGCCTGAACTTCGCCACCTTGCGCATCAAGGACGCCGTGGCCGACCGCTTCCGGGCCAAGGCGAACGGCGTGCGCCCGAGCATCGAGACCCAGTGGCCCGACTGCCGCATCTTTGCGCACCTGACCACCGACAGCTGCACGCTGTACATCGACACCTCGGGCGAGCCGCTGTTCAAGCGCGGCTGGCGCCAGGACAAGGGCGACGCCCCGCTGAAGGAAACCCTGGCCGCCGCCATGCTGGCCGCCAGCGGCTGGTGGAACCCCGAAACCGGCGAGGTCGCCCAGGCCCCGCTGTACGACCCCTGCTGCGGCAGCGGCACCATCGCCATCGAGGCCGCGCAGATTGCCAGCGGCATCGCGGCGGGCTCGCTGCGGCGCTTCGGCTTCGAGAAGCTGCTGCCGTTCCAGCCGCACGTCTGGGCGGCGATCCAGAAGGAAGCGGTCAACGCGCAGCATGCGAGCGACATCGCCGTCTTCGGCTCCGACGTGTCGCACCGCATGGTCGACTTTGCCGAGCGCAACGCCGAACGCGCGGGTGTGGCGGGCGCCATCGAGTTCCGCGGCGGCGACGCCTTGCAGCGCATGCCGCCGGCCGAAGGCGGCGTGATCATGCTCAACCCGCCGTACGGCGAGCGGATCGAGGTCGGCGGCGTGGCCCGCTTCGGCGCCCGCGAAGCCGCCCAGACCCCGGGTGATGGGGAAGGCGGCGATGGTGGCGACTTCTTTCCACAGCTCGCCACCCACTGGAAGAAAAACTATCCGGGCTGGACCGCCTGGGTGCTCACGCCCGACCTGAAGCTGCCCAAGCAGATGCGCCTGAAAGAGTCGCGCCGCGTGCCGATGTGGAACGGCCCCATCGAATGCCGGTTGTTCCGCTTCGACATGGTCCGGGGCTCGAACCGGGCTGCGCCGCCAGACGCCGCCACTTGAACTAGCTCTGCAGCTTCAGGCCGACGATTCCCAGGAAAATCAGCCCGATGCACACCAGCCGCAGCGGCGCGGCGCTTTCCTGGAAAAAGAAGATGCCGATCAGCGTGACGCCGATGGCGCCGATGCCGGTCCAGATCGCGTAGGCGGTCCCGACCGGCAGCGTCTTCATCGCGGCGGTGAGCAGCACGATGCTCGCCAGCGCGGCGCCCAGGCCCAGCGCGCCGGCGCCGGGGCGCTCCCAGCCCGCCGCGGCCTTCAGCGCGAGGGCCATCACGATCTCCACCAATCCGGCGGCAAGCAGCAGCAACCAGGCCATGGGGTTCGACCTCCGTGTGATGTGGATGCGGGGCGGGCGAATCGCAGCCCCCTGCGGACGACTGTAGGATCGGCGCGTTTGCAAAGCCATTCGCAAAAATCGCATCCGAGGTATGCACAAATGCAGGACGCAGACTGGGACGACTTTCGCGTGTTCCTGGCCGTGGGCCAGGCCGGATCGCTCTCCGGCGCCGCGCGCCAGCTGGGCGTCAACCACTCCACCGTGCTGCGGCGCCTGGGCGCGCTCGAGGCGCGCATGGCGGTGCGCCTGTTCGACCGCTTGCCCGCCGGCTACGCGATGACGCTGGCCGGCGAGGCGCTGCGCGAGCGCCTGCAGGGCGTGGGCGAGCAGATCGACGCCGCGCAGCGCCACCTCATGGGGCTCGACCTGCGGCTGACCGGCGTCATCCGCATCACCAGCACCGACACCTTCATGGCCGGGCTGCTCGGGCCGATCCTGGCGGACTTTCGCGCGCTGCACCCGGGCATCGAGCTGCAGGTGGTGATGAACAACCTCTTCCTGAGCCTCACCAAACGCGAAGCCGACGTGGCGATCCGCCCGACCAACGCCCCGCCGGACCACCTGGTCGGGCGCCGGGCAGGGCGCCTGCAGACAGCGGTGTACGCGTCGAAGGCCTACCTCGCGAAGCACCCGGCGAAGACTCCGCTGGCTGCGTACGACTGGGTCGCGCCCGATGACGGTTTGTCGCACCTGATGCAGGCGAAATGGCTGCGCGAGCAGGTGCCGCCGGCGCGGATCGCGGCGCGCGTCGACAGCCTCGTCGGCATGACGCAGCTCGTGAAGCGCGGCATGGGCCTGGGCATGCTCCTGTGCATGCTGGCCGATGCGGACGACGAGCTGGTGCAGGTCGAGGCGCCGAGGGAGGCGCTCGACACGCAGGTCTGGGTGCTGACGCATCCCGACCTGAAGGAGGTCGCGCGGATCAAGGCCTTCACCGACTTCGCCTACGCACGGCTCGTTGCCGACGCGAAGGTGCTGGCGATGCCGTCAGGGTGCTAGAAGCCCGGGCGCCGCATGGTGCAACATCGGCGATAGACAGATTTCACGCGACCCATGACCTTGCCAGCCCCCGACCTCGTCGTCATCGACACCAACATCGCCCTCGACCTGCTGGTCTTCGAAGACCCCGCCTGGGCCCCGCTGGTCGACGACCTTGCACGCGGCGCGCGGCGCTGGCTGGCCACGCCCGCGATGCGCAGCGAACTGGAACGCGTGCTGGGTTACCCGCTGATCGCCCGGCGCATGGCGCAGCGCGAACTGACGATTCCTGTCGTGCTCGCGGATTTCGATGCGCGTGTGCAGCTGGTGACCGAGGTGCCGGCGCGTGCGCCCTGCGTGTGCAGCGATCCGGACGACCAGGTGTTCATCGACCTGTCTGTGGCGCATGGAGCGCAGCTGTTCAGCAAGGACAAGGCGGTGCTGTCGATGAAGAAGCGGCTGGCGCTGCGGGGGGTGGTGGTGCGGTCGGCGCCCGGTCAGGCATGACAAACTCCACGCATCGCGAAGGCGGTGCGTGGAGTTTGACGATTGTTATCAGTGTGATCGCGATGCGGCTCGCAAACTGCGCGACCTGTTTTCCTCCCAAGGAAGTCGTCGATGCCGCGCACGCTGTCTGTTTCTTCTGCCGCGATCCCTGTTGTTCTTGGTCGGCCTGCACTGGAGCCTGTGCGGCTGTCAGGGCATGAGGGGCTGAACAGCCTCTTTGCCTACGAGCTGTTCCTCAAGACCCCGGATGCGCTGGGCCTGTCTGGCGTCTCTTCTTCAGCAGACTTCGACCTCGATGCCTTCATCGGCCGGGAGATCAGCTGCGAGATCGAACTCGATGGCTCTCCTCCTCGCCAGATCAACGCTCTGATCACCGACGCGGCCCTGTGGGGCGAAGAAGGCCGCCACGTCCAGTACAAGCTCACCCTTCGCCCCTGGCTGCACATGGCCATCAGCACCGCCAAGCGATGGCTGGTCAGCGCAGCCGAAGGCATCCGCGGGTTCACGCACAAGAAGGGCGCCAAGCTCATCGCGAGCGAAGACCCGGTCGAGATTCAGGCGCACCGCGACGAGCTGATTCTGGTTGCGCACAAGGACGTCGTCATCAAGAGCGTGGAGGGCGAGCTGCACATCACCGCCAAGAAGAAGGTCGTGATCATCGGCGGCGGCAGCTACTCCGAGTGGAGCGAGAGCGGCATCAAGCACGGCACGGCCGGTACCTGGCAGGAGCATGCGGCGCTGCATGCGCAGGTCGGGCCCATGAGTCGACCGGTGCCCGACGTGATGTTTCCGCGAGGAGATTTCACCGGAGAAAACGCCACCCAGGAAGGTGGCCACTTTCTCTCTCTGTAGGCGTCACACCATGATCATCAGCCCTCCATTCCTTCCCCGGCATCGCGCCAACCAGACCGATGCTGAGTGGGTCGATTTCGCCATGCCCCCACCTGCAGGTCGAGCCCCCGGAACCACGACGCCTGAAGGTTCATTTCCGGTGAGTGCATCACTGATGTGGCACAACGGAATCCATATCCAGGCCCCACAAGAAGGCGCAGGCTATGCCTCGGTGCGCGCCATTGCAGCTGGACAGATCATCTTCGCGAAGGCGGGCAAGAAGGCCAACGCCGATCCCGCTGACCCTCAGAACTACAGCCCTGATGGTGCCCAGTGGACCGACAACGGTATCGTCATTGTTCGGCACACAGCGGAAACCGGCGCCAGCAATGACGCAGCGGCAATACCGACCTCATTCACTTTCTACAGCCTCTACATGCATCTGTCCGAGCTTGCTGTGGGGGAGGTCAAACCAGGGGACGAGCCCGTCGACATTCGGCGCAAAGCGCCATTAGGGAAACCGGGGTGCGTCTACAGCCACCCGGGGCAGATTCACTTCGAGATCTGCTGTGACACCGAAAGCCTGCAACGCATCCTGAATCGCACGCCGAGCTGGCAGGAGCGCGCACCCTCTGCTGCGCCAACAGCCGATGGGCGCACAGACGCAGTGTTTGGCAGCACTTTCATCTACCTGAGTGCGAGCACACCGACGAGCGTCAGCAGGCCGACTACTCATGTGCGTGCGCTCCGCGGGGGTGCCAGTGCTGCGACGGATCATGTGGCGCCGAACACGTTGCAAGAGGCGCGGTGGGTAGAGATTCGATATGAACGCGGTGATGCCATCTTGCGCTGCTATGACGACCATGGAATTCCCATCGGAGGCTTGTTGCGAAACCCCGATTCCACGCTACCGGATACCCTAAAGAAGGGCCATTTTCTGCCGGATACCGAATACAACTTGTACAAGCAGGCGAGCGACCGTCACAAGAGCCTTGATGCGGCGACTCAGGCGTCCAGCAGCCCCAGCGGATGGTATGAATTGTTGCGTTTTGGCCGCAACCTAGGCTACGGCGTTGGAAGAGATCCACTTCCCGCAGAGGCAGCGCACTGGCGCAAGATCCCTACAGCGACGGGCTCGATCTGGGCCGACTTGAACGCACCAGGTACCTTCAAGTTCAGCGACGCGGACTTCCTTTCGATAACTGGCTGGAACTGCTACGACGATGATCCTAAGCCAACGAATCAATTGTGTGAGTCCTATCACTTGCGTCGCCTGCTTAGCGATCCCAAGGCAGTGCGGGGGAAGGGCGAAAAGGTAGTGGAGAGCGAGGAGCGTCGAATGCTGGCCAGACGATTGGGAGCACCGATGTTGCAAGGTTTTTTGCGAAGGGCGATTTGTAAATTTCCCAGCGAATGGGATCAAAGCAATATTGAAACCCGTCACCAGTGGTTGAGGGCGTTGGATGAAGGCCACAAGTTGGATATGGATGACAACTGGAAAAAATTCGTCAACCATCTTCGTGCGATGAGTTTCTCGGACTTGCCGGAAACGTATACGCAAGCCGATTGGAGATTTCATCCTGCTGAATTTATAAAAATCTTTAGGCAGTGCGGGTGGTTCGCAGAGTCGGAGCTTTCGCGTATTTATCCGGAATCCATCTACAAATCCGTCAACAAGACGTCGAGTGAATATAAGAATATTTATCGGAATCCGTTGAATAGGGCATTCAGAAAGTATTCCCTGAACATCCCCGGCAGAGCTGCGCATTTTTTTGGTCAGTCCGCGCGAGAGAGTTACTATTTCATGATAGTTCGAGAAGTCTCCGTTAGGATTGATATTGCCATCAAGAATAATCACATCTCATTGCAGCCGGAGTATGGTGGGTATTTGAGAATCACGCCTTCAAATGTGAGCCAACTATCGTACTTTGTAAATGCCGTTAGTTACGAGGGGAATAGGGTGCTGGGAAATACGGATGCCGGAGATGGCATGAAATTTCGCGGCCGAGGGATGAAGCAGCTGACGGGAAGATTCAATTATTCGGTGTATTGGGTTTATCGTGGATGGCTTTCAATATCATCCTATGATGATGCATGGTTCGAAAATCCGAGGCGAACTGGACCTGTAATATCGAACCCGGAAACTGCAGGGGACGATCCCTTCAATGCCGTCGATACTGCATGCTATTACTGCGTTACACACCAAATTCCCGCAGAGGCCGATATGGGAGTCAGTGAGGCAACTTCGCACGCAGTCAGCCACAGAGTCAATCCCGGGGAAAGGCCGCCATCCCCGGTAAGATGGAATGAAACCAGAAACGCCTATCTAGAGCTGGGCGATGAATAGAATAGCCGCGCTAATTTTACTCTCCTCGATTTTTGGATTTTCGGTTGCGCCTGCGAAGTCTTCCGAACTCAGGGTTTCCGTTTCGAATGGATCCAATGTTTTGGTTGTCAATGAGGCTGGAAGGCGTGTATATTCTTTGAATCAGAATATATCGCAATATAAAGTCAATTGCCTGAAGAGCAGGATTCTTGTTTTTGGGGCTCCGAAGAATATCTCGAGCAACGCCCCTCAGGTTGCGTATATTTCGCTGATTGACGTGAAAAACAAAAAGGTGCTGTACTCTGGAATTCTAGGAAGTGGTGTCAGAGAAGCCCGCTATCCAAAATCAGGCGAGTGGGCTCTGATTCATACGAACTTGGCATTTTTCATTAGCTTGAAAAATGGAAATCGAAAATACGCCGATGAGCTGTATGACCCAGAGACTTTTTCGGAGGAAACATGCGAAGAAATGCCTGTCGTCAATGTGAAATAGGAACGCCCCATTCAGCGTACCGGCCTAACGGGACCCAGTGGTTGACCTGAAGGCAACGCCCTAAGTCTGGGTCGAAGAGCTCGCCAAGTACCACTGCCCCAGCAACCGCGCCACAGCCCGCACCCGCTGCGTATCCCGCCCCCACCGCCGGCTGGCCGGCAGCTTCTGCGCCCACTTCATGCGTCGCGCCGCATTCGCGATGCGCTCGCGCACTTCCTCGTTCACGCCGCTCAGCGCCGCATGCCAGTGCTGTCCCGCGGCCTGCGGTGCGGCGGCCTCGAGCATCATGGCTGTGGAGTGCAGGTAGCTCAGCCAGTCGCGGGCCTGGCATTCGGCCAGGGTCATGACCTCAGAGGGGTCGTCTTCGAAATCGATATACCCGATCACGCCGTCGGGGCACTGCACGAGGTTGCGGTCGAAGGCCTGGCTCAGGTGCTGGCCGCACAGGTGCACGGCGGCGATGGCGGCCAGGCCCTCGCGCCACACGGCGAGCAAGGCGGCCGGGCCGGCGGCGGCGGCCTGGTCGATGCGCTCCTGCAGCACCACGGTGGCACGGCCGCTTTCGCCAAGGTCGGAAATCAGCAGCCCGTCGGCCTGCTGCGCCAGCACGAGCGGCACGCGCAGGCCCGCGGCGGCCAGTTGTTTCAGGCGGCGGGCCTCGGTGGCGATCGCGGCTTCGCCGCCCGGGTTGGGCACGGGCTTGATCACGTCGAGGCCGGCCAGTCGCGCGGCCAGCGCCATCACGCGGTAGCCCCACTTGCCGTGGCGCGGCCCGGCTTTCTTGAGCCAGACGCGCTCGCTGCCGAAGCGGTGGCTGGCCACGTTCTTGGCTTGCCTGGGCAGCGTGACGCGCAGGAATTCGGCGTAGTCGCCGGGCGCTGAGCCCGGGGCGTCATCGAGCGGCGCGGGCGCCGATGCGGCGCCCCGTTGGCTGTACAGGCGCGTCGCGGCGCCTCCTCGTCTCAGTGGATTCATGCGGCCATGGCGAAGCCCGGCGCCAGCAGCCCGTGCGGGCCCTGCGTCAGGGGCTGGAAACTCTGTGCACTGGCCAGCGGCCAGTAGGTGCGGAAGACGGTGTGCTGGTTGTCGAGCGGCCCGAGCAGCGCGCCGGGCTGCACCTGCATCACCAGGTTGCTCAACAGGCGCACTTCGGTGTCGGAGATGCGGCGCACGATGTGGTGCGCGGTGATCTGCTGCGGATGGTCCAGGCCCGCGGCCTGCACCAGCTCCTGCAGCGCATGCAGCGTGCTGCGGTGAAAATTGCGCACGCGGTCGGCCTTGGTCGGCACCACCAGTGCCTGCTGGCGCACCGGGTCCTGCGTGGTCACGCCGGTGGGGCAGTGGCCGGTGTGGCAGCTCTGGGCCTGGATACAGCCCAGTGCCATCATGAAACCGCGCGCCGCGTTGCACCAGTCGGCGCCCAGTGCCATCATGCGCGCCACGTCGAAGGCGGTGATCACCTTGGCCGCGCAGCCGATCTTGATGCGGTGGCGCAGGTTCACGCCGATCAGCGTGTTGTGCACCAGCAGCAGGCCCTCTTGCAAGGGCGCGCCCACGTGGTCGCTGAACTCGACCGGCGCCGCGCCCGTGCCGCCCTCGGCGCCGTCGACCACGATGAAGTCGGGCGTGATGCCGGTGGCCTGCATCGCCTTGACAATGCCGAACCATTCCCATGGGTGGCCCAGGCAGAACTTGAAGCCGGTCGGCTTGCCGCCCGACAGCTCACGCAGCTTGGCGACGAAATGCATCATTTCCGTCGGCGTGGAGAACGCGCTGTGCGACGCGGGCGAGATGCAGTCCACGCCCACCGGCACGCCGCGCGCGGCCGCGATCTCGGGCGTGACCTTGGCCGCCGGCAGCACGCCGCCGTGGCCCGGCTTGGCGCCCTGGCTGAGCTTGATCTCGATCATCTTCACCTGCGGATCGCGTGCGTTGGCGGCGAAGCGCTCGGCGTTGAAGCTGCCGTCGTCGTTGCGGCAGCCGAAGTAGCCCGAGCCGATTTCCCAGATCAGGTCGCCGCCATGCACGCGGTGGTGCTGCGAGATCGAGCCCTCGCCGGTGTCGTGCGCAAAGCCGCCCATCTGCGCGCCCTGGTTCAGCGCGAGGATCGCATTGGCCGACAAGGCACCGAAGCTCATCGCCGAGATATTGAACACGCTCGCGCTGTACGGCTGCGTGCAGACCTGCGCCAGATTCGCACCGGCCGGCTGCGGCGTACCGCCGATCACGATGCGGAAATCGTGCCCGGCCAGCTTCGTGGGCTGCATCGAGTGGTTGATCCACTCGTAGCCCGCGGCCGACACGTTCAGCTGGGTGCCGAAGGGCCGGTTGTCGGGCTCGCCCTTGGCGCGCTGGTACACCAGCGAGCGCTGGGCGCGCGAGAACGGCGCGGCCTCGGCATCGCTCTCGATGAAGTACTGGCGGATCTCGGGGCGGATGAATTCCAGCAGAAAGCGCAGGTGCCCGATGACCGGGTAGTTGCGCAAAATGGCATGGCGCGCCTGACGCAGGTCGTGCACGCCGGTGCCCGTGAGCACCGCGAAAACGGCCACGCCGATCCACGCGAGCCACAGGTGCGGAGAGGCCAGAACCATCGCCAGGCAGGCGACCAGACCGAGCACGCACAGGGCGAACGCGCTGTAGCGTGCGGGAAACGGAATAATCGTGGGCATAGTCATCAGATGTCGGCAGGAGCCTGCTGCATCATAGAGGGCTGCTCCCAACCTGCCATGACTGTTGCCATGACGACCACCCCAGACACCCCCGATACCCCTGACACCGCCCCCCAAGCCCTGGGCCCCGACGACTTCGACGCCCTCGACACCGCGCTCGACGCCATGCGTGAGCACGACGAAGAAATTCCCCAGTGGGAGTTCTGCGAAGGCTTCATGGCCGCGCTGATCTGCACGCGCCGCCCCATCGACCCCACCGAATACTGGCCCGTGCTGCTGGGCGACCACTTCGTGCCGGCCCAGCACATGGAGTTCGTCTGGAACTGGAAGCGCCGCTGGCGCGAGATCGAGGAAGGCCTCGACGCCCCGGTCGAATCGCTCGAGGACGAGCGCAGCTGGCAGCCTGAAGTGCTCGACACACGCGGCGCCATCGCCTCGCTGCCCGAGGAAGAGCGCGCCGACATGGCCGCCGAAGAGATTCCCTCGTTCGCCCAGGTCTGGGCGCTCGGCTTCATGTACGCGGTCGAAAACTGGCCCGAAGACTGGGCCGCGCCGCGCGACAAGGAAGCCGCTCAGATGCTCGACGACGCGCTCGACAACCTCGTCGCGCTGACCGAGGACGACACCGCCAAGCCCACGCTGTCGATGTACGACGAGAACGGCCCGCCGAGCGTGAGCCAGCAGCGCCTGGACGACTTCGGCGCCGCGATCTGGGCGGTGTACGACCTGCGCCAGCTCTGGAAGAGCCTGGGCCCGAAGGTCGAGACGATCCGCAAGGAAGCCACGCCGGGGCGCAACGATCCGTGCCCTTGTGGCAGCGGCAAGAAGTACAAGAAGTGCCACGGTGAGTGACTGGGGTCGTTCCCTGGTTTCGCGTGACGTGCCGTGTTCAGGGCGCGATCACGCCGACGGGGCACCTTGCTCCGCGAATGTCCTCCGGCCTTCGGCCTCCCCCTTGATTTCGCTGCGCAAGGCACCCCATCAGCGTGATCGTTGTTCGCAGCGGTCGTCGATCAGCCGCGAACCAGCGGCGTGCCCTCGTGCACAGGGCATTGGGTGCTCCCCGCAGCGAAATCAAGGAGGAGCCGAAGGCGGGGGACATTCGCGGAGGGGAGTACCCGATGTCCTGTGCACGCGCCCTGAATCACAGCAAAAACACTGACGCCCCATGAGCCCCACGCCTGCAGCACTGCCCCTGACACCCCGCGCCGCCTGGGTCATGGTCCTCGCGCTCTGCGCAGGGGTCGCGCTCAGCCAGGCGTTCCGCACCGTCGGCGCCATCATGGCAAGCCCGCTGCAAGCGGACTTTCATCTCTCCGCCCAGGCCCTCGGGATCTTCTCGGGGGCTTTTCACTTTGCGTTCGGCGCGATGCAGCTCTTCATGGGCATCGGCATCGACTTGCACGGCGTGCGCCGCACGGTGCTCGTGGCCTTTCCCGTGGCGATCGCGGGCGCGCTGGTGTCGGCGATGTCGTCGAGCTACCTCATGCTGGTGGCAGGGCAGGCACTGATCGGCGTCGGCTGCGCACCGGCCTTCCTGGTGTGCACCGTGTTCATCGCGCGGCACTTTCCGGCGGCGCGTTTCGCCACCGTGTCGGGCATGGTGCTGGCCATCGGCGGCCTGGGCATGTTGGCCACGGGCACGCCGCTCGCGTGGCTGGTGCAGGCGTATTCGTGGCGCGCAGGTTTCCTGGTGCTCGCCCTGGCTTCTGCATTGGCCTGGCTCGCGATCTGGCGCTGGGTGCACGAGCCCGCATCGGCCGTGCCGCAGAAGAAGGAGTCGATTCCCGAAGCCGTGCGCCAGTTCGGCGCGCTGTTCGCGATGCCGCACACGCTCGGCATCATGGTGCTGGGCGCGGTGACGTACGCGGCCTTCATTTCGCTGCGCGGGCTGTGGCTGGGCCCGCTGATGATGGAGCGCCACGGCTACTCGCTGGTGCAAAGCGGCAACGTCGCACTCGCGGTGTCGGTGATCGCACTGTTCGGCTCGCCGCTGTTCGGCCGCTTCGACCGCGACGGCGCCGCGCGCCGCCGCTGGATCGTGGCCTGCGGCCTCTTCTACGCCGGCCTGTTCGCGCTCATCGCCGTCGTGCATTCCGCATGGCTCGACATCGCGGGCATGGTGCTCATCGGCGTGCTCTCGGGCTTCATCGTCTGGCAGTACGCCGACGTGCGCGTGGCCTATCCGGCCGCACTCACGGGCCGCGCGATGGCGGTCTTCACCATGGCGATGTTTCTCGGTGTCGCGTTCATGCAGTGGGGCACGGGCGTGGCCGCCTCGGTGGCCGCGGCGCATGGCGGCGATCCGCTGACCGCCGTGCTGGCGGTCATTGCCGCGCTGCTGGTGATCGGCATCGCAGCCTTCGCGTGGCTGCCCGCGCCGAAGGCGGCCTCCGTCAGATCTTGAAGGCGCGCTGGATGTCCGGCCGGACGAGGTCGGCGTACTCGCGGTGCTTGCGGATGTAGCCCGCGATGAACTGGCACACCGGAATCACATGCCGCCCGTTGGCGCGCGCCTCGTCGAGCACGTGCTTCGCAATGCCCGAGCCCACGCCCTTGCCTTCATGCTCGGGCAGCACCTCGGTGTGCGTGAACAGGATCGCGTCGGTCAGCAGGTTGTACTCGGCATAGGCCGCGAGCTTGCCGTCGAGCGCAGCCTCGTAGCGGTGCTGCGCTTCGTTGTTCGTGAAGGTGAGTGCGGGCGATGTGGTCATGAAGGTTGGCGTGCAAGAAAAGTGGCGAGGTTGGCTGCAGCCGTGGCGCGCACCTTGTTGCGCAGCATCGGCGTCCAGCCCAGCAGCAGGCCCGGCGTGCCCAGCGCCTGCCGCGACCAGGTCCAGAACGGAAAGCGGTCGCGGTGCGTGGCGATCAGGCCGTCGGGCGTGAAGGTGAAGCGCGCGTCGATGCTGTTGTCGACCAGCCGGCCGGTGGCGCTGAAGCGGTAGTGGGCGTCCCAGTGCGCGCTGCCCGTGCGGCCGTCGGCCTGCACGTCGCGCCAGCTCAGGCGCCACACGTCGGCGCCCTTGGCCTTGGTGGCCTCGCAGAGCATGCGCCACATGCCGCCGATCTCGCGCTGGCCGCGCAGCGAAAAGGCCTCGTCGTCGAACACCGCGTCGGGCGCGTAGCAGGCGGCCATGGTGGCGGCGTCGAGTTGCGAGAACGCGCTGTAGAAGCGCTCGATGGTCGGGGCGTGGGTGGCTGCGGTCATGGGGCCTCGCGGTGGTGGTGTCGGATCATCGCCGGATGTGGCGGAATCAGCGCGGCAGCAGCTGGATCAGCGTCTGCAGCGCGTAGTGCACCGTGGCCGCACGCACCGTGGCGCGGTCGCCGTCGAAGCGGCGGCGCTCGGTGCGCACCTGCCCGTCGACCGACCAGCCGAACCACACCGTGCCCACGGGCTTGTCGGGCGAGCCGCCTGCGGGGCCGGCCACGCCGGTCACAGCGACGGATGCGCGTGCCGGTGCGCCGCGGGCAATGGCGCCCTCGGCCATCGCGCGCGCCACGGGCTCGCTGACCGCGCCGTGGACGTCGATCAGCGCGGCGTCCACGCCCAGCATCTCGGTCTTGGCGGCGTTCGAGTAGGTGACGAAGCCGCGCTCGAACCACACGCTGGAGCCCGCGAGGTCGGTGCAGGCACCGGCGATCAGGCCGCCGGTGCAGCTTTCGGCGGTGGCCATCATCCAGCCCCGGGCCTGCAGCCGCTCGGCCAGCGTCGCGACGAGCGCGGGGGTGTCCTGTTCGGCCAGTGCAGAGGAAGTGGAAGGTTCCATCGGGTTCACCATGCGCGCCACAGCGCAATGACCAGCAGCGTGCAGAAGGCCGCCACGAGGTCGTCCAGAAGAATGCCGAAGCCGGCACGCCACCACTGCACGCGCGCGGGGTCGCTCGGCTTGAAGGCGGCGTCGGCCCAGCCCACCGGGCCGGGCTTGGCGGCGTCGAAATATCGGAACAGCGCAAAGGCCACGACCTGCGCCCACAGGCCGGCCGGCGTCACCAGCCAGAGCACGAGCCAGAAGGCCACGATTTCGTCCCACACGACGGCACCGGGGTCGGACACGTTCATGTTCCGCGCGGCCACCGTGCAGGCCCACCAGCCGATCGGCAAGCCGGCGAGGATGATCCAGCCGATGGTCGCGGGCGTGAACCACAGCTGCATCACCACGAAGGCGGCCCAGGCCCAGAGCGTGCCCACGGTGCCGGGCGCGAAGGGCGACAACCCCGAGCCGAAGCCCAGCGCGATGAAGTGCGCAGGATGCGAGAGCAGGAAGTGCAGGGTGGGGCGACGCATCGGGGGACGGGGCAGGGCGCCGGTGGCGGGAGAGGAATCCATCGAAGAAGGAGAGGAAGAAGAAGCAGCGTGCATCGGTTTCGAAGTGTCGCGCATCCCGCTCGACGCCTGCACGCCGAAGTTTCTATTTATCAAAGCAATAGCTTGTTTAATTGAGGGGCGCCGCCTAGTATCCAGGCTCCTTTGGCGTTCTCCTTCGTTCCCATGTCGTCCTCCTCCTCTTCCCTCGACGCTGCCGCCGTTGGCGCGCCGCCGCCCACCGCCGCATGGCGCGACCTGTTCAGCGGGCGCAACGGCTGGCGCGCGCTGGCGCTGACCGGCGGCGTCGCGCTGCACGCGGTCAACGTCCACATCGTGACCACCGTGCTGCCCTCGGTGGTGCGCGAGATCGGCGGACTCGACTGGTACGCCTGGAGCACGACCTTGTTCGTGGTCGGCTCGATCCTCGGCGCCACGCTCTCGGTGCGGCTGCTGGCCGCGCGCGGGCCGCGCGGTGCCTGCCTCACGGCGCTGGCCGTGTTCACCGCCGGCTCGGTGGGCTGCGCGCTGGCGCCGGCCATGCCGTGGCTGCTCACGGGGCGCACGGTGCAGGGCCTGGGCGGCGGCCTGCTGGGGGCGTTGAGCTACGGGCTGATCCAGCGCGTGTTCGAACCCCGCCTGTGGCCGCGCGCGGTGGCGCTGGTGTCGGGCATGTGGGGCGTCGCCACGCTGTGCGGGCCGGCCGTGGGCGGGCTGTTCGCGCAGGCCGGCCATTGGCGCTGGGCCTTCTGGGCGCTGCTGCCGGTCGCGGCGGCGCAGGCCCTCTTGGTGACGGTGCAACTGCGGCCCGCGGCCGGCATCCGGCACGACCGCCCGGCGCAGCTGCCGCGCGTGCCGGCGCCGCAGATCGCGCTGCTGGCGCTGTCGGTGCTGGTGATTGCGGCCAGCGGCTTCTGGCCCAGCCTCGCGGGGCAGGCCGTGGGCGTGGCGCTGGGCCTGGCCATCGGCTTCGCCGCCACCCGCATCGACCGCCGCGCCGGCGCCGTGCGCCTGCTGCCGACCGGCGCCTATGCGCTCGGCACGCCGCTGGGCGCCATCTATGCGAGCGTGGCACTGCTGCTCATCGGCACCACCACCGAGATCTTCGTGCCCTACTTTTTGCAGCTGCTGCACGGCCACACGCCGCTCATGGCGGGCTACCTCACGGCGGCGATGGCGGGCGGCTGGAGCATCGGTTCGCTGCTCTCGTCGGGCCGCAATGGCGCGGGCGCCGACCGCATGCTGCGCGCCGGGCCGGTGGTCTGCACGGCAGGCCTGCTGGCGCTTGCGTGGCTGCTGCCGACGCCGGGTGCGCTCGGGGCCAACGTCGAGACCGCGCTCGTGGCCTTCGCGCTGGCGGCCGTCGGCTTCGGCGTGGGCATCGGCTGGCCGCACCTGCTGACGCGCGTGATGGCGCTCGCGCCGCGCGGCGAAGAAGGATTGGCGTCCGCGTCGATCACGACCGTGCAGCTCTACGGCATGGCCGTCGGTGCGGCGGTGGCCGGGCTGGTGGCGAATGCGGCGGGGCTCACGGTGCCGGGCGGCGTCGACGGTGCGCGCTCGGCTGCGATCTGGTTGTTCACGGTCTTCGCGCTGGCCCCCGCGGTCGCGGCCTGGCTGGCGGCGCGCGCGGTGGCTCGGCGCCAGCGCTAAGCCAGCACGCCTTCCCAGGCGAGGGCCCGGCGGCGTCCGCGCTCGCGCCGCGATGCGCCGCGCAAGGTAGCGACCAGGTCGTACACATCGGCCGGCAGGTGCGCACCACGCCACGCGATGTGCTGGTCGGCGCGGCACATCACGAGCCGGTGCGCATAGGCCTTGGGCAGGCTCGCGGTCTCGATGTCGAGCACCGTGAGCGGCATGCGGTACGCGGCAGCCGCGCGCTCCAGCGGGCGCACGTCCACGCTGCGGTCGAAGCGCAGCAGCGTGTAGCCCGGGCCGAAGGCGTCGTACAGCGAGCGCCCGTCGGCCAGCCAGAAATGCGGTGCGCGGCAGCCGGGCACGGTGGAAGGCGTGAACTCGCCCATCGAGTACGGCGGCGCGCGGTGCTCGCCGTCGGGCACGATGATCGGCGAGCCGGTGTAGAAGTAGCCGAAGTTGAGCCCGCCGCAGCAGAACTGCTGCACGTTGAGCGCATAGGCTTCGCGGCCGATGTCGGCGCGCAGCGCATCGCCTTCGGGGCCGGGCGCCTCGATGTCGGGCGGCACGGCACGGCGCGCGCGGATCATTTTTTGCGCATGGTCCATCGCGAACTGCGACACCTGCTCGGTGATCGGCAACCGCTCGGCCTCGTAGGCGTCGAGGATGGCCTCGTCGGCCCAGCCCTGCACGCAGGCGCCCAGCAGCCACGAGAGGTTGAGCGCGTCGGCGATGCCGGCATTCATGCCGTAGCCCGCGTAGGGCACCCACAGGTGCGCGGCGTCGCCCGCGAGGAACACGCGGCCCTCGCGAAAGCGCGTGGCCACGAGGCGCCGGCCGATCCAGTCTTCCTTGCTGATGATGTCGTAGTGAAAGTCGGGGCCCACGCCCAAAATCTCACGGATCGAGGTGTCGCGGTCGACCGAATCGAACTCGGGCTCTTCGGCGTTCAGGTGGTTGTGCACCAGCCAGGTCTCGTGGCCGTCGATGGCGAACATCGTGCCGCAGCGGCGCGGGTTCATCGCGTAGTACGACCACGCGGGCTTGCCCGGAATCAGCTCGCGCAGTTGCGGCGCGCGGATGAAGGTCGACTGCACGCGCTGGATGACGGCCGTGCCTTCGAGCTTGGCGCCGATCTGCTTGCGCACCGGCGAGCTGCCGCCGTCGCAGCCGACCATGTAGCGGCAGCGGATGCTGCGCGTGGCGCCGCTGTCCATGTCGGTGGCGATGGCGCTCACGCCGTCGGCGTCCTGTGTGAAGCGCTCGAACTGCGTGCGGTTGAGCAGCGTCACGCCCGGCAGCGCGGCCGTGTGCTTCAGCAGAATCGGCTCGAGGTAGATCTGGTTGATGCGGTGCGGCGGCTCCGGCGTGGGCCACCACGCATCGGGGCCCTCGGTCTCGGTGTAGCGGTCGCGCCGGCACGGAATCGGAATGCGCGTGAGCTCGGTGCCCGTCACCGAGGTGCGAAACACCACGTCGTTCGGATGATCGGCCGGCAGCCCCGCATCGCGCAGCTGCTGCGCCACGCCCAGGCGGCGGAACTGCTCCATGGTGCGCGAGGCCACGTGGTTGCACTTCACGTTCGGCGGCTCGGCAAAGCGGCGCGTCTCGCACAGGATCACGCGCACGCCGCGCGAGGCCAGGTCCATTGCCAGCGTGAGGCCCACGGGGCCGGCGCCGACGATCAGCACGTCGGCTTGCATCGGGGTGTCGGCGGTCTTCGTCATATCTCTCTGTTGGCTTGTCTGTCGTTCAGTCGAGCTTGATGTGGGCGTCCTGGATCACCTGGGCCCACTTCTTCGTCTCGGCGCGGATGTAGCTGTCGAAGGACTCGACCGAGCCCGGCGCGGGCTCCACGCCGAGCGCGCGCATGGCGGTCTTCACCTGCTCGTCGCCGAGCGCGGCATTGAGCTCGGCATTGAGCCGCGCCACCACCGGCGCGGGCGTGCCGGCCGGCGCGACCACGCCGAACCAGCCGGTCGAGTCGTAGCCCGGCAGGCCGGCCTCGGCCACCGTCGGCACCTCGGGCAGCATCGGCAGGCGCTGCGGGCTGGTCACGGCAAAGGCGATCAGCTTGCCCGCGCGGATCTGCTGCAGCGACGAGGGCAGGTCGACCACCGCGAGCGGAATCTGCCCGCCGAGCACATCGAGCGCCGCCGGGCCCGAGCCGCGGTAGGGCACCTCGACCAGCCGCGTGCCCGCCATCTGGTTGAACAGCGCCGCCGACAGGTGCATGGCCGTGCCGTTGCCGCCGTGGCCGATCGACAGCGTGGCCGGCTTCGCCTTGGCCAGCGCAATGAGTTCGCGCTGCGTCTTCGCGGCCACCGAGGGATGGCCGACCAGCACGAAGGGAATGGCCGCCAGCATGCCCACCGGCTTCAGGTCTTTCTGCGGATCGAAGGGCATCTGCGGGTACAGGCTCACGTTGGCCGCCAGCGCGCCCGCGGCGCCCACGCCCAGCGTGTAGCCGTCGCCCGGCGCCTTGGCGACCAGTGTGAGCCCCACGTTGCCGCCCGCGCCGGGGCGGTTGTCGACCACCACCTGCTGGCCCAGCTTCTCGTTCAGGCGCGGCACCAGCATGCGCACCACGCCGTCGGCGCTGCCGCCGGGCGGGAAAGTCACGACCATGCGGATCGGTTTGGTGGGGAAGTCGCCCGCGGGGGCTTGTGCGAGGGCCGGGCCGACCAGCAGCAGCGAACCCGCCGCGCCCCACAGCAATCGCCTGCGTCGCTCACGAAACGCGCGCATGCCGCGGGCGATGGGTGCTGTCATTCGGGCCTCTCCTTGAATCCGGTGCTTTGATTGGGGATTGAACGATGGCAGGATTCATTCGTAAATCAAGAAATTCCGAATGATTTTTCAATTTTTCTGATGAATACGAACTTCAGTCCTACGATGCGCCAGCTGCGCGCGTTCCTCGCGGTCTACCAGCTGCGCAAGCTGGGTGCTGCGGCCACGCGGCTGTTCGTCACGCAGTCGGCCGTGAGCATGCTGATCCGCCAGCTCGAAGAGGGCCTGGGCACGCGCCTGTTCGACCGCACCACGCGCGCGCTCAAGCCCACGGCCGCAGCTGAACAGATGATTTCCACGGTCGAGCGCGTGCTGCGCGATGTCGATTCGCTCTCGGCCGATTTCCGCGAACTCGCCACGCTGGAACGCGGCCGCGTGACCCTGGCCATCACGCCCACGCTGGCAGGGTTTTTATTGCCCGATGCCCTGCGCGCCTTCGGCGAGCAGCACCCGAAAGTTCGCGTGCTGGTGAACGACTGCGCGCCCGACCAGTTTCTGTCGCGCATCCTCGGCGAGCACGTCGACTTCGGCATCGGCACGCCCGAGCGGCCCGGCCCCGAGGTCGAGGTGCAGCGCCTCATGCGCGACCACCTCGCCGTGGTGTGCCGCACCGACCATCCGCTGGCCAAGGCGCGCGTGGTGCGCTGGTCTGACCTGGGGCGCCACCCGGTCATCACCGTGCGCCCCGGCTACGGCGTGCGTCCGCTGATCGACGGCACGGCGGCAGAGGCCGGCGTGACGCTCGACGTGGTGAACGAGGTGTCGTTCCTGTCCACCGCGCTGTGGATGACGGCGGCGGGCATGGGCGCGTCGATCATGCCGTCGGCCTTTGCGCGCGCCGAGAAGAACCCGGTGCTCGTGGTCAAGGTGCTCAGCGCGCCGCGCGTGGCGCGCGACATCTCGATCGTCACCAAGCGCGGCCATTCGCTGTCGGCGGCGGCGCGGGCGTTCATCGAGGCGTTGAAGCAGAGCCTGCAGTAGCCGTGGGGGCGGCGGTGGCCCGTCAGACGAAGTGGTCGAACGAGCCGAAGCGCTGTGACACCGGCGCACCGCCCGCATCGACGATGCGCAGGCCCGCGTCGGCCTCGATGCGGCCGATGCGCGTCACGCGCGTGGCGCTGTTCACTCCGGCCTGCAGGACCGCATCGCGTACCGAGGCCGGCGCAGTGAACACCAGTTCGTAGTCGTCGCCGCCCGAGAGCGCGCAGGTGCGCAGCGCTTCGGTGGGCAGGCCGGCCGTGTCGACCGCGATCAGCGCGGTGGTTGCATCGGCATCGAGCGTGGCGCCCACGCGGCTCGACGCGAGGATGTGGCCCAGGTCGCCGATGAGGCCGTCGCTCACGTCCACCGCCGACGTGGCGATGCCGCGCAGCGCCTGGCCCAGTGCCACGCGCGGCGTGGGTTGTTCCATGCGTGTGCGCGCTTGTGCGAAGGCGTCGGCGGGCAGGCTCAGCGTGCCGCGGAACACCTCGAGTGCCAGCCGCGCATCGCCGAGCGAACCGCTCACCCAGAGGTCGTCGCCCGCGCGCGCGCGCGAGCGCAGCAGCGCGGCGCCGGCCGGCACTTCGCCGAACACGGTGATGCAGATGTTGAGCGGGCCGCGCGTGGTGTCGCCGCCCACCAGCTCGCAGCCGTGCGCGTCGGCCAGCGCGAACAGGCCGCGCGAAAAACCTTCGAGCCAGGGCTCGTCCACGCCGGGCAACGCCAGCGCCAGCGTGAAGGCCAGCGGCTTCGCGCCGCAGGCGGCCAGGTCGCTGAGGTTCACAGCCAGCGCCTTGTGGCCGAGCCGGGCCGGCTCCACCGTGGACAGAAAGTGCCGCCCCTCCACCAGCATGTCGGAGGACACGGCGAGCTGCATGCCCGCGGCCGGCGCGAGCAAGGCGCAGTCGTCGCCCACGCCCAGCGGCGAGCGCGTGGCGGGACGTTTGAAATAGCGTGTGATCAGGTCGAATTCACCCATGGGTGCGAGAGCATAACGACCTCGCGCGAGGCCGCCCTGGCCGGGCCCTCCGGACCTGGGGGGGGGCTGACACTGGAAGCATTTTGTAATACCGTGCTGCAAGCGGATACATCGAAAGTCCAACCAGGAGGAGGTCGCCATGACAGCCATCGTGCAGGGAGGCGTGTCCGCTGAGGCAGACACCGACCGGATCGTGGCCCTGCTGTACGACGGGATCACCTGTCCCGGCGACTGGTACGACGCCCTCGATGCCATGCGCGAAACCCTCGGCGCCGCCTGCTTCCACACGCTCACGGTGCGGCGCGCCGACTTCTCGGTGGTGGGCATGGGGCTCGCCAACCTGGAGAGCCCGCCCGACAAGGTGCGCGAGTACGAGCAGCACCTGGCCCGCGACGACATCCGCATGCAGATGCCGGTGAAGGCCCCGCTGGGCACGCCGGTGGCCGACCACACCTACTTCGGCGCGCGCGCCCTGTCGCACAGCCCGATCTATGTCGATTGGCTCGCGCCGCTCGGCCTGCGCCACACGCTGGCCATGGGGCTGCGCACCGACGACGACACGCGCGAAGTGCTTGGCTTCATCCGCCCCCGGGCCGAGGCGCCCTACGGCCCCGAGAGTGAGGCCTTCTGCCGGCGCCTGTCGCCGCACCTCGTGCGTGCCAGCGAACTGCGTGCCCGCATGGCGCAGCTGGGCGAGCACGCGGCCACCGGCCTGTCGGCGCTCGACGCGCTGCCGCAGGGCATTGCCGTGCTCGACGAGGCCTGCCGCATCGACCACCTGAACGCCCGCGCGACGGCCTGTGCGGGCCAGGGCGGCCTGTTCGACAGCGCGCAGGGGCGGCTGCGGCTCGCGTCGTCCGCACTGCGGTCGGCCTTTGAACAGCGGGTGCGCGAGGCCTGCGCCCCGGCCGGCGGCGCGCGCGCCGGCGTGCTGCACCTGCCTGTGGCCGGCGGCGTGGTCCGCGTCACGGTGCTGCCGCTGAAGCCTTCGCACCCGCTGGCCGTGCTGCGCCAGCGCCATCGCGCGCTCGTGGTCTTCGCCCATCCGGCCGAGGCCGTCGCCACCGACCCGCGGCAGATGGAAAGCCTGCTCGGCCTGAGCCCGACCGAGGCGCGGCTCGCGCTGCTCATCGCGAGCGGCAAGACCGTCAAGGACTTCGCCGCCGCGCAGCATTGCTCCGAGCACACGGCGCGCAGCCACCTGCGCAACGTGATGCGCAAGACCGACTGCCACCGGCAGGCCGAGCTGGTGCTGCTGGTGCAGTCGCTGCGGGACTGAGAAAGGTTCTACCGCGAACGGGGGATGGCGCCGCGCGGCGCTTGCGAGAACCATGGCGCCCGATACAACGACAACGAGGAGTTCGCCATGGCTGTCTACTGGGACGAAACCAAGATGCAGATGGGCCCGCACGGCACCGCCACGATCCTCGCGTTCGGCGATTCGTGGTTCTGGTACCCGCTGCCGGGCGGCTGCCTGCTGAACTACCTGGGCGACGTGGTCGGCGCGCGCGGCCACGTGATCCTGGCCAAGGGCATGAACGGCGCGGAAACGCACGACTACGTCGACGGCAAGTACCGCAACGCCGTGCGCGAGTCATTGCGCCTGTACGGGCCGACGCTGTCGGCGGTGTTCATCAGCGGCGGCGGCAACGACTTTGCGGGCTTCAATGACCTGCGCCCGTTGCTCAAGACCGAATGCTCGGCCGAGACGCAGGCTTCGCAGTGCTTTCGCAACGGCACGGGTGGCTTCGACCAGTTCCTTGTCGACATGGACGAGCAGTACCGCGCGCTCATCGGCCTCATCTACACCCGCACCAGCGTCGACTGCCACATCGTCATGCACAGCTACGACTACGCCCCGCCCACCGGCGAGGCGCTGTTCGGCCGCGAAGGCTGGTTGCGCCCGGCACTGGTCGACGCGGGCGTGGCGCCCGAGCTGTTCAAGCCCTGCGTCGATCACCTGATCGACGGCTTCCACGGCATGCTGCAGAACATCGCCGCGGGCGACCCGCAGCATCTGCACGTGGTGGACAGCCGGGGCACGCTGGGCCCGACCGACTGGGCCAACGAGCTGCACCCCAACGGCCGCGGCTTCAAGAAGATCGCCGTGGAGCGCTGGAAGCCCGTGCTGCAGCCATTGAGCCTGGCCTGACCCGACCTCCTGCGAGGTTCAGACGCCGCGCGCGCGGCGGTTGGACATGACCACGTTGTCTTTCTCGATCGCCGCGCTGGCCTTCAGCGCAGCAACCCACGCGTCGGTCGTCGTTACGGCCGCGAAGTTGCTGTGGAACACGACGCTGAAGACGCGGTGGATCTCTTCGGCGCTCACGCGGCCGGCCGCATTCTCGTAAGGCAGCGCGCCGGTGGCGTCCGACAGGAACTCCACGTTCAGCCCGCGGTGCATGGCTTCGAACACGGTGGACGCGTCGCAGTTCTGCGTCATGTAGCCGGTCACGCTCAGCGTGTCGATCTCGTGGCGCGCGAGCCAGTCGGCGAAGTCGGTGCAGGTGAAGACGCTCGGGAAGGCCTTGGTGACCAGGTGGTCGCGCGGGCGCTTGGCGATCTCGGGGTGCAGCTGGCCGTAGAAGTTGTCGGCCTGGAAGACCGGCGCGCCCTTCGGGGCGTGGTGCTGCACCACCACCACCGGCACACCGGCCGCACGGGCCGCGTCCATGGCCTGCGCGATCTTCGGCAGCGAGCGCTCGACCGGCGGGTATTCGATCGGCAGGCCGCCGCCTTCGAAGTATTCGTTCTGCACGTCGATGACGACAAGGGCGCGGCGCGGTGCGGATTGGCTCATGGGGTCTCTCCTTCGGTGGTGGTTGTTGTGTCTGGAATGGCTTGATTCTTCATGCACGGCAGGTTTTGCGACAGTGGCCCGAAAGCCATTCATCGATAAGATCGGGCCATGCGCTCATCTGCCGCCAAAACCATCGCCGAGACCATTGCCGTGGTCGCCTTCGACGGCATCAGCCCCTTCCACCTCTCCGTGCCCTGCATGGTGTTCGGCGAAGACCGCACCGACACCGGCGCGCCGCGCTTTCGCGTGCAGGTCTGCGCGCCCGAGCCCGGGCCGCTCGCCACCAACGCGGGCTTCACGCTCGTGGTGCCGCAAGGTCTGGAGGCGATCCGCCGCGCGCAGATCGTGGTGGTGCCGTCATGGCGCGACGACGGCCGGCCCGCGCCGCCCGCATTGATCCGTGCGCTGCAGGCGGCGCACCGGCGCGGCGCCACCGTGGTCGGGCTGTGCCTGGGCGCCTTCGTGCTGGCCGAGGCCGGCCTGCTCGACGGGCGGCCCGCCACCACGCACTGGCACCTGGCCGCGGCGTTCGCCAAGCAATATCCGCAGGTCGTGCTGCAGCCCGAGGTGCTGTACGTGGACGACGGCAACGTGCTCACCTCGGCGGGCACGGCCGCGGGCATCGACTGCTGCCTGCACCTGCTGCGCGTGCGCTACGGCGCCGACACCGCGAACCGCGCCGCGCGTCGCATGGTCGTCGCGCCGCACCGGCAGGGCGGTCAGGCGCAGTACATCCAGCAGCCCATGCCGGCGGCGGCCGAACGCGACCGGCTCACGCCGCTGCTCGAATGGCTGGGGCGGCATCTGCAGACGCCGCACGAACTCGACGAGCTCGCCAATCGCGCGCTCATGAGCCGGCGCACCTTCACGCGGCGCTTTCGCGAATCGACGGGCACGACGGTCGGCCAGTGGCTGCAGAACCAGCGGCTGGCGCTGGCGCAACGGTTGCTCGAAACGACCGACCGCTCCGTGGAGCGCGTGGCGGCCGATGCGGGTTTCGGCTCGGCCGTGCTGCTGCGCAAGCACTTCGCCACGGCGTTCAAGGTGTCGCCGACGGCGTACCGACGGCAGTTCTCGCAGGAGGCGGTGACGGCCTGAACGACTGACTCAGGCCGCGCCGCGAAAGCGCAGCGAGGCCTGCCGCACGACTTCCGCCAGCAGCCGTTCCTTGCCCTGCTTCTCGCGCAGCCAGCGCGCGTCGTTGCGGTTGGCCTCGACGCTGGTGCGCAGCTCGCCCAGCGCTTGCGTGGCGTTGAGCGCCTCGCTGTGCCATTCGAGCTGGGTCATGGTCATCAGGATGTGGTCGCGCAGCGGCATGTGCTGGCCGGTGGCCGGGTCGACATACACCGCGTCCAGGCCGAAGCGGCAGGCCTGGAAGCGGTTGTAGGTGTAGACGAGGTAATCGTCCTCGCACGGCTCGAAGGGCTGCTCCTGCAGGAACCATGCGGCCAGCGACTGCACGTAGCCTGCGAGCGCGGCGGCGCGCTCGATGGTGAGCGGCGTGTCGAACACGCGGATCTCGATGGTGCCGAACTCGGGCTTGGGACGGATGTCCCAATAAAAGTCTTTCATGCTGCGCACGACGCCGGTGCGGGTCATGCGCTCGAAGTAGGCCTCGAATTCCTTCCAGCTCGTGGTGAAGGGCGCGCGGCCAGAGAGCGGAAAGGCGAACACCGAGTTCAGGCGCGCCGAGTCGAACTGGGTGTCCTGCCCCTGCACGAACGGCGACGAGGCCGACAGCGCAATGAAGTGCGGGATGTAGCGCGACATGCGGTGCAGCATGAGCAAGGCCGAATCGGCGTCGGGGCAGCCGATGTGCACGTGCTGGCCGAAGATGGTGAACTGCTTGCTCAGATAGCCGTACAGCTCCGACAGCTCGCGAAAGCGCGGCTTGTCGTAGATGCGCCGCTCGTGCCACTGCTGGAACGCATGCGTGCCGCCGCCGACCACCGCGATGTTGAGCTTGTCGGCGTTCTTGATCAGCGCCTCGCGGATCGGCGACAGCTGCGTGATCACGTCCTGCGCCGAATGGCAGATGTCGGTCGAGATCTCGATCATGCTCGACGTCATCTCGGGCACCACGCTGCCGGGCAGCGGGGTCTGGGCCATCAGGCGCAGCATGTCTTCGGCATACGGCGCGAGGTCGTAGTCGTGCGTGTTGACCAACTGCAGCTCGAGCTCCACGCCGAGCGACAGCGCTTCGGACTTGTTGAAGGGCTCGAGCTTGACGGCGCGGCTCGCCGGGTCGGCGGGCAGCGGCGCAGAGCGCACGTCGTCGCTGTCCGGATCGATCGGAGAGTTGGTGGGGTTGCTGTTGCTGCTCATCGCTGCGTGTCTTCCGTGGTGCTGAAGGCCTGCGGCGTCCAGGGGACCGAACTCTCGCCCACGGCGTGGATTGCCACGGTGGCGAGCACGGCGCCCAGCACTTCCATCAGCAGAATCGAGGGCAGGGCGACCTGCGTGATCATGGTGCCCAGGAGCGGCGAGGCCGATGCGAAATTGGAGGCAATCAGCAGGGCGATCGACGACAGCGGCGTCATCGCGCAGCCGACCCAGAAGGCCTGCTTCCAGCTGGCGCCGCTGCCCGGGTTGGCAATGGCTACGCCCGAGATCTTGGTGACCAGGCGCACGCCGATCACGGCCAGCACCACGCTCGCCACGGGCAGGGTCCAGTCGGCCTGCGCCGCCACCATCGACACCAGCACGAACATCAGCATGGTGAGCAGCGACGAGGCGGTGCCGAGCTGGCGTTGCCAGGCCCAGGGCTTGGGGTTGAGCGTCTTGAGCAGCACGCCGCCGATGAGCGCCGCCAGCGGCGCCGAGCCGCCGATGTGGGCCGTGAGCGCCGCGCCCGCCGCGATGATCGCCAGCAGCAGGATCGAGGTGTTCTCGCTGTTCGGGCTCATCACGCGCAGCGCCGAGCGCAGCGCCAGCGCCATGATCGCGCCGACCACGAACGACATGCCGAGCACCACCGCCACCGGGTAGAGCTTGAGCATCAGCGACTGCGGCGCGCGCTCGATCAGGCCGGCCTGCGCGTAGCCCAGCGTGAGCGCATAGAAGGTGTTGAGCGTGGCCAGCGTCATGGCGCGCTCGGTCACCGGGCCGGCGGCGCGGGTGTCCATGATCACGCGGCTGAGCACGGCCGGCGAGGCGACGATCGCCATCAGCGCGATGGGGTTGGCCACCGGGTCGGGCAGGCCCAGCAGAATCAAGACCCAGTACACGCCGAAGTACGTCAGGCTCGCTTCGAGCAGGCTCTGCACCAGCACCATCGGGTTGTGGCGGAACCAGCGCAGCGGCAACCGCCCGCCCGCCTCGAACAGCACCACGGCCGCGCCCAGTTCCAGCAGGAACAGGCTGATGCCGCGCAGCGGCCAGATCGCGCCCTCGAAGCCCGCAAAACCCACCACCGCGCCCACCACCGAATAGCCGATGACCTTCGGCATCCCCAGGTAGCGCTGCACCAGGTGGCCGGAGGCGGCGGCGACGGCCACCAGAAGGGCCCAGAGCACGGTGGGCAGGCCGGCCGAGGGGCGCGCCCATTCGGCCCAGAAGCCCTGGAGTTCGGCGAGGAAGGCGGTCAGGTTCATGTAGGCAGGAAGAAGCTCACCGGCCGGCTGCGCCAGCGGGCCCAGATCGCGCTGCGGATGCGGGCGCGGTCACCGAGGCTCACGCTGTGCGCGCGCAGCGCCAGCCGGAAAGCGAAATAAAAACTCACGCTCACATTGAGCGCGCCGATCACCGGGATCGCCGCAACCGCCCACCACAGGGCCGGCTGGTGCAGTGCCGGCAACCCGATGGATGCTGCCGCCGCCGCGATCTGGCCGGCCGACAGCGTGACATGGCGCACATCCAGCCCGAGCCCGAAGAAGCCCGCGAACGCAGGCAGCAGTCCGAGCATGAGTCCCAGCGAGATGTTGGAGGCGAAGCCTGAGATGTGTGTGCGCATGAAGGCGGCCCAGCGACGGGCCCGGGCGGCACCGAGAAAGGCGCCGATGCGAGGGTTGTAACGCATGGCGGAGTCCAGGCGATGCAGGACAAAGGCGTTTTCTGTCCATCCGGCGACGATGCTGGACGAAAACAGCAGGATGCCGGTGAATGCCGCAAAAAGCGCGGTAGGGCCGAGCAATGACAGCGAATGCAGCGTCGAGGCCGCATGGGCCGCGTCCAGCAGCGGCCGGCCCAGCGCGGCCTGGCAGCCCCACACCAGCAGGCCCACCGCGGGCACCACCAGCAGCACGTTGCCCAGCACGGCCGCCACTTGCGAGCGCACGAGGTTGGCCACCTCGTCGACGAACTGGTTCACCGCCTCGTCCGACTTGATGTCGCGCAGCCGCGCTGCCATGGCGGGCGCGGTCATGGCCGGCTGCTTGGTCGCCAGCGTGAGGTGCAGCAGCTGGATCGCGACAAAGCTGGCCGCATACATGAGGCCCGCGGCCAGCCCGCTCCAGAAGGCCGACAGCGCCAGCGCGTAGATGCCGAACTTGGCCAGCACCGTCAGCGCCGTGAACGCGCCGCCGCCGGCGGCCTTTTTCACCATCTGCAGGTAGCTGCGGCGGTCGCGGGTGATGTAGTGCTCGCCGGTCTCGGCGCTGCGCTCGGTCACCTTGGCCGCGAGCATCGACGAGTTGGAGGCGATCAGCGCGCGGATGCTGTTGCGCTCGCCGCCCGCCAGCACCAGCTTGCCGACCAGCCGCGCCATGCTCGGCCCGGGCACGGGCGAGATCAGGCAGTCGAGCAGCTCGCGGATGCGCAACACGCGCTCGCGCAGCTGGCGCAGCCGGAACACCAGTCCGACCGAGATGCCGTTGTCTTCCAGGTGCGTGTAGACCGACGAGGCGCTGGAGCGGCAGGCGTCGAGCCGGTCGCGGAAGGCGACGAAGGCGGCCTGCAGCGCGTCTTCATTGCGCGGCTGCGCGAACATCTGCTCGCGCAGCGCGTCGAGGTCGGACATGAGCGCATGAAAAGGGCGCGCCTCGCCCGCTTCGGGGCTGATGCGAAGCCGCAGCTCGGGCGAAAAACCCGTGGCCACCACCTGGCTGCAGCAGTAGGTGACCGCGTCCATCACCGTGTGGCGCCAGCGCGGCGAGCCGTCGTGCGCGGGCGCGGCGTCGGACAGCAGTGCGCCGATGCGCGCGAGCTGCGTGTCGTCGAGCAGCGCGATCCAGCCGGCGTCGAACACGCCGGGCAGCACCAGCCGGAACAGGTCCGAGGCGTCGGTGGTCTCGGGCGTGCCCGGCAGTATCTTGCGGCGCATGCGCTCGCCGAACTCGCTCAGGAAGGCGGTGCGCGGTGCAAAGCCGTAGTCGGCCAGCAGCGCCGTGAGGTCGACCGCCTGCGTGAACGCGCGCCACCAGGCGCGCAGCCGTTCGCACAGCTCGGGCCGCGCCTCGACGGCGTCGAGCAGCAGTTGCACGCGGCCGATGGCGGCCTGCGGCGAGGCACGGTCGCCGCGCAGCCAGTCGAAGAGGTTGATGAGCCAGATGTGGCGCTGAGCCACATCGGCCGTGGGGTCGAGGCCGGCAAGCAGCCCCTGCAAGTCGCGCGATGCGGCAGCCATGGGGGAGCGTAGAAAAGGGAAGGGCCGTGCGCTCAGTGCAGCACGCGCGAGACGGGGGTGCCGCCAACGTCGGCTTCGAGCACGAACATGGGAACGGGCACGTCGAAGCGCTCGCCTTCCTCGGTCACCACGAAGAAGCTGCCGTGCATCGTGCCGCTGGGCGCCTGCAGGCGGCAGCCGCTGGTGTAGCGGAAGGATTCGCCCGGTGCCAGCAGCGGCTGCTGGCCGATCACGCCCAGGCCCTTGACCTCTTGCGGATGGCCCGAGGCGTCGTTGATAAGCCAGTGGCGCGCAATCAATTGCGCGCCCACCGCGCCCACATTGGTGACGGTGATCGTGTAGGAGAAGGTGTAGACGTTGTCCTTGGGCGAGGACTGGTCGGCCAGGTAACGCGGTTCGACCTGTACGCTGAAGGGGCTGTGTGACATGGGGCGCATGGTAACGGAGGCCTTTCCTCGGGTTTCCGTCGGCTGCGAGAATCCGGGGTTATGAGCAGCACCCCGTTCCGCATTGCGCCCTCCATTCTTTCCGCCGACTTCGCGCACCTCGGCCAGGAGCTGACCGACGTGATCGCGGCCGGCGCCGACTGGATCCACTTCGACGTGATGGACAACCATTACGTGCCGAACCTGACCTTCGGCCCCATGATCTGCCAGGCCCTCAAGCCCTACGCCAAGACCGCCGACGGCACGCCCGTGCCGATCGACGTGCACCTGATGGTGCAGCCCGTCGACGCACTGGCCGCGTCTTTCGCGCAAGCGGGCGCTGACTACATCAGCTTCCACCCCGACGCATCGCCCCACACGCACCGCAGCATCCAGGCCATCCGGGCCGCGGGCTGCAAGCCCGGGCTGGTGTTCAACCCGGGGCTGGGCCTGGAGGCGCTCGACTGGGCCATCGACGACATCGACCTGATCCTCATCATGAGCGTCAACCCCGGCTTCGGCGGCCAGAGCTTCATCGACTCGGCGCTGCGCAAGATCGAGCAGGCGCGCAAGCGCATCACGCAGAGCGGGCGCGACATCCGCCTCGAAGTCGACGGCGGCATCAAGGCCGACAACATCGCCCGCGTGGCCTCGGCCGGCGCCGACACCTTCGTGGCGGGCAGCGCGATCTTCAACGCCAAGGACTACGGCGCGGTGATCCGCGACATGCGCCAGCAGCTGGCGACGGTCGGCGCGTAAGTTTCTTTTTCCGCGCCCTGTTCTTCGGGGCGCGCTCCCGCCGGCGGGGGACGTACCCGGTGTCCTGTGCACGGACCCCGCGCACCCCATGCACCCCTGACAAGGGCCTTTTTGCGTTCAGGAAAAAGCCGCAGCAATAATCCCGGCATGTCCTCCGATCCTTTTGCCAGCGTGGCCACCGACAGCCTGCGCCTCCATGCGTTTGCGTCGCTGAACCCCGGTCCGCGGCTGCTCGTGATCGGCGGCGTGCATGGCGACGAGACCTGCGGCACCGAGGGCATCGCGCGCGTGCTGGCCGAGTTCGAGGCCGGCGCACTGCAACTGCTGCGCGGCGAACTCACGCTCGTGCCCGTGGCCAACCCGCTCGCACGGCGCCGCCTGCAGCGCGAGGGCGAGCGCAACCTCAACCGCCTGTTCCGGCCGAGCGACACGCCTGCCGACTACGAAGGCCGCATCACCAACCGGCTGGCGCCCGTCATCGCGCGCCACGACGTGCTGCTCGACCTGCATTCCTTCCAGAGCGAGGGCGAGGCCTTCGCCATGATCGGCCCGCGCGACAACAGCGGCAGCCTCGAACCCTTTGCGCGCGCGCAGGAAGAAGGCCGGCTCGCGCTGCACATCGGCACGCCCATCGTCGTCGAGGGCTGGCTCGACATCTACGCCGCCGGCCTTGCGCAGCGCGGCGCGGCGGTCGACGAGGCCGCCATCGACTTCGGCCGCGGCACCAACGAATACATCCGCAGTTGCGGCGGCTACGGCGTCACGCTCGAATGCGGCCAGCACCAGGACCCGCAGGCACCCGAGGTGGCGTGGCGCGCCATTCGCCGCACGCTCGCGCAGCTGGGCATGGCGGCGCTGCCGCCGGGCTTGCTGGCCGCGCCCCCGCAGCCGCCCCAGCTGCTGCGCCTGGCCAGCGTGACCGACCGCCTGCACGAAGACGACAGCTTCGTGCGCGACTGGGCCACCTTCGATGCCGTGCAGCGCGGCGAACCCGTCGGCATGCGGCACGACGGCACGCTGGTCAGCGCGCCCGAAGACGGCTTCATCGTGTTCCCGAACGCCCTGGCGCTGCCGGGCGCCGAGTGGTTCTACTTCGCGCGGCCCAGCGAGCGCGTGCTCGACCCGGGCGCCTGACGCGCTCGCCTGTCGGCGCCCTCCTACCGGGGACGCCCACCTTCTCCCACAGACGGGGAGGGGCGGCCACTACGGCCCGCGCACCGGGCCGCACCTAAGCTTCCCCTTTGCGGATTCGCCGGCATGCGGCCCCGCTTTTCTCGGAGGGAAGACACCATGGAAATCTCAGCACTGTTCGATTCGCTCATGGGCACCTGGGGCGACGACATCCTGATCTGGGCGGTGGCCGCCGTCGCCGGCTGCATCGGCCTGATCGCCGTGGTGAACGTGCTCGACATCTTCATCGGCAGCGGCAACAGCAACGAGGTCGGCTGAGCCGGCCCGCATCGATGCCCAGAACCCCGATGTCTCCCCAGAACAAGGCCGCCGCGGGTCGCCGCGCCAGCACCGCCAAGACGGGCGACGGCGCCAACGCCAAGCAGCTGCAGCTCGACGGTTTCACCACCGAGCACCCCACGCACCTGACGACCAACCAGGGCTTGCAGATTCCCGACAACCACAACTCGCTCAAGGCGGGCGTGCGCGGGCCGACGCTGCTCGAAGACTTCATCCTGCGCGAGAAGATCACGCACTTCGACCACGAGCGCATTCCCGAGCGCGCCGTGCATGCGCGCGGCTCGGCGGCGCACGGCTACTTTCAGGTCTACCAGTCGATGTCGCAGTACACCTGCGCCGACTTCCTGCAGGACCCCGATGCCAAGACGCCCGTGTTCGTGCGCTTCTCGACCGTGGCCGGCTCGCGCGGCTCGGCCGACACCGTGCGCGACGTGCGCGGCTTTGCCGTCAAGTTCTACACACGCGAGGGCAACTACGACCTCGTGGGCAACAACATTCCCGTGTTCTTCATCCAGGACGCGATGAAGTTTCCCGACCTCATCCACGCCGTCAAGCCCGAGCCGCACCACGAGATGCCGCAGGCCGCGAGCGCGCACGACACCTTCTGGGACTTCGCCTCGCTCATGCCCGAGAGCACCCACATGCTCATGTGGGCCATGAGCGACCGCGCCATTCCGCGCAGCCTTCGCATGATGGAAGGCTTCGGCGTCCACACCTTCCGCTTCGTGAACGCACGCGGCGAAAGCCACTTCGTGAAGTTCCACTGGAAGCCCAAGCTCGGCGTGCACGGCCTCGTGTGGGACGAGGCACAGAAGATCGCCGGCAAGGACCCCGACTTTCATCGCCGCGACCTCTGGGAGGCCATCGAGCAGGGCCATTTTCCCGAATGGGAACTGGGCGTGCAGATCATCGCGCCCGACAAGGCCGAGTCGCTGGGCTTCGACCTGCTCGACCCCACCAAGCTCATTCCTGAAGAGATGGTGCCCGTGCAGCGCATCGGCAAGCTGGTGCTCAACCGCAACCCCGACAACTTCTTTGCCGAGACCGAGCAGGTGGCCTTCCACCCGGGCCACGTCGTGCCCGGCATCGACTTCAGCAACGACCCGCTGCTGCAGGGGCGCCTGTTCAGCTACACCGACACGCAGATCTCGCGGCTGGGCGGTGCCAACTTCCACGAGCTGCCGATCAACAAGGCCGTATGCCCGTTCCACAACATGCAGCGCGACGGCATGCACCGCCAGACCATCGCGCGCGGCCAGGTCGCCTACGAGCCCAACACCCTGGGCAGCGGCACCGAGTTCCGCGTGGACGGCGGCAGCCACGGCTTCCAGTCGTTCCCTGAAGAAATCGAGTCGCCCAAGGTGCGGCGCCGCAGCCCGTCGTTCGACGACCACTTCACGCAGGCACGCCTGTTCTTCAACAGCCAGAGCACGGCCGAAAAGGAACACATCGTCGCGGCCTTCCGCTTCGAACTCTCGAAGCTCGAAGTGCCCGCCATCCGCCAGCGCATGGTCGACAACCTCGCACACGTCGACGAGAAACTCGCACGCCGTGTGGCCGAGCCGCTGGGCATCGGCGAGCCCGATGCGAAGGCGGCCGCAGGGTATGCAGGCTTTCGCGAATACCGCATCGAAATGCCCATCGACGAATCGCCCGCATTGCGCATGAGCGATGGCAGCGCCGACGGCGTGGTGCGCACGCGCAGGGTCGCGATCCTCGTGGCCGACGGCGTCGATTCGGCGTCGCTCAAGCCGATCCGCGACGCGCTGGAGCAGGTGGGCGTGCAGTGCAAGGTGGTGGGCCCGAAGCTCGGCACCGTGGCCAGCGCGTCGAAACGCCAGATCGACATCGACATGACCTTCACGAACACCGCCTCGGTGATGTTCGACGCCGTGCTCGTGCCTGCCGGTGCCGAGGGGGCTGCTGCGCTTGCCGCGCAGGGCGATGCCGTCCACTTCGTGCTCGAGGCCTACAAGCACTGCAAGGCGATCTGCGCGGTGGGCGAGGGCGTGCAGTTGCTCGCGACGCTGGGCGTCACGCCAGAAGGCGAGGCACCGGCGGGCGTGGTGGTGGCCGAGACGCCTGTCACCAACCTGGGCGACGCCACTGCGGCGACGCAGATCGCGCAGGACTTCATTGCGGCGATCGCGAAGCACCGGCATTGGGACCGCGTCAACATCGACAGCGTCCCGGCATAGTGCTACGCCATTTGCGCTAGACCGTATTGCGAATAGGCGAGGTGAACACCCGCTCCTAGACTTTCCCACGAGGCCTGAACGGCGCGCACTCCCGCGGCGTCGAGCGTTCGCGGCAGCGAGTGCATGGGTCGAGGGGGTTCCATGGCGTGGTTTTCGAGATGGGGATGTACGCATCCGGCGCGTCGCCGTGCCGGTCTCGCCGGCGCGGTCGGCCTGGTGGGTGTCTTGCTTCTGGGCCCTGGCGGTCCTTCAGCGCTGGCGCAACGACCCGCGCCACCACCTTCTGCTCCCGCTGCTTCAGCGGGTGGTCCGAATGCCGAAGCCGCGGCCGACCGGATGGCGCAGGCGCGCCTGGCGGACACCGACACGCTGCTGGCGCTGACCAGCGAAGGCGCGGTGCTCTACGGGCAGGATGCGGTCAAGCTCTCGGGCTATCAGTACTGCAGCCAGGCGGTCGCATTGGCCGAAGCGGGCGAGTTCCGCCAGAGCGTGCGCGCCGCGAGCAAGGCGCTGCACCTAGCCAACGCCACCAGCGACCCGAACCTGCGCGCGGTGGCCAACCGCGACCTGGCGATCGTCTACAGCTACTCGGGCCAGCTTGAAAAGGCCGAGGAGTTCGCACGCGAAGCGCTGCGCCACACCGCGAGCGACCCCAAGCTGGTGGTCGGTCCGGTGCAGAAAGTGATCGGCGACGTGCGCACGCGGCGCGGCGATTTCGCCGGCGCGGTGCTCAGCTACGACGAGGCACTGGCCAACAGCTCGCCGCGCTATGCGCCGCTGGTGCAGGCCTCGCTCGTCAACGCACTCATTGAATCGGGTGACGCGGTGCGCGCACGCCAGGTGCTCGGCGGCATGGCCGAGCCGCGCGAAGCACCGCTGGCCGCGCAGCTCGAACGCACGCGCGCCCGCCTGCTGCTGGCCGAGAACAAGCCGGCCGAGGCACGCGACAAATACCGCGCGCTCACCACGCGCCAGGTTGGCACCGACACCGCTTACTACCGGCTCTGGGCCTGGGACGGCGTGGCGCGCAGCGAACTCGCGCTGGGCCAGAAGCAGGCCGCGGCCGACGCCGCGGGCCGCGCGCTCGCCGATGTCGACCAGGTGCGCGCGCGCTTTCGCAGCGAAGAAGTGAAGATGGGCCTGTTCTCCGACCTGCAGTCGGTGTTCGAGCGCGGCGTGGCGGTGTACAGCGAAGCGGGTGATCCGACGCGGGCCTTCGAGGTCAGCGAGCACAGCCGCTCGCGCGCGCTGCTCGATGCGGTGCGCGGCCGCGCGAAGCTCAGCGAGTCGTCGGCCGGCATGGTCGGCGTGGCCGCGCTGCAGCGCACGCTGGCGGCCGACGAGCGCGTGGTGCAGTTCCACGCGCTGCCCGACCGCCTGATGGTCTGGGTCGTGGGCCCGGACGGCATCACCGAGAAACGCATTCCGGTGAAGCGCGAGGAACTCACCGAACTCGTCGAGACCTTCCGCAATTCGATCGTGCGTGGCCGCCGCGCCGCCATCACCAACGCCGACAAGCTGGGCGCCGCGCTGCTCGGCCCGTTGGGCCTGGTGCCGGGCCAGCGCGTGGTGGTGGTGCCGCATGGGCCGCTGCACTACCTGCCGTTCCAGGCGCTGCGCCTGGACGGTCGCTACCTCATCGAGACGCACCCGGTGTCGGTGGCGCCGTCGATCAGCATCGCGGTGCAGTTGGCGCAGCGCACACCGCGCGTGAACGCGTCGCTCACGGCCTTCGGCAATCCGCGCATCGAAGACAAGTACGACCTGCCCGGCGCCGAGACCGAGGTGAAGCAGCTCGCGCAGCTGTTCCCGCGCAACACGGTGTACATGGGCGCCGCCGCCACCAAGACGCAGTTCCGCGACGTGGCCTCGCGCTCGCCGCTGATGCACGTGGCGGCGCACGCCGAGGCCGACGAGGTCGATCCGCTGTACTCGCGCATCCTGCTGGCCAACGAAGGCGGCAAGCAGAACTTTCTCGAAGCGCACGAGATCCTCGCGCTGCCGATGGAAGGCACGGCGCTGGTCACGCTCTCGGCCTGCGAGTCGGGCCTGGGCCGCATCGCGCAGGGCGACGAGGTGCTGGGCTTCACGCGCTCGTTCCTCTCGGCCGGCAGCTCCAGCCTCATCGCCTCGCTGTGGCCGGTGTCGGACGACGCCACCGCCGTGCTCATGGGCACGCTGTACGGTGAACTCGCCAAGGGCCGCGACATCCAGAAGGCCATGCAGGCCGGACAGCTGGCCGTGCTGAAGGACCCCAAGATGTCCCACCCCTTCTTCTGGGCGCCGTTCAACCTGATCGGCAACTGGCGTCTCACCGTGGGGAGCTAGAAATGTTGCTCGCCCCCAGTCTCCCCGCACTTCGTGTCGGTCCGCCAACCCCCTACCGGGGGCGGTCCGGCCGCTTCGGGCGGCCGTGCGCGGCGGCCCCCACGAAAAAGAAGAACTGCCATGGCCATTGACAAGATCCGCCTTCGTCCACGGCCGACGCCGGTCGCTCTCGCAGCCATGGCGCTCGTCGGTGCCACGCTGTGGGTCGCCGTGCCCCGCGCCCATGCGCAGGAAGCCACCACGCTGCTTCCCACCAAGGACCCCTGCGGCAGCTGCGACCGCCCCGTGGCACAGGCCCCCGGCGCCGTCGCCCCGCAAACCCTGCCCGCGCCGCCACGGCCTGCTGCGGGCGCAGGCAGCTTCAAGCTCACCGACCTGCGCCTGAACGGCGTGAAGGCGCTGAGCAACGAAGAGCTGCAAACGATCACCGCGCCGTACATCGGCCGCGACGTCACGCTCGGCGACCTCGAAGGGCTCGCGCAGGCGATCACCACGCGCTACAAGGAGCGCGGCTACTTTCTCGCGCAGGCCGTGGTGCCGGTGCAGACGGTGCGCGACGGCATCGTCGAGATCAGCATCATCGAAGGCCGACTCGGCAAGGTCGAGGTGCTGGTCGCACCCGAGGCGCCGATCAGCGAGGCGCGCGTGCGCGGCTTCCTGGCGGCACTGCAGCCGGGCGAGGCCGTGAACGCACCGGCCTACGAGCGCGCGATGCTGCTGCTGTCGGACCAGCCCGGCCTCAAGGTCTCGTCCAGTCTGCAGGAAGGCGCGCAGGCCGGCACCACCGATCTGTCGGTCGAGGTCGAGGCTGGCTCGCGCTGGGCCTTCTCGGCCGAGGCCGACAACCACGGCACCAAGGAGGCGGGGCGCTACCGCGTGGGCGGCACGGCGCGCTGGCTCAGCCCCTTCGGCATCGGCGACAACCTCGATGCGCGCCTGCTGCTGTCGAACAACAGCGCGCTGCAGTACGGCCGTGTGTCCTACGAGGCGCCGCTGGGCACCAGCGGCCTGCGCGGCGGCATCGGCATCTCGCGCGTGAGCTACGACCTGGGCGGCCAGTTCGTCGACCTCGACGCGCGCGGCCGTGCCGACGTGCTCGACGTGTCGCTCAACTACCCGCTGATCCGCCAGCGCCAGCAGAACCTGTTCCTGCGCCTCACGGCCGACGTGAAAGACCTCACCGACGAACTGCGCGGCGTCGACTTCACGGCGAAGAAGCGCGTGCAGGGCTTCGGCATCGGCTGGGCCTGGGAACGGCGCGACGAGGTGCTGGGCGGCGGCTACTGGGCCAGCTCAGGCACGCTGTACCACGGTGACCTGTCGATCCGCGATCCACAGAGCTTCCAGTCCGACCAGCAGTTCGGCGGGCGCCACACCGAAGGCGGCTTCACCAAGCTGAGCTTCCAGGTGTCGCGGCTGCAGGCCATCGTGCCGCGCCACTCGCTGTACTTCTCGATCGGCGGCCAGTGGGCCAGCAAGAACCTCGACGCCTCCGAAAAGCTCGCACTCGGCGGCGCGCGCGCGGTGCGCGCCTACCCCTCGGGCGAACTGCTGGTGGACCAGGGCCTGATCGGCACGCTCGAATACCGCTGGGCCGCCACCGACGAGGTCACGCCCTACCTGTTCTACGACGCGGCACGCGGAAAGATCGCGCGCCATCCCTCGCCCTTCGATGGCGAGAACTCCCACAGCCTGCGCGGCTACGGCATCGGACTGAGCTGGTCGCGCCCGGGCAACTTCTCGATCAACGCCACGCTCGCCTGGCGCGCCGGCACACCGCCCGCGCAGACCGACGGCGGCGGGCGCAATCCGCGGCTGTACGTGCAGCTGCAAAAGGCGTTCTGACCATGAAGCCACGCACCTTCCAACCCCGGCATCCGCTGCGCCCGCTGGCGCTTTCGATCGCCTGCATGGGCCTGGCCCCGGCGCTGGCGCAAACCATCCTGCCGAGCTTCGGACTGAACGGCTACACCACGCAGGGCGGCGTGACCGTGGGCAACTCCACGTCGGCCAGCGGCGCGGGCGGACAGGCGCTGGGGATCTCGCAGTCGTCGCTGCGCGCGATCATCAACTGGAACACCTTCTCCATCGGCGCCAAGGACGCGGTCAACATCAACCAGGTGATGGGGGCGTCGAGCATCCTGCTCAACCGCGTCACGGGCAATGAGCTCTCGACCATCGCCGGCCAGCTCACGGCCAACGGGCGCGTGTTTCTCGTCAACCCGAACGGCGTGGTGTTCAGCCAGGGCGCGACGGTCAACGTGGGCGGCCTCGTGGCCTCCACGCTGGGGCTGAAGGCCACCGACTCCGAGTTCCTCGGCGGCGCCACCCAGCTCACGTTCGACCGGCCCGACGGCAACACGGCCGTCGTGAGCAACGCGGGTGTGCTCACCGCCACCAGCGGCCCCGTGGTGCTGATGGGCGCCGAGGTGACCAACACCGGCCGCATCGTCGCCGACGGCAGCACCGTGGCGCTGGCCTCGGGCCGCAAGATCAGCTTCGACCTCGGCAACGACGGGCTCACCAACCTCGTGGTCGCGGCCGACGCCATGGCCACGAGTGCCAAGGTGGTGAACGCCGCAGGTGCCACCTTGCAGGCCGATGGCGGGCGCGTGATGCTCGTCGGCAGCTCCAGCACGGCGGGCCAGCTGGTGGTGAACCAGTCGGGCACGGTGCGTGCGCGCACGCTGGAGAACGTCAACGGCGAGATCGTGCTCGGCGCGGGCCGCGACAACCGCATCGAGATGAACGGCGGCACGCTCGATGCCACCGGCGGGGCAGGGCAACGCGGCGGCAACATCCGCATCGCGGCCGGGCAGGTGCGCATCGAAGGCACGGGCGGCGGCGACCAGCGCGCGGTGATCGATGCCAGCGGCCAGGCCGGCGGCGGCAGCGTGTCGGTGCATGGCTACGACGTGGCGCTGTCGTCCACCTCGGTGCTGCGCGCCGACGCCACCACGGGCGGCGCGGGCGGCACCATCACCACGGCCAGTGCCCAGGGCCGGGCCCTGGTCGGCGAGGCCGATCCGGCGCCCGAGCGCAATTCGCAGCTGCAGGCCTACGGCGAGATGACCGCGCGCGGCGCGGGCGCCGGCAAGGGCGGCGCGATCTCGAACGAGGCCGATGCGGTGCGCGTGCAGGCTGTGCGTGTCGACGCGGGCGGCGGCGCACAGGGCGGCGCCAACGGCAGCTGGACGGTGAACGCGAAGCTGACGGACCTGGGCATCGTCAATGCCGGCGACGTGCCCGCCTATGACGGCACGCTGCCGTCCTTCGGTTTCAGCACGGTGAGTGCCGGCAACGTCGGCGACACGCTGGGCCGCGGCACCGACGTGACGCTGGCCAGCGGGCGCACCGGGTTCGACGCGGACGTGTCGTTTGCGGCCGGTGCGCAGGTCATCAAGAGCGAAGGCGGCACGGCGCGGCTGCGCATCGACTCCGCTGGCAGCATCGTGATGAACGACGGTTCGGCCATCGCATCGCAGCAGGGCGCGCTGCATGTCGACTTCAACGCCGATTCGACCAGCCTCGTCGCCGCCAACGCGAAGAACATCAACAACAGCAGCGGGCAGCCCTCCCTGGAGAGCGACTACGCGGGCGCGATCGTGCTGAATGGCGCGACCATCACGGCCAACGGCGGCGACGTGCGCTTCTTCGGCCAGGGCGACGCGCAGAACGGCCGCGCCATCGGCGGCGTGGTCCCGATCGGCGGCGAGGCCATCACCCTGTCCGACGGCATTTCGATGAACGGCAGCCAGGTCACCACCGGCGGCGACGGCCGCGTCACGATGCGCGGCCAGGGCCGCACCTGGATCGACGACCAGAACAACAGCGACTTCATCTTCCGCGGCAGCAACGGCGTGTCGATCACGGGCGGCACGGTCGAAGCCGGCGCCGGCGGCCTGCAGCTCGACGGCCTCGCAGGCTACGGGCGCAGCGGCGTGGCCATCGGCAGCGGCGCGGTGCTGAAGTCCGTGGGCGACATCGGCATCCTGGGGCAGGGCCCGACCTGGACCTCCAACATCGGCGGGGCCGCGGTGGGCACCAGCACGGCGGTTGTCATCGACGACGCCACCGTCGCCGGCGAGCGCAACGTGCGCATCGAAGGCCAGGGCGCGAACCTCGACGGCCTGCGCACCGACACGGGCTTTGCGACGGGGAACATGTCGGCCGGCGGCGGCAACGGCGTCGCCATCCGCGGCGCGGTCTCGGCCGGCGCGGGCCGGCGCATCGATGTGATCGGCCATGCAGGCAGCGAAGGCTTCAGCGCCACGCTCAATGGCCCCAACATCGTCATCACGCCCTCCACCACGCCCACCTACGGCGTGGCCGTCACGGCCGACGCCGACCGGCCGATGGCGCTGCGCACCGACGGCGGCACCATCGCCATCGACGGGCAGGGCACCGACATCTCGATGCGCCTGGTCACCTCCTTCTCCGGCGTGGCGACCAGCGTCGGCACGCTGGCCTCGGTGGCCAGCGACAGCGGAAAGGGCGGCAGCATCTCGGTGCAAGGGCGCAACGTGCTGATCGACGGCGCCACGAATTTCGACGGCTCGCCCGCGGTGGCACGCCTGGATGCCAGCGGCGCGACCGGCGGCGGCAGCATCGACATTGCGGCCAGCAACGCCATCGCCATCGGACAGAACACCAGCCTCGAAGCCAACGCCGGTGCGGGCACGGGCAACGGCGGCAGCGTGAAGGTGGTAGCAACCGAGACGCTGCGCGCCTACGGCCAGCTGTCGGCGCGCGGCGGCACGGCCGGCGGCAACGGCGGACGCATCGAAACCTCGGCCGGGCGCTTCGACCTGCGCGGGGCGCGCGTCGATGCCTCCGCGTCCGCAGGCACAGCGGGCCAGTGGTTCATCGACCCCTTCGACCTCACCATCAGCCACGGCACGACCGGCGGCACGCTGCCCACCAACCCGTACGACGCGCTCGCCAACTCCACCATCGAGGACGGCGACATCAACACCGCGCTCAACGGCGGCACCAGCGTGCGGATCTCCACCGGAACCGGCACGGGCGGCAGCGGCGTCATCACGCTCGAACCCGATGTGGACATCAACTACACCGGCTCCAAGGGCCCGCTCACGCTCCAGCTGGACGCTGCCAGCGGCATCCAGACCCGCACCCCGGGCACCACCATCCGCGCGACCGGCGGCGACGACCTGAACGTGGTGATGAACGCCGGCGTCAATCCCGACGGCACGCCCTCGGGCAGCAGCGGCTTCATCGACTTCGCGGGCAACATCCTCACGCAGGGCGGCAGCGTGACGATGAACGCGGTGGGCACGGGCACGCCCGGCAGCGGCTTCATCCGGCTGAACGGCGGGCAGGTCATCACCGACGGCGGCAACGTGTCGCTGCTCAGCGGCCAACCCGGCGCGCCCACCGGCACCGTGATCCTCACGCAGGACGTGCAGGTCGACACGCGCGTCGGCCAGAGCAACGCGGGCGCGGGCGGCAACGTGCGCATCGAAGGCGGCGACGTGCTGCTGCAGGGCGCGCGCATCGCCAGCGCCACCGGCAACGTGGACATCCTCGGCACCTCGACCACCTGGGACAGCGGCGTGGTCATCACCGACGGCCAGCTCGGCCCGAGCACCATCAGCACCACCAGCGGCAACGTCACGGTGCAGGGCGTGGCGCGGCGCCAGGCCTCGTCGACCTTCGCGGCGGCGCACGGCGTGCTCATCAACGGCGGCAGCAGCATCACCACCGGCAGCGGCAACATCGCAGTGCGCGGCTACAACTTCAACAACGACCCCTCGGCGCCCGGCGCCACCGAAGACAGTGGCGTGCGGCTGGAAAACGGCGCGCAGCTCGTCACCACCGGCGGCGGCAACATCGAGGTCACGGGCCGTTCGCAGAACGGCGGGCGCGGCGTCGTGCTGCAGGCCGGCGGTGCGCCCACTGCGCCGGGCGCGCTGCCCGGCATCCGCAGCAGCGGTAACGTGCTGCTGCGCGCGAGCAACGACGGCAGCGGCGATTCGATCGTCATCGAAGCGCCGGTCGTCGCGGCCGGCACCATCGACCTGCGCCCGGGCGGGGTCGATGTGAACATGACCGCATCGGACGACACGGCCACGCCCATCGTGCTGGGCGGACCGACGGTCAACGGCTTCTCGGTGTCGGGCGCGGAGTTCGCGCAGCTGTCGGCGCCGACCATCGTCGCGGGCAGCACCACGCATGCAGGCGTCATCACGGTGGCGGGCGCGCTCTCGACTTCCGGCGCGCTCACCTTGCAGAACGAAGGCGGTGGCGGTGGCATCGCGCTCAACGCGCCGGTCTCGGCCGCAACACTGGGGCTGCTGTCGGCGGGCAACGTGAGCCAGTCGGGCGCGGGCACGATCACCGCGGGTGCGTTGCTCGCACGCTCGCGCAACGGCAGCGTCGATTTGCGCAACCCGGCCAACGACGTGGCCACGGTCGGCGGCGGCGCGGCGGGCGGCTTTGCCTACGTGGACGCGAACGCGGTCACGATCGGGCCGGTGTCGGTCACGGGCTTCGACGCGGCGGGCAACCTGCCGCAGGTGACGTCAGCCGATTCGATGGCCGCGAACACCGTGTTCGTGCGCACGCTGAGCGGCGACCTCACGCTCGGTGCGCCGGTCAGCAGCACCAGCGGCACCGACCTCGTGGCGGCGGCGCGCTTCCAGAATCCGGGCGGATTCGGCATCTCGGGCGCGCTGTGGCGCGTGTGGGCCGACACCTGGGTCGGCGAAACGCGCGGCGGTCTGGCCGGCTCGGGGCCGCTGCCCAACTTCTATCACTGCGCCTACCTGGGCCTGTGCACCGTGACCGTGACGCCGGGCGACAACCACTTCATCTACGCGCAGCAGCCGACGGCCACGGTGGTGATCGCCGACGCTTCGCGCACGGTGGGGGCGCCCAACCCGTTCTTCATCTACAGCCTCACGGGCCTGATCCTCGGCGATACGGGCGCGGGCTTCAGCGGTTCGATGTTCTCTGCGGCGCTGCCGGGCAGCCCGACGGGCCTGTACCCGATCAACGGCACCTTCACCTCGGCCGAGGGCTACGCGGTGCGCGTGGTGCCGGGCCAGCTGCGCGTGAGCGGCCTGCCGTTGCTGCCTTCGGTGGACGTGGTGCGCGAGCCGCTGACCTCGTACCTGTACGACCGGAACATCGGCCAGGCGCCGATCTGCCTGGCCACCGGCCCGCTCGACGGCGACCGCGCACAGCAGGGTGCCGACGTGCTGGCGCGCGAATGGTCGCGCGTGCGCTCGCGGCCCAACCTGCTGAGTTGCGTGAACACCGAGCGGCGCAACGGCTGTTCGGACTTTTGAGAAAGCAGTGTCAGCGCGGCGCGTGATCGCGGGCCGTGAGCACGAAGAGCTGCGCCATCAGGTCCGCGAGCAGCCGCAGCTGCGGGTCGTCGGTGAGCGGTGCGTGCCGCCACGCGGCAACCTGCGCGTCGAGGCCTCCGAGCGGCCCCGCGAAGAACAAGCGCCGCAGCGCGCCGCCGAGCACATCGTGCGCCGCCGATTCCGCGGGGCTGCCGAGGGTGCTGTCGGCATGGCTGCCCCATGCCGGCGTGGCGAGGAAGGGCGAGAGCACCGTGCCTTGCAGGCGGCCGTCGCGCAGGAAGCTGCCCAGCGTCAGGTCGTACGGTTGCGAAGGTCCGTTCGCAAGCGCTTCCTGCAGCAATGCGGGCAGCACGCGCAGGCCCTTCGGCATCACGAGGTAGGCGACCGCGCCCCAGTTGTAGAGCGTGCGCGCGTCGAGAAAGTCGATGCCTGTCAGCGCGTGACGCGACGCGCCGCTGCCTTGCGGTGGCAGGCGCCGTTGCAGGCTTTGCCAGAGCGCGAGCAGGTGCTGCGTCGAGGTCACGGGCTGGCATTCGAGGAACGCGATGTCGCAGCCTTCGGCTTCGAGCTGTGCGAGTGCGCCGCTGCGCAGCACGGCCGGCAGGGCCTCGCTGAGCTGCGCATCGTCTTCGAGCACCAGCAGTGCCTCGCCGGGGTTCGCGAGGGTGAGGGCTTCGGTGTGCGAGAGAAAGCAGGCGCGCTCGCCGGGCGTGATCGGCGCGCTGCCAGGCGCGAGTGTCTGCGCATCGATGGCGGCGTGCCGCCGGACACCCGTCAGCCCGAGCCGTTGCAACTGCGCGTCCATCGCGGCGCGGCGATCGGTGCTTCGCTCGAGGTTGATGTAGCAGCCTTGCATGGGCATCTCCGGTGCTTCATCGCTGAAGGAGCGATGCAGTGAACAGCATGACGTCGGGCGACCAGGAGAATGACACGGGCCGCCCTTGGCTCAGCGTCGTGCTCCCTTTCTACCGCAAGCTGGCCGAGTTCGAGCGTGTGCTGCCGATGAATGCGGGGTATTGGGCGCGACCGGGCATCGAGGTCGTGCTCGCGCTCGATGAGCCCGGCGAGGAAGCCGGCGTGTTGGCGCTGGTCGCGCGCTTTCCGCAGATCCGCTGGAAGGTACTCGTGAACGACGTTGCGCATGCGTGGCGCCCGCCCTGCAAGGCCATCAACGCCGGCGTGCGCTGCAGCGCAGGGCGCTTCGTGCTGGTCCATTCGCCGGAGTCCGCCTATGCGAGCGATGCGCCGGCCCTGCTGCTGGAGGCGGCGATGGGGCACGCGCGCGGCGTGGCGGTGGGCCGCGTCGGCTTCGCGCGCTTCGATGAACTCACGGACACGCTCGAATCGGCCTTCGCACGTCAGGTGCCGCCCGAGCTGCTGCTGCAGACCTTCTACGGTTCGCTGTGTTGCGCGCGGGAAGCCTTCGATGCGGTGAACGGCTACGACGAATCGTTTGAAGAGTGGGGTGGCGACGACGACAACCTGCGCGTGCGCCTCGAGATGGCGGGCTGGCAGTTGCTGGCCTGTCCGGACGCGCACCTGCTGCACCTGTCGGACGAGACGCGCACAGGCGGCGAACAGTTCGACCGCGATATCGACTGGGTCCGATGCACGCCGCACGAGGCGCGCGTGGGTGATATCGGATGGGGCCGTGATTTCGATCGCATCGCGCGCGACGACAGCGCCAGTGCATGGCCCGCCGAGGCACCGGCCTGGCTGGCCACCGCACCGGCGGTGCCGATGGGTTCGCGCCGCCAGTGCGAGGTCTGCGCGCGCCTGCTGCACCACGAGGCCTGCGCCTTCCATTGCCCGTTGTGCGCGAACCCGCCGATCGCGCCGCGTCTCACGTCGCGGCTGCGCATCGTCTGCGTGCTGCAGGTGCGCAACGAGGCGCGCTATCTGCCCGGATGCCTCGACCACCTGCGCGGCCATGTGGACGGCATCGTCGCGCTCGACGACGGCTCGACCGATGGCACCGCCGACATCTTGCGGCGCGAGCCGATGCTGCTGGAGCTGCTGTCGAACCCGCCGCGCGACGACGGCGCACACGTCTGGCACGAGAACGAGAACAAGCGCCGCCTGCTCGAAGCGGCACGCCGCCACGGCGCGGGCTGGGTGCTGGTGTGCGATGCCGACGAGCGCTACGAACAGCTGTTCCTGCGCCATCTGCATGCCACCGTCGATTCGCTGCCCGACCACCAGCTCGCGAGCCTGTCGCTCGTGTCCTGCGAACTCTGGAATTCGCCCGATGCCTGGCGCAGCGACGGCCCATGGGGACGCAAGTCGCGCGCGCGACTGTTCCGGTTGCCGCAGCAGATCGCGTTCGACCAGAGCCCTGCGCTGCACAGCCCGTGGCTGCCCGACGATGCGCAGCGCCACGGCCTGATGTTCTACAGCCGCTACCGGCTCTATCACCTGAAGAGCATCCGGCACGCGGACCGCGTGGCGCGGCGCGATCTGTACACGCGGCTCGATCCGGCGCGGCAGTTCCAGGCCATCGGCTACGACTACCTCGCGGAAGAAGGACCGGCGTTGCGGCTGGTGCCTGTTGCGCCAGACCGCGACTACGACCGCAGCACCTTGCCCCCGGACTTGCAAGAGCCGGCTCAGCCGCCCAACCCCAGTGTTCTCGCAAAGTCGCCGCGGTAGGTGCGCAGGCCCTGGTGCGACAGCTGCGAGCGCGTGTCGACATGCACGCGTCCGCCGATCGATTGCCAGCGGCGGCAGAAGCCGTAGTCCTCGCTGAGGTAGCGCCCGTTGCCCGGCTCGGCAAACACGTCGAAGAAACGGTAGTGCGGGCGCGCCGCGACGACCGGATCGTCCATGCGGTCGGGCGTGTAGCGCAGCTCGGGCAGCGCCTGCGCCATCTGCTCGAGCACATGGCGCGCGATCAGCATGAACCCGGTGGGCGCATCGAGCACTTCGAGAAAGCCGTCGGCATCGACACGCGCGGCCGCATCGTTCACGTTGACCGGGAACGCGGCGTGCAGCGCCTCGAAGTCGGCGCGCGTGGCGCCGGTCGGCAGCGGTGCGCGCAGGCCGCCGTCGGGCCAGCCATCGCTCTTGTGCGGGTACACGCCGGCCACCACATCGCGGCCCGCGCCGAGCAGCCGCAGCGCGGCCTCGGGTTCGAAGCCGATGTCGGCGTCAATCCAGAACAGGTGCGTCCAGCGCGTGTCGGCCAGGAACTCGGCGGCCAGCCGGTTGCGGGCGCGTGTGACAAGGCTGTCGCCATCGAGAAAGCGCGTTTGCATCGCGAAGCCGTGGGTCCACGCGAGGTTGACCAGGCCGAGCAGGCTGCGCACGCACTCGGTGCCGACCGCGCCGCTGTGGCAGGGCGTGGCGACGAAGGGGCGGACGTTTTTCAGGTCGACGGCGTTGGGCATTCGGTTTCAGGCGCCGGGCGCGTGGCGTCGCGTGGTGAGCAGTGCGCGCAGCTTGGCCGGCGCCACCGGTTTGGTCAACAGCGTCACGCCGCCGTGGCGCAGCCGCTGCAGCACCTCGGGCCCGGTGGCGCCCGACACCAGCACGGCGAGCGCATCGGGCTGCAGGCGGCGGGCGGCATCGATCACTTCCACGCCGTCGGCGTCGCCGGCCAGTTGCAGGTCGCACAGCACGGCGTCGTAGACGATGTCGCCGGTGCCCAGCCGCGCGAGCGCTTCGGCGCCGGTGGTGACGCATTCGACCTCGCAGCCCCATTGCGTGAGCAGCGCGTGCGTGCCGTCGAGGATGGCGGGGTCGTCGTCCACCACGAGGCAGCGCAGGCCCGCGAGCGGCGCGGGCGCAACCGGTGCGGGCTCGGGCGGCGCGAGGTCGGCCATGCGCGCGGGCGCCAGCGTGAACGCGAAGGTGCTGCCGGCCTGCAATGCCGAGCGCACGGTGATGCGGGTGCCGAGCAGGGTGGCGATGCGCGCGCAGATCGCCAGGCCCAGGCCGAAGCCGCGGCGCCGGTCGCGCTCGGTGTTGGCCACCTGGTAGAACTCTTCGAAGATGCGGCCCTGGTGGATGGGCGCGATGCCTACGCCGTTGTCGCGCACCTCGATGCGCACGCCGGCCCGGCTGCGCCGCGCGGCCACCAGCACGGTGCCGCCTTCAGGTGCATGGCGCAGCGCGTTGGCCACCAGGTTGCCGACGATGCGCTGCACCATCGCCGCGTCACTGCGCACCGCCAGGCCGCGGTCGCGCCAGTGCAGCCGCACCTGCGCCGCGCTGGCGGCGGGCGCGTGCTGCGCATCGAGCTGGTCGAACAGCGCGGCCAGCGAGACGCGGGTGATGGCGGGCGTGAGCACCTGCGCGTCGAGGCGCGAAATTTCGAGCAGGTCGTCGAGCAGCACGCCCATGAAGCCGGTGCTCTCCTGCAGCCGCAGCACGGCCGGGCGCTGCGCCTCGGTGGCGCTGGGCAGCAGGCCGTCGATGAACAGGCCCATGGCATGCAGCGGCTGGCGCAGGTCGTGGCTTGCGGCGGCCAGGAAGCGTGCGCGCGACAGCGCGGCCTGCTCGGCCTCGGCCATGCGCTGCAGCGCGACGGCGGTGGCGTCGCGCACGCGCTCCTCGCTCACCTGGCGGTTGTATTGCAGGCGCTCGGCGAGGCGGTCGATGTCGTGCGCGAGCACGGCCAGCTCGTGCGTGCCGCGCGTGCCGCCTTCGACCACGTCGCAACGCACCTCGAAGTGGCCGGCCTCCAGCGCCGCCACCGTGCGCGACACGCGCCGCAGCGGACGCGCCACCGTGCGCGCCATGTGGCGCACCGAGGCCCACGCCGCCAGCAGTGCGACCAGTGCGATGCCGATGCCGGCGATGAGTGAGCGGCTGCGTTCGTGCGTGTAGGCGGTGGTGTCGCGGAAGGTCTGCACCAGCCCGATGGGCGCGTCGCCCGCCGCGGTGGAGCCGGCCGGCGCGAAGGCGCTGGCGCGCGAGGCCTCGCGCAAGGTGACGGGCGCGCTGAACATGCGCAGCTGCGCGAGCGATTCGTTCTTGGGCCCGGCCGTGACGTACACGCCCGCGCTGTTGCTGATCTCCACACGCGTCACCTGCCCGCCGCGCAGCGCCGCCGAGGCCACGTTCTGCAGCGCCGGCAGGTCGCCCGCGTACAGGCTCAGGTCGGACATGGCCGCCACCTGTTTCGCCACGGCCTGGCCTTCGGCATCGAAGGCGGCTTCGAGCGTCTGCAGCCGGTTGTGGGTGAACCAACCGGTGAGCGCCAGCGCCACGGCCGCGCAGGGCACGACGCCCAGGCGGAACAGGTCGCGCTGCAGGTTGCCGCGCACCACCAGCGACGTGGCGGCCGGTGGGGGAGGGGGCGGTGGCGCTTCGGTCGCCGTGACCGCGCCCGCCGCCGTCGGGCGGGACAGCGGGCTCGGGGGGACCGGCGTGGTGCTCATCGCGGGGCTGCGAGTCGTTCGGTGAGCTCCCGTTCCTCCGGCGGACGCAGGCCGAGCCCGCGTGCCACGGTCGCGTTGATCCGTACGGTGGCCGGCGTGGCCGCCTCCACCAGCGGGCTGTTGTTGCCGGTGCTTGCGGCGCTGGCCACCTTCTGCCCGAGCTGGCGCGCCTGCTGGGCCAACTGGCCAGGCGTGGAGACCGCCGCCGCGAGGCCGCCCGAACGCACCAGTCCCTCGCTGGCGCCGAACACCGGCAGGCCCGCGCCGGCACCGGCATGCAGCACCGAGAGCGTGGCGGCCTGGCTGTCGCCGATCAGGTCGGGCAGCACCATGAGGGCGTCGCTGCGCGGCACGAGGGCGCGCAGCGCAGCGGCCAGCGAACGGGCGTCGGGCGCGATCTCGACCTGCAGGTCCCAGGGCGGGTTGGCGTTCTGCGCGGCGCGCTGCAGCTCGCGCACCAGCGGTTCGGATTCGGGCGTCGCGATGACGCCCAGGCGGCGCTTCTGCGGTAGCACGGCGTTCACCAGCGCGAGCTGGTCGGCCATGGCCGGGTCGCGCAGCAGCACGCCCACGCGCCGGTCGCCGCGCCGCAGGGCGGCAGGGCTGGCGGCCTTCAGGGTCTCGTAGTCGAGCCGGCTCAACATCGCGAGCACCAGCGGCTCCGTGCTGGGCCGCTCGAGGGCGGCGCGCGCGGCGGCGGTGCCCACCGCCACGGTGAGGCCCGCGTCGCTCGCGGTGCGCAGGCTGCGCGTGCGCACGCCGGCGTTGGCGGCGGGCTCGGTGTCGGCACTGGCCGGTTCCGCGGCTGCAGCGCCCGGCCCGATGCGCACGAGTTCGAACTTGCCGGCGGCCGACTGGTCGCTGCGCAACTGCTGCACGAACTCGGCCGACGCGGCCTGGTCGTCGCCGACGAGCACCGTCAGCGTGGCCGCCGATGCCACGCGCGGCGCGGCGGCGATGCACAGCACAAGGCCGCAGGCCAGCAGGGCGTGGACAGCACGGTGCACTCTTCCGAAGAAAAGCGGAATGGGAGGGTTCACAGCGACGGACATGGACTGCTTTGTGCAGCGAGAGGCAATGGTCCAATGTAAGGACGCGCCCTGTTTCCCGCGATAAGGCAGAGGGCTTATGCCCGCATGCGCGAGGGCCTGCGCATGTGAGGAAGATCACGTCGCCGCGGCTGCTTGGTCTATGTCCGACGGACTACCCGGCGCCTACCGGGAAGGTACCTCTGTCAGAGGCCTGCGGCCATCATCAGCGCGGCCGCGCGCTGCGCCTGGATCGCCTGGCGCAGCACGCGCGGCGACACCGGCTTGTAGAGCACGGCGATGCCGGCGGCGGCCACCTCGCGCAGGCGGTCGGGCTTGGTCTCGCCGGTGACCAGCAGGCGTGCGGTGCCAGCGCCGATGCCGTTGGGGTGGCGCTCGAGTGCGGCGATCACATCGAGGCCGTTGTCGCCGCCCTGCAGCAGCAGGTCGCTCACCACCACATCGGGTGGCGTGTCCCAGCCGTCGGCCAGCGCCAGCGCTTCGGCGCGGGTCTGCGCAGCCAGCACCGTGGCGCCCCAGTTGCCGAGCACCACGCTCAGGCCTTCGAGGATCGTGCGCTCGTCGTCGATCACGAGGATGCGCAGGTCCGCCAGGCCTTCGTTGTTGTCGGCGGGTGCGGCAGCCATCGGCGGCTGCGGCACCGACGCCGGCAGCGCGGCGGGCGCGGCGCGCACCTGCACGCGCACGCAGGTGCCCTTGTGCAGGCGCGAGCTGAGCTCGACGCGCGTGTTCAGCAGCTCGGCCAGCCGCTGCACCGTGGCCAGCCCCAGGCCCATGCCGCGCGCGCCGCCGGGCGCGTTGCTGCGGCTGGCCGGCTCGACCTGGTAGAACTCCTCGAACACCCGCGCCTGGTGCTGCGCGGCAATGCCCACGCCGGTGTCGACCACGTCGATGCGCACGCCCTTGCCGCGTGCGCGCGCACCGATCAGCACGCCGCCCTCGACCGTGTGGCGCAGTGAATTCGACACCAGGTTGTTGAGGATGCGCGACAGCATCACGTAGTCGCAGCGCACCCACAGCTCGGTCTTGCGCACCACCAGCCGCAGGCCCTGCTGCTCGGCCACGGGGCGGAAGTTGCGGCTGATCTCGTCGAACAGCCGGTCGAGCGGAAAGTCGGCCCACTGCGGCTGCAGCACGCCGGCGTCGAGCTGCGACAGGTTGAGCAGCTCCGAGAACAGCCGGTCGAGCGAATCGACGCATTCGCGGATGTGGCCGATGCGCTGCAGCTTCACCGGGTCGGTCTCGCCGTTGGCCAGCCCGTCGGAGAACAGCGTGAGCGCATGCAGCGGCTGGCGCAGGTCGTGGCTGGCGGCGGCCAGCAGCCGCGTCTTGGCCTGGCTGGCCACTTCGAGCAACTGGTTCTTGCGCGCCAGTTCGGCCGTGGCCTCGTTGATGCGGCTTTGCAGCAGCCGGTGGCTTTCGGCCAGCGCGCGCGCCGCCTGGTTGAAGCCGTGCTGCAGATGGCGCACCTCCGAGGTGCCTTCGATGGCCACGCTGGCGGCCTCGCCCGCGCCGAGCCGGTCGACCGCCTCGCCCAGCGCACGGATCGGCTCGCTGATGCGCCGTGCCGCCCACCAGCCCGCCAGCCCCACGCCCAGCAGGCTCACGGCCAGCACCAGCGCCACGTTGAGCCAGACCGCGCGGCGCGCGCTCTGCACCGCGTCCAGCCCGATCTCGACCATCACCTTGCCGTTGTGCCGGCCGTCGTCGCTGACGATCGGCACCACCACCTGCAGGCCCTCGCCGCGGCGGCGGTCGACGGTTTCGGAGTTGGCGACGATCTCGCCGTCTTCCGTCCAGATCTGCACCTGCTGCACGTGCGGCTGGTAGGTGCCCGTCTGCGCGGTGCGCGCCAGCGCGCGGCGGTCCATGCGCGACAGCGGGGCCTGCGCCACCGTGGCCACCTGCAGGGCCACCGTCTGCGCATTGGCGCGCATCAGCTCGGTCAGGTTGCCCAGGTGCTGGCGCGTGAGCACCGCAATGGCCACCAGCGTGGCCGCCGTGGCCGGCAGCAGCGCCAGCAGGATCAGCTGCTGGGCGAAGGTGAGGCGGGCCAGCCCGCGCAGGAGGCGGAAGTTCAAGTTCATGAAGGCCTTGGGCACATGGGGGGCGAGCTTAGGGCCGCGGCCCGGAACAGGGAAGAGCGGAAAACAGCACGAAAAATGCCGGCATTTGCGATGTAATGGCGTCCGCGTTGCCCATGCCAGACCCCGACGGTTTTCCGTGGCCCCTTGTCTTCCGGTGCTCCCATGCAGGTTTTCTTGCGTCGTTTCGGCAAATTCCTCCAGACCGGCCGCCGTGCGGCCCTGGCCTTTGCCGTGGGGCTGCCGCTGCTGGCCGCAGCCCAGGCGCCGGTCCCCCCAGCGGACGCGCCGGTGCGCTTCGGCATCCTGCCGTTGGGCGGTGCCTTCGAGTCGCGCAACGACTGGGACCCGCTGCTGGCCGAGCTCAGCCGCGCCATCCAGCGACCGGTGAGCGTGCTCTCGGTCAATTCGTATGAAGCGCTGGAGCAGGCCATCCAGCGCGGCGAGGTCGACATGGCGTTCCTCTCGGGAAAGATGGCGCTCGACGCCGTGACCCAGCAGCGCATGAAGGTCGTGGCCCAGGTCGTGCGGCACGACGGCCTGCCCGGCTACCGCGGCCTGCTGCTTACGCGCAAGGTGCCGCCCTTCAACACCTTGAAAGAACTGATCGACCAGCCCGAGCGCTGGCGCATCGCGCGCGGCGAGCGGCAGTCGGTGTCGGGCTTCATCGTGCCGCAGCTGCAGTTCTTTCTGCCGAACCACATCGTCATGGAGACGCGCTTCCTGAGCGAGGTTGTCGGCACGCACCAGGCCAACGCGCTGGCCGTGGCCAACAACGAGGCCGACGTGGCCACCAACAACTCGGCCGATTTCGAGCGCTTCAAGATCCGCTTTCCGGCCGAGTCGCAGCGGCTGCAGGTGCTCTGGGAGTCGGAGCTGATCCCGCACGCGCAGATCGTCGTGCGCCGCGAGTACCCGCCCGAACTGCGCCTGCGCGTGCAGGCCTTCCTGGTTGCCTACGGCCGCGGCAAGGGGCCGCGCGGCGACGCCGAGCGCGTGGTGCTCAAGTCGCTGCACGACCTCGCGGGCTTCGTCGCTGCCGACAACAGCTCGCTGCTGCCCGCCGCCAAGCTCGCCTACCAGCTCGCGCTGCAGAACGCGAAGACCGCGCAATGGGTCAACGACGCGGCGCGGCAGGCGCGGCTGCAGCGGCTGGAGAACGGCTACGCCGACCAGCTCGCCGTGCTGAAGGATGTGAGCCCTTGAACCGGCGCACCATGCTAGCGCTGGCCGCGTCGTCGCTGATGGCGCCATGGCTGGCTGCAGCGCAGCCTGCGCCTTCCGCGAAGGGCGCGCCGGCGATCAAGGAAGTGCGCTTCGGCGTGCTGCCGCTGGGCGGCACCGTCGAGTCGCGCGCCTTGTGGACACCGCTCATGGCCGACATGAGCCGTGCGCTGGGCCTGCCCGTCAGCGCGTACTCGGTGCCGTCGTACGAAGAGCTCGACCGTGCCATCGGCCGCGACGAGATCGACATGGCCTTTCTCTCCGCCAAGATGGCGCTCGACGCCGTCATGCAGCGGCGCATGAAAGTGGTGGCCCAGATCGCGCGGCGCGACGGCATGCCCGAGCACCGCGCCGTGCTGCTCGCGCGCAAGACCGGGCCGCTCAACACGCTCGAAGGCCTGCTGGCCCAGCCTGAACGCTGGCGGCTCGCGCGCGGCGACAGCCGCTCCGTCACCGGCTTCATCGTGCCGCAGAGCCAGATCTTTCTGCCGAACCAGATCGAAATGGAAACGCGCTTTCGCAGCGAGTTCGTCGGCACGCACCAGGCCACCGCGCTGGCCGTGGCGAATGGCGACGCCGATGTCGCCACCAACAACACCACCGATCTCGAACGCTTCCGCCAGCAGTTCCCCGTCGAGGCTGCGCGGCTGCAGGTGATCTGGGAGTCCGAGCCGCCGCCGGGCGCGCCGATGGTGGTGCGCCGCGACTACCCGCCCGAGTTCCAGGCGAAGCTGCAGGGCTTCCTGATTGGCTACGGAAAAGGCAAGGGAACGCGTGCCGATGCCGAGCGCGAGGTGTTGAAGGACTTGCGCGCGGCGTATGGGTATGTCGCGGCGGACGACAGTGCGCTGTTGCCGGAAGCGAAGCTTGAGTACCAGCTGGGCCGGCAGCGTGCGCTGTCGGCGTCGTGGGTCAATGATGCGGCGCGTGAGCTGCGGTTGCAGCGCATCGAGAAGGCGTATGCGGCGCAGGTGGAGACGCTCAAGGCGTCGAGCGCATCCCGCTGAGGCTCGGCCAGCGCAGGCCGTGCCCATGACAAATCACTCGCTTTGCGCGGGTATCTGAAGACACGTCGCGGCAGGCGACCATTGTTGTCAATGCAAACGCGTGGTGGCTTCCACACTGCGCGACCTCTTTCTGTGTGAAGGCTGCTGTCGAAGGCGTTCTTGTGGGCGGCTTCGTGCGGCTTGCGTTGTTCGTCGGAAAGAGGACGGGGCGCGAGCCCGCATCCGACAACGACGATCTCCATCGGAAAGACAGTCACGGAATGAAGACTTACAAGATATTCAAGGACCCTATCGGCGACACGCAAGCCATCAAGGACGGGTGGTGCTGGCCTGCTGCCATCTTTGGCGTGCTCTGGGCGCTGTTCAAGGGCTTGTGGTGGGTAGGGTTCGGTTGGTTGGCGATCGCCATATTCATCGTCGCGGCCGCGGACGATATCGGGATATCCACTGTGAACGTGTTGATCAATCTGCTTTCGATCGTCGTGCCGGTGGGTTTCGGGTTTACCGGCAACGCATTGCACGCGCGTCAGCTCGTGCGCGACGGCTATGAGCAGGTCGACGTGGTGGAGGCGACCAATGAAGCGAGCGCGTTGGCGCTCTATCGCTCGGCATCTGCAACGAAACCCGAGACGCTCTGAGAAGAGTCGTTCGGCATGACAAATCCCACGCATCGCGAAGGCGGTGCGTGGAGTTTGACGATTGTTATCAGTGTGATTGCGAGCGTGCTCGCAAACTGCGCGACCTGTTTTCCTCCCAAGGAAGTCGTCGATGCCGCGCACGCTGTCTGTTTCTTCTGCTGCGATCCCTGTTGTTCTTGGTCGGGCTGCACTGGAGCCCGTGCGGCTGTCGGGGCATGAGGGGCTGAACAGCCTCTTTGCCTACGAGCTGTTCCTCAAGACCCCGGATGTGCTGGGTCTGTATGGTGTTTCTTCTGGCGCCGACTTTGATCTCGATGCGTTCATCGGCCGCGAGATCAGCTGCGAGATCGAACTCGATGGCTCTCCCCCTCGCCAGATCAACGCCCTGATCACCGATGCGGCGCTGTGGGGCGAAGAGGGCCGCCACGTCCAGTACAAGCTCACCCTGCGCCCCTGGCTGCACCTGGCCACCCTGCGCACCGACTGCAGGATCTTCCAGAACCTCAGCGTCGTTCAGATTCTCGATGGGCTGCTCTCAGGCTATGCCTTCCCCGTGGACAAGCGCCTGATCGAGCACTACCCGGTGCGCGACTACCAGACCCAGTTCAACGAGAGCGACTTCGCCTTCTTTGTCCGCCTGTGCCAGGAATGGGGCATCAGCTACCACTTTGAGCATTCGGACGGCAAACACCGCCTGGTGCTCTCGGATGCCATGGGGGCCTATGCAGCCGGCGATCCGCTGTACGAGCAGGTGGAATAGCGCCGAAGAAAGTGCACGTAAACAACGTGCCTACGCTGACATGCTGGCCGCGTTGGGAAAGATACCCAAGACCCTCGAGGGGAGTCAGACGCTGCTGGATGAAGGGGGTAAGGTTCTCGATCCCAAGGTGCCGCTTCTGCAGAAATTCAAGTCGCTTCAGACGATCGCGAAAACGGCTCGAGAGAACGTTCATTCGGTTTGGGCCATTGCTGTCTTGAACGCCGCCAAGAACATCGAGCCCTCAGCGCGGGAAGCTGCCTTTGCCAAGGCACAAGTCCTTCAGCTTTCGCATGGCTTGGGCCCTCGTGCGATTGACATGGTAAAGAAGGAAAAAATCGAACACGATGAAGCCCTTCGCGCCAAGGGGCAGCGGGTCACGTACAGCAACAAACGCAATCCTGAGCCGGGCAGTCGAAGTTGGAACCGCAAGTACGCTGCTCAGGCGCGGAAACTGGAAATGCGGTTGGGGCGCATGGCTGAGGAGGGCAAGGCCTCTGCAGCAATTGGTCGGCGTATCCCAGTTGTGTTTGGCGCGGTGGAAACGATGAGCTTGCTCATTTCGTTGCGGTGTGCGAATGAGCGAGGCGGCGATCCCAGGGCAGGGGCGGAGGCAGCCGCAGCGGTCTTTGCTGGCATGGGGGCGTGGAACAGCGCTCGAGCTGCGTACTACGAGAGCAACTTGTACAACCGCATCCAAGCGGATCTCTCTCGGATACTGCCTGAACGCTTGTCGGCGCTGAGCGCGGCAAGCGGGATAGATCTCCAGGCGTTGAAGACTGGGGCTGCGCACTATGTGGCCTTGGGAACACTGGTTGGCGTAGGGGTGGATCTTGTAGCCGCAAGAAAATCGGCCAAAGAAGATGAGCCGATCCTCGCCTATGCCTACATAGGAAGAGCTGTGGCTGCGAGTGCAATGGTCGTTGGAAGTATTGGGCAAGCCTACAGGGCGCATCGGGTGATCGCGATCCTCGGGTTGTCATTCGAGCTCTTCAGGGCATCGAGTGCCGTAGGGCTTGCTGGCTCTTTGGCCATAACCTACGCGATTGAAAAAATCAAGTCCTCCGAGTGGATTCGATGGCTCGAGGCGGGACCCTTCCGAAAGGAAGAAACCAAGAGAATCCCCTTCTCTAATGAAGATGCCATGAAAGCTCAGTTGGCCAACGTTATTGCTGGATTGGAATAGGAGTTCGTGCTGTGTTCATATTTGAGGCAGCTTTCCAGAGTGAAAAACGAAGCCGAGGCATTCGCTCAGCATTGAAATATTACGCAGATATTGCAGAGGAAACGCGACTCTATGATCCGAAAGAGGGAGCGAATCGACGAGAAGAATGCTCCCGCAAGCCAACGAGAAAGGAGCGGGTTGAGCAGGAGGTCTTCGCGCGACCGAGTTTTTCATCAGTGCGCGCAGTATTCGATTTCAACGAGCATTTCATCGAGTTGAGCAATTCAGGAGGGATGGCGCGCTCTTTGGCTTTGATGCTGTTGGTGCTGGCAACTACTCCCGGGATCTATCTCATCCATTCACTTGTGGCTGATGCCTTCGGAATCCTTTCGGGCACGTTCGAGGCGACACGCGATCGGATGATTGGCATGGGCATAGGGCTCGGATTTCTGATCTTCTCTCTTGCGCTTTTCTATTTCTTCTGGGGCGCAATCTTTGCTCCCGCATTTTTCACATCCCTGCGCGCCCGTTATCGTTTCAATCGGACGACGCGTACGGTCTATGTGCTGCGTCCCAAGAAGTACGGTGGCAATGCCGTTCTGGAGTGGGGCCGAGTGCAAGCGCATGTGAACTGGGTGCCACCCAGCGCCTGGACACCCTCCCAGATCGCGAACGACCCGGCAGCGCGAGAAGCGAGATCGTTGGAAGGACGTCGGACGCGATACCTTCTGCTGTACTGGCCTCCAATGGATGCCAACGATCCCGAGCGAAAAGGCGAAGACGTCATCTGGGTCGGTGATGAAGGTGCCGGCGAATCGCTGTGGCAGTACATCCGCACCTACATGGAAGAAGGCATGAACAGCGTGCCTTGGCCTGGGGTGGACCACTGGCTGCGAAAGGGTTTCAGTGGCGCAAGCGAGCACCTTGAAGAAACCGTGATGCACCAGTCGCACGTGAACGACGATCTTGCAGGTGGTGGTACGTCGACGGGAACCTACGTCAACTATGCCGCCAACCTACCTTGGGCACCGTTGAACAGCCTGGCCGAGCGGCTGTGCTACTGGCCGACTTTTCCCGAAGAGTGGAACAGTGACTGCGGTCAGAAGCGAAGAGAAAGCGGCATCGGGCCAGAGGAGCCGATGCGGTGGCCTGCCAAATTCTGAGTTGCAACGCAGACATGGAATGGACGCTCTTGGCGGCTGAGCTTCGAATGGATTGGGGGTGAAAGTTCATGGTCAGCCAGGAAGTTGCGCGTTTGTTCAATTCGCACCCGGCCCCGCCGCTGGCGCCTCAGCTGCCACCGCGATCTCCGTCCGATCCACGGAATCCCATGAACGATGGCTTGGGAGACTACCAATGATTGGCGGCATCAACACCAGCGGGAGCAGCACCGACGAGGATCGCACCGATGGCAAGGTCATCGGGCTTGTGGAGCGCTATACCAACAAGAGAAAAAGTGTCACCGGAGCAGCCGGACACGGGAGAAAGCTCACAGGCGTCTACCCAGATGCCATCGAGTTTCAGAGGGTTTACCTGACGGGGGAGGTGGGTACTACCTGACGCATTGCTTCTTAACAGGTGTGCTTGGCACGTACTTGTTCACTGCGTTTGTGCTAGAGAGCGCGATAAGAAACGAAGCGTACGGAGGCATGGCCTTCGCCTACATCGGCTCCTGGTCCTTCTTTGCATTCTTCGCCTACCTCGAACTCTTCGCCCCCGCCGACAGCCCCCTCTACTTCGACCGCAAGCATCGCAAGGTCTACAAGGTCACCCAGTCCGGTGTCCGCCGCTGGCGCTTCTTCGGTCCTCGCAACTCCAGCCTCGTCGCTTACGACTGGGACTTGGTCGACGCCGAGCACCACACCACGCTGCAAGCCAGCACCGCTACGGCCAGTCGTGTGCACCACCTTGTTTTCCTGGTGCGCAAGAGCAAGGATGACCCAACCATCATCGACAGCTTCACCTTCGCCAGCGTCGACTTCGTGCAAGCCCTGTGGGAGTACATCCGCCGCTACATGGAGCAAGGCGCTGCGCCGCTGGTGAAGGGTGAGTTCCCCCCGGTGTCGAACACTGGCGCGTATGTGCCCTGGAGTGATTTCGGTGCGGTCGTCCCATTTCTTGACCAGCCGGGGCGTCGTTGGAAAGAACAGCCTTGGAAGACCTTGCTCAAGTACATCAGCATGCCTGTCACAGTGCCGCTGTACATGCTGTGGTTGTTCTTCAACCGCCTGACCGTCTGGACCGCACAGAAGGTCGAGTGGCCCGAAGAGATCAAGCAAGCCATCGGTCGATTGATCAACGAGCTGGACCTTCGCGCCGACACCTGCCGCAGGCTGCGCCCTGGCCCACCACCGGAGGTTTGATGTATCAGGTATGGCTGTTCTTCAACCGCCTGACGGTGTGGACAGCGTAGAAAGTCGAGTGGCCGAAAGAGATTGAAGGCGCCATCGGCCGATTGATCACCGAACTCGACCTGCGCACCAATACCTGCCGGAACTTGCGACCGGGCCCGCCGCCCCCCTTCTGATCGATCCTGGGCGCCAACGGCACTTTCCGGCCGCATCCTGTCAGAGCAGCGGGCCCTCGACCGCCCTCGCATCTACTCCCTTCGCCGTACCCCTCCCGCCCCACCTAGGCCATTAGCTAGGCCTTAAGGCGGATTTGCCTCCCGCCCCCCGCGCCGGAAACTTCGTGTTTCTTCTTACTTCCCGGCACCCTTGCCGTAGACGGAGTGCGGATGAGTTGGCGAACCAAAGTGGTCTGGAGCGAGGGGATGCTGTTGCAGCCTCAGCACCTGCAGCAAAGCGAGCGCCATGCCGATCATGCGCGGCATGTGCTGTTGCGTACCACCACGTCCTACGCCTGGGGATTCGCCGAGGTCGAAATCGACGCGGCGGCGCTCACGCTGGGCAAGCTGGCGCTGGTGCGGGCGGTGGGCATCTTCGGCGATGGCACGGTGTTCGACATGCCGGCGGTCGATCCGTTGCCCGAGCCCATCGACATTCCCGCGTCCATGCGCGACGAAGCCGTGGTGCTGGCACTGCCGCTGCGCCGCGCCGGCGCGCGCGAAGCCGACGCTGAAGAATACGAAGAGCTGGTGCGCCACCGCGTGCTGGAGTCGGACGTGCCCGACTCCAACACGGCCGGCGAGCGCACCGCGATGCTGCAACTGGGCCAGCTCCACACGCGCCTGATGCGCGCCAGCGAAGCCACCGACGCCTGGGCGACCTTGGGCGTGGCCCGCGTGGTCGAGCGCCGGGTCGACAACCAGGTGCAGCTCGACCGCGCGATGCTGCCGCCGCTGCTCGACGTGGCCGGCCATGCGGTGATTCGCGCCTGGCTCGACGAGCTGCTGGGCCTGCTGCGCCAGCGCGGCGAAGCGCTGGCCGGGCGCATGACCCAAGGGGGCACGGGCGGTGTGGCCGAGATCGCCGACTTCATGCTGCTGCAGGCGGTGAACCGCAACGAGGCCATCTTTGCGCACCTGGCCAAGAGCGCGATGCTGCACCCGCAGCATTTCTTCGAGCACGCGCTCGGGCTGGCCGGCGACCTCGCGAGTTTTCGGGACACGCGCCGCGTGGCGCGCTTCGGGCCCTACATCCACGACGACCTCGCGTTGAGCTTCCGCCCGGTGATGGACGACCTGCGCCGCAGCCTGTCGATGGTGTTCGAGCAATCGGCCATCCGCATCGAGCTGCACGACCGCAAGCACGGCGTGCGCGTGGCGATGGTGACCGACGTCGAGCTGCAGCGCAAGGCGACCTTCGTGCTGGCGGTGAACGCAAACATGCCGAGCGAGGCGCTGCGCGCGCGCTTCCCCACGCAGGTGAAGATCGGTCCGGTCGAGCGCATCCGCGACCTCGTGAACCTCGCGCTGCCGGGCGTCACGCTGACGCCGATGCCGGTGGCGCCGCGCCAGATTCCCTTCCACACGGGCGCCAACTACTTCGAACTCGAAACGCGCAACAGCGACCTGTGGCGCCAGCTCGAGCAATCGGGCGGCATCGCGATGCACATCGCGGGCGATTTCCCCGGCCTCGACCTCGCGTTCTGGGCCATTCGTTCCTAGCCGCCTGTGGCTGACGGAAACGGAACATCACCATGAGCACCCCTCCCGACCCCTTTGCCGCCTTCGAGTCCGAGCGCACGGTCATCAAGCCCAAGCCGCGCACGCCGGGTGGAACGCCGCCCGCGCCGGCTCCCGCGCCGTTCTTCGGCGGCGCCGATCCGACGCCCGTGGCCGAGGTGGGAGAGATCGGCCTGCTCAATCCGCTGGTCTCGGCCGCGGGCAAGCTGCTGGTGCTGATCGGCAAGCTGCGCAACCTCGCGCAGCCGCCCAACGTGCCGGCGCTGCGCGCGTCCACCGCCGATGCGGTGAACCAGTTCGATGCCGCGGCGCGCCGCGCGGGCGTGGGCAACGAGTCGGTGCTGGCCGCGCGCTACGTGCTGTGCACGGCACTCGACGAGGCGGTGGCCAATACGCCCTGGGGCGTGCAGGCCGGCTGGAACAAGCAGAGCCTGCTGGTGCAGTTCCACAACGAGACCTGGGGCGGCGAAAAAGTGTTCCAGCTGCTCGCCAAGCTCGCACAAGACGTGCCCACGCACCGCCAGCTGCTCGAGCTGATCTACAGCGTGCTCGCGCTCGGCTTCGAGGGCCGTTACCGCGTGGTCGACAACGGCCGCGCGCAGCTCGATTCCGTGCGCCAGCGCCTGGCCGACCTCATCGCGAAAGACCGTCCGGCCGTCGAACCCGAGCTGTCGCCGCACTGGCGCGGCCAGGGCGCGGGCACGGTGCGGCTGCGCGAGTCGCTGCCGCTGTGGGTGTTCGCGGCCGGCTTCGCGCTGCTGCTGGCGCTCGCATGGTTCGGCCTGCGGCTCACGCTCAACCACCGCTCGGACACCACCTACGCGGCCGTGTCGAGCCTGCGCGTGCCCAACATCCAGATCGCACCGCCCGCCGCGCCGGCCAAGTCGCCGCGGCTCGCGCGTTTTCTCGAACCCGAGATCAAGCAGGGCCTGGTGACGGTGACCGACGAGGCGGACCGCAGCGTGGTGCGCCTGCGCGGCGATTCGTTCTTCGGCTCTGGCAGCGCCGAGCCGATGGCGTCTTCGCTGCCGGTGCTGCGCCGCATCGGCCAGGCGCTGGCCGAGGTGAAGGGCGAGGTGCTCATCACCGGCCACTCCGACAACCAGCCGATCCGCTCGCTGCGTTATCCGTCGAACTGGCACCTCTCGGCCGCGCGCGCCGATGCGGTGAAGGGCGCGCTGACCACGCTGGTCGACCCGGCGCGCATGCGCTCCGACGGCAAGGCTGATGCCGAGCCCGTGGCCGCCAACGACACGCCGGCCAACCGCGCGCGCAACCGCCGTGTCGACATCGTGCTGCTGACCGAACCCGAGCGCATGGCTGCTGCATCTGCTGCCGCACCCGCTGCTCCCGTTCCCGGAGCGACGAAATGATCAAGAAAATCTTCGGCTTCCTCTTCAGCCCGCTGCTGCTGACGCTGCTCGCGCTGATCGTCGTCGCACTGTTGATCTGGTGGATCGGCCCGCTGGTGAAGATCGGTTCGCTCGCGCCGCTCGAAGGCGAGATGACGCGCGCCATCGTCATCGGTGTCATCGTGCTCATCGTCGTGCTGCGCGCGCTGTACCGCCGCTGGCGCGCACGCCGCGCCAGCCAGCACCTGACCGACGGCCTCATGAAGGCGCCGGCCGCCGCCAAGACCGGTGCGCCGGTCGACGGCGAGCAGAAGATCCTCGACACGCGCTTCAGCGAAGCCGTCGCCACGCTCAAGCAGATGCGCCTGCACGCCGCCGGCAAGAAGCCGGGCTGGCGCGACTGGCTGTCGATCTCGGGCGGCAGCTATCTGTACGACCTGCCGTGGTACGTCTTCATCGGCGCACCGGGCGCGGGCAAGACCACGGCGCTCGTCAACTCGGGCCTGAGTTTTCCACTGGCCGAGAAGTTCGGCCCCGGCGCGATCCGCGGCGTGGGCGGCACGCGCAACTGCGACTGGTGGTTCACCGACGAAGCCGTGCTCATCGACACGGCCGGGCGCTACACCACGCAGGACAGCCACCAGTCGGAAGACAAGAGCGCATGGGAAGGCTTCCTGGGTCTGCTGAAGAAGGCGCGCCCGCGCCGCCCGCTCAACGGCGTGTTCCTCACGGTGAGCGTGGGCGACCTGCTGAGCCAGGGCCCCGAGGCGCGCACGCAGCTCGCGGCGTCGATTCGCGCGCGGCTGCTCGAACTCGACGGCAAGCTCACCACGCGCCTGCCGGTGTACGTGCTCGTCACCAAGAGCGACCTGCTCTACGGCTTCACCGATTATTTCGACGACCTCGGCAAGGAGCAGCGCGCGCAGGTCTTCGGCTTCACGCTGCCCGCGGACGAGAACGTGCAGCTTGAAGAGAAGGGCCTGTCGGCCGCGTTCCACCGCGAGTTCGGGCTGCTGCACAACCGCATCAACGACGGCCTCATCGCGCGCATGCAGCGCGAGACCGATGGCACGCGCCGCGCGGCGATCTTCGGCTTTCCGGCGCAGTTCGGTTCGGTCGGCCCGCTGCTCTCGGATCTGCTCGAACAGGTGTTCACCGGCTCGCGCTTTGCGCAGCCGCCGTGGGTGCGCGGCGTGTACTTCACCAGCGGCACGCAAGAGGGCAGCCCGATCGACCGCGTGATGGGCAGCCTGGCGCGCAGCTTCGGCATCGAGCGCGCCATGCTCGCGCCGCAGAAGTCGAGCGGGCGCAGCTACTTCCTCACCGCGCTGCTGCGCGAGGTGGTGTTCCCCGAGCAGCGCCTCGCGGGCGCCGACGTGAAGCTGGAGCGCCGCCGCAACACCTTGCGCCTGGCGGGCGTGGCCGCGATGACGCTGGTCACCGTCGGCCTGCTTGCGGCCTGGGGCTACAGCACCTGGCAGAACCACAACTACCTGAAGTCGGTCGAGGCCCGCGTCGAGCCCGCGCAGAAGACGCTGGCTGCGCTGCCGACGCGCGTGCAGAACCTGGTCGAGGTCGCGCCCGTGCTGCAGGGCCTGCGCGACATCTGGAAGACGCCCGACAACCGCCAGGGCGACGAGCCGCTGTCGATGACGCTGGGCCTGTACCAAGGCGACAAGCTCGACGCCGCCGCCATGCTCACGCACCAGCGCGCGCTCAACGACGCGTTTCTGCCGCAGATCGCCAAGCGCATCGAGGACCAGCTGCGCACCGCGCAGAAGGACAACCTCGAGTTCACCTACGAAGCCCTGAAGAGTTATTTGATGCTCTACCAGCCCGAGCGCTTCGACCCCGAGGCGCTCAAGGCCTGGATCACGCTCGACTGGGCGCGCAACCTCGACCGCGGCATTCCCGAAGACCAGCGCAAGGCGCTCGAAGACCAGCTCGACGTGCTCATCGCCCAGGGCCCGCCGCGCTCGCCGCTGAAGATGGACGAGAACCTGGTGCGCAGCGTGCGCGCCGTTCTCGCGAGCTACCCGCTGGAGCAGCGCGTGTTCAGCCGCCTCAAGCGCCAGCGCGCCACCAAGGACATCCCGGGCTTCAGCGTCGCACAAGCCACCGGCCCGTCGGGCCCGCTGGTGTTCGAGCGCATCAGCGGCAAGCCGCTGAGCGAGGGCGTGCCGGGCATGTTTACCTACGACGGGTACCACAAGCGCTTCCAGAACGAGGTCGTCGTGCTCACCGGTCTGCTGGCCGCCGAAGACCCGTGGGTGCTCGGGCAGGACCGCAACGCCAGCGAGCGTTTGCGCGATGCCGCGGCGCTCGGCGCGCTCACCGACCGCGTGCGTCGCCTCTACCTGGAGGAGTACGTCAAGCAGTGGGAGGCGCTGCTGGCCGACGTGCGGTTGATCCGCGTCAGCGGCCTGGAGAAGAACATCGAGACCGCGCGCATCCTGTCGGGCGTCGATTCGCCGCTCGCAAACTTTTTGCGTGCGGTGGTCAAGCAGACCACGCTGATCCCCGCGGCCGATGCCAACAAGGACGTGGTCAGCAAGGCCACCGAGACCGTGCGCAACACGCGCAAGGGTCTGGAAGACCTGTTCGGCAGCGACCCCGGAAAACAAGTGGCGCCGGGCAAGCGCATCGAGAGCATCGTGGACGATCGCTTTGAATCGCTGCGCCGTCTTGTCACCGCGGGCGGACCGAACCAGCCCGCACCGATCGACGATGCGCTCAAGCTGTTCAACGAGGTCTACGTGTACCTCAACGCCGTCGACACCGCCGTGAAGGGCCGCACCTCGCCGCCGCCCGGTGACGTGGCCGGCAAGCTCAAGTCGGACGCGGGCCGTCTGCCCGAGCCGGTGCGCAGCATGATCGAGAACCTGAGCCAGACCGGCGCCACCCAGGCGCAGGTGGCCGAGCGCGGCAACCTGAGCCAGGACCTGCGCCCCGTGACCGAGTTCTGCAACCGCGCCATCGCGGGCCGTTACCCGTTCGTGCAAAGCAGCAAGCGCGACGTGCTGCCCGAAGACTTCGGCCAGATGTTCGGCGCCGGCGGCCTGATGGACGACTTCTTCCAGAAGCGCCTGGCCGCGCTGGTCGACACCAGCACCCGGCCGTGGCGCTACAAGCCCGTGGCCGAGCGCGGCGCCGTCACCACGCAGGCGCTGGCGCAGTTCGAACGCGCGGCGCGCATCAAGGACATCTTCTTCCGCGGCGGTGGACGCGGGCCGTCGATGCGGCTGGACTTCAAGCCGGTGGAGATGGACGCAGGCATCACGCAGTTCATCCTCGACGTGGACGGGCAGCTTGTGAAGTACGCGCATGGGCCGGTGGTGCCGATGGCGGTGCAGTGGCCGGGGCCGAAGGGGAGCAATCAGGTGCGCGTTCAAGTGAGTCCGCCGTCGACCACCGGGAGTTCGGGGTCGGCGATGGATGGGCCTTGGGCTTTGTTCCGCACGCTGGACGATGGGCAACTCGAAGCGGGGGATGCGCCGGAGAAGTTCTTCATCACGTTCCAGGTGGGGGCGCGGAAGACGCGGTTCGAGGTGACGACGAACAGCGTGCAGCATCCGATTCGGTTGAAGGAGTTGCGGGAGTTTTCTTGTCCGGAGGGGTTGTGAGCTTGGCCTCTTCTTCTTCGCTCTTCGTTTCTGACGAACTTCCTGGCTGGTTCGGGAAGTTGCCGGGGATGGGGGACTTTGCGCATCGGCGGTTGCCGGAGTCGTTTCGCTCTGTCTGGGACCCGTGGTTGCAGCGCGGGCTGGCTCGGTTGCGGGATCGGCATGCGGATTGGACTGCTCACTACCTGGAGGCGCCTGTGTGGTGCTTTGCGCTGGGGGCGCAGGTGGTGGGGGAACGGGCGTGGATGGGGGTGCTGATGCCTTCGGTGGATGGGGTGGGGCGGTACTTTCCGTTCACTCTGGCTGTTGAGTTGGATGAAGGCGTTGCTTCTGGTGTTCTGAGTGGGGAGGCGCTTGCTGTTGCATTGCGGTGGTGGGCGTTGGGGACGCTGGCCGTGTTGGAAGGGCTTGAGGGTGATTTGGATGCGCTGCGGTTTGATGCGGCGCTCGGGCGGCTGTTCGTTAGTGCTGCTGATGAGCCTTCCGTTGACGATCGGTCGCTTGAATTGCCGCTGGCGGGGGGCTCGCTTTGGATGGAGACGCCTGGCTTGGAAGGCGGGGTTCGGATGTTGGCTACGGGGTTGCCTCGGGATGTGCAGTTCGACGCTTTGTTTCTTGGGGGTGGGGAATGAGAGCGGGGCTTTCTTTTGCTTTCCGAGGCCGGGTCTCGCCCCGGCGGGCGACTCACTTTCTTTTGCTTCGCCAAAAGAAAGTAAGCAAAGAAAAGGCGACCCCACTGTCTGCGACCCTTCGCTTCGCTGCGGGCAACCTGCGGTGCTCACGTTTCGCGGGGTCTCGCAGAACTCGCTTCGCTCAAACAGCTGCGAGCCCTGATCCGCGAAACGCTCCGCTCCTCGGCGCAGCCAGAGGGGATTTGGATACCGGGCGGGCCTTCGCTTCGCTCGGCTTGGGATCGGGCCTTCGCTTCGCTCGGCGGGGGACTTGCTCCCTCTCCCCTTGGGGAGAGGGTGGGGGTGAGGGCATCGGCCTTCATGCGCGCGAGGCGGTGTTTCTGTGCCGCGGACCCTCACCCCCACCCTCTCCCCAAGGGGAGAGGGAGCAATGCAAGCCGAGCGAAGCGAAGGCTCGTGAGGTGTTCAGGTGCCGAGCAAAGCGATGGCCCGTCGGTATCCCAACCCCTTCTGTATGCGCCGAGGAGCGCAGCGTTTCGCGGATCAGGGCTCGCAGCTGTTTGAGCGAAGCGAGTTTGGGCGAGACCCCGCGAAACGTGAGCACCGCAGGTTGCCCGCAGCGAAGCGCAGGGACGCAGACAGCAGGGTCGCCTTTCTTTTGCCTACGTTTCTTTGGCGAAGCAAAGAAAAGTAGGTCGGCCGCCGGGCCGAGACCCGGCCTCGGGAAGCAACCCCCCAACGCAGTTCAAAGAACAGGAGCCAGTCGATGACCGACTCCAACACAGCCCCCCCGGAAGACGACCGCACCCGAGTCGTCTCCCGCCCCGTGCCCCTCACAGGCAACAGTGACAACGCAAGCACCGACACAGGCGCCACAGTCATCACAGCCAGCGGCTTCACCACAGCCTCAACCCCCCCCGTCACCAGCCCCGCCACGGGCAACACCCACGACGCAGGCCTCCTCCCCGTAGGCAGCCGCCTCGCCGAATTCGAAGTCACCCGTGTAGTCGGCCAGGGCGGCTTCGGCGTCGTCTACGAAGCCTGGGACCACACGCTAGAGCGCGTAGTAGCCATCAAGGAATACCTCCCCACCTCGCTCTCCACAAGACAGCAAGACGGCACCGTAGTCCCTTTGTCAGAAAGACACAGAGAAACCTTCGACCTGGGCATGCGCAGCTTCATCAACGAAGCCCGCCTCCTCGCCCAGTTCGACCACCCGTCCCTCCTCAAGGTCTACCGCTTCTGGCAAGAAAAGGGCACGACCTACATGGTCATGCCCTTCTACAAGGGCGACACCTTGCGAGAGGCACTCGTAGCGATCCCGGCAGGCGTCGACGAAGCCTGGCTCACCCGCATCATGGACGGCGTCACGCAAGCCCTCGCGGTGATGCACAACGCCAACTGCTACCACCGCGACATCGCCCCCGACAACATCATCCTGCTCGAAGGCTCCGGCCGCCCCGTGGTGCTCGACTTCGGCGCCGCGCGCCGCGTGATCACCGACAAGACGCAGGCGATCACCGTCATCCTCAAGCCCGGCTACGCCCCCATCGAGCAGTACGCCGAGATGCCCGACATGTCGCAGGGCGCATGGACCGACGTCTACGCGCTCGCCGCCGTGATGCACGTCGCGGTGTGCGGTCGTGCGCCGCCGCCGTCGGTGGCGCGGCTGCTGTCCGACAGCTACGTGCCGCTCGCAGGCAACGACATCCTGCGCCAGCGCTACAGCGACCGGCTGCTCGCCGCGATCGATGCCGGCCTGGGCGTGCGGCCCGAAGCACGGCCGCAGTCGATGGCCGAACTGCGCGCAGCGTTGGGCTTGGAAGTCGGCCACAGCATCGCGCCCACGCCACGCACCGTGCCACCGTCGGGCGCACGAAGCAGTCAGTCGGGTGCCGATGCGCCGACCGTCATTGGCACGGCCCACATGCCGAAGCCCATCGCTGCCAAGGCACCTGTCTCCAATAACAAGGGTGGCAGCAACAAGGCCGTCCTCGGCGCCGTCGCCGCCGCCGTGCTGGTCGTCGCAGCGGGCGGCGGATGGTGGTTCCTCGGCCGCTCGGGCGGCGAAGGCGATGCGGGCAAGACGGCGCAAACCGCCACCCCCGCACCACCCCCCGACACCCCCACCCAGGTCGCCGAGGCCCCACCGCCGCCTCCACCCCCGCCGCCTCCCAAGCCGCGCACCCCCATCGAATCGCTGCAATCCCTCGCCGCCGGCGCCGCCCCGGGCTTCGAGGTCACGGCCACGCCGAAGAAGGCCGAGGTCGCGATCGGCAAGGACAAGCTGGCCTTCGAGGTGCGCAGCAAGCGCGACGGTTTCGTCTACGTGTTCCTGCTGTCCAGCGGCGGCGAGATGTTCCTGCTGTTCCCGAACCTGCTCGACAAGTACAACAAGATCACCGCCAACGCCGCACTCGCGCTGCCGCGCGCCTCCTGGCCGATGGACGCCGGCGGGCCGGCCGGCACCAACCAGTTCGCGGTGCTCGTGAGTGAGCACGAGCGCGATTTCAGCGACTCCGGCGTGCAGAACGAGGGCGTGTTTCCGCAGTTCCCGCTGCCAGTGCTCTCGGCGCTTGAAGCCACGCGCAGCGGCGGGCCGTCGCCGCTGCTGGGCAAACCGGTGTGCGCGCCAGGCGCCACGCCGTGCAACGACGTCTATGGCGTCGCGAATTTCAAAATCGTCGAGAAGTAATCGTCTGTAGAGCGTCGGCCGCTTTCGGCCCCCATTCCACGATCACGACCAGGAGACTTTCATGCACACGTCACCGTCGCCGCACTTCGCGCTTCCCCTCTGCCGAACGGCCGCCGTGGTCGCGCTGGCACTGCTGGCCGCCTGCGCCAACACGCCACCGACCGCCGGGGGCACGGCCGCCACCACGCCCACCCCGACCGACTCCGCGACCGCAGCGGCACGCCCCACCGGCGGCAGCGTGGCCGGGCAGGCGCGCACTTTCTCGACCCAGCTCGCCACCTACACCTCGGTCGGCTTCGATGCCGTGCCGGGCTGGGCGCGCGACGACTTCTCGGAAAGCTGGCCGGCGTTTCTCGGCAGCTGCAAGGTGCTCAACGGCCGCGGGGCCGAGTGGAAGGACGTGTGCGACCGCGCACTGAAGGTCGACGGCAAGAGCACGCAGGCGATTCGCGGCTTCTTTGAAAGCGAGTTCTCGGCGTATCAGATCCGCGACGACGACCGCAAGCCCGACGGCGTGGTCACCGGTTACTTCGAGCCCGAAATCGCGGGCAGCCGCACCTACGTTGCGCCGTTCATCTACCCGGTCTACGGCCAGCCCGAGGACATGCTGTTCGTCGATGCGCGCAAGCTCCCGGCCGGCAGCGGCACGGTGGCCGCGAAGATCGAGGGCCGCAACGTGATCGTGCAGACCGGCCTGAACACGCGCGACATGGGCGCACCGGGCCTCTACGCGCTCGACCTCTCGGCCATCACCCGCGACACGCTCGACCGCAAGGTGCGCCTGCGCATCGACGGCAAGCGCCTGCTGCCGTACTACACGCGCGAAGAGATCGAGACCAAGGGCGCGCCCAACGCCAAGGTGCTGGCCTTCGTGAGCAGCGCCACCGCGCTGTACGAGATGCAGATCCAGGGCTCGGGCCGCATCAAGCTGCCCAGCGGCGAGATCGTGCGCGTGGCGTATGCCGAGCAGAACGGCCAGCCTTTCCGCCCGACCATCGCGCAGGCCGCCAACGGCAAGCCGCGCAGCGCGGTCAAGGTGCGCGGCGGTTCGCTCGAGCTGACGCTGGACGACGGCGACGACGAAGACACGGGCGCCATCGACAACAGCGTGATCCGCACGCGCGGCTTCACGCTGGCGCGGCCCACGGCCAGCGGCGCGGTGGTGGTGCCGGGTCGTCGCACGGCCGGCGCGGTGGCCGGCTCCGGCATCAAGGACCCGAGCTACGTGTTCTTCAAGGAATCGACCTCGCCCGCGGGCGGTCCGGTGGGCGCCTTCGGCGTGCCGCTGTCGGCCGGCCGCTCGATCGCGGTCGATCCGCGCAGCACGCCGCTGGGCTACCCGGTGTTCGTGTCGACGCGCACGCCCGGCAGCGGCGCGCCCATGCAGCGCCTGACCATCGCGCAGGACACCGGCGGTGCCATCCGCGGCGCGGTGCGGGCCGACTATTTCTTCGGCAACGGCCAGCAGGCCGCCACCAACGCGCGCCGCATGAAGGAACGCGGGCAACTGTGGATTCTTCTGCCGCGCGGCCTGGCCGTGGCGCAGGCCGCGGTGTCGGGTGCGATCCGCACGCGCGGTGGTCCGGCGGGCGCCAACCTGCCGCAATGCCTGGTGCCGTCCGAGGGCGTTTGCGTCGACGACTGACCTCACTTCTCTCGAACCCCTTGGCCCTTCATGCAGGAAACCCTCTCGTCCGCGGAAAGCTCTGAACTCGTCCGCCTTTGGCGGCGACGGCAGACGCTGTCCTCGGACGACATGGGCACCATGTACCGCATCGTGGGCGATGCGCTCGTGGCCTGCAATCCGCCCGAGCTGCAGGTGCTGGGCGAGGGGCGGCAGGAGCTGGTGGCGCAGTTCATCTACGTGAAGGTGCTGCGGCTCGACGCCGACCCCGACGAGTCGGAAGAGCGCGCCGGCCACAGCGCGCCTTCCACCGCCTTCGCGCTGTGCGCGTACTTCCGCCGCTACCTCATCGATTGCACGCGCGCCAGCTCGTTTCGCCGCAAGGTCTCCATCGGCGACCAGATCACCGAGGCCCAGCTCGAAGACGAACTCGGTCCCGGCGAAGACCTCGAGGGCTGCCTGGCCGAGCACGGCCTCAGCGCGCAGGCTGTGCAGCTGGCGGCGCGCGCTTTCATTGCCGGGCTTCCCGAGCCCGAGCGCATCCTGCTGTGCGAGGGCTTCGGGCAGGAGGCCGAGGGCGGGCTGTCGGGTGTGGCTTCGCGCCACGCCATCGCCTCGTACCACTACCGCGCCGGCCGGCTGGGCCTCGTGCACAAGCGCGAAGGGCTGGGCGCCGGCTATGCGCAAACCCGCATCGGCAGCTGGATCGGCCAGACCCTGGGCATCGCCATCGAGGCCGACAACATGGCGGCGATCCTGCAGGTTTTCAAAATCCTCGGGGCTGAAGCGTCTTATGTCTGAAGACATAGCCATTCAGGAACAGACGCCATGACCACCGACCTCTGGCCCCCGCTCAGCGTGATCCGCCATGCGTTCGAAACCGGCGCGCCGGCGGGAGACGCGCCACCAGGCGCTGCACCCGTTGCGATGCCGCACAGCAGCAGCGCGGGCGCGGGCACGCCCATCGTGTCGGACCTGCTGCTCCCTTTGACCGAATTGGCCCGGCGCCGCGAGGCTGTCGCCCGGCGCGCCTTCACTGCGCGTTGGGCGCCGGGCCGCCTCGTGAGCGTGGTGCACGACGGGCGCCTGCTCGGCGTGCTGCTCGACCGCTGCATCCACGGTGACCTCTGGCAAGGCTGGATGGCCGCCGGCGAGCCCGACTGGGCCTCCGACTTCGACGTTTTGCTGGAGCCCGACGACGAGCCCTTCGAGCCGATGTTCGGTGTGATTCAGGCGTGGAACGTGCTCACGCTCGAGCCCAGCCCGCAGCTGGCCGCGCGCGTGCTCGGCGAGGTGTCGGCCACGCGGCTCGCCGCGATCCGCGCGGTGCACGACGAATGGGCCGCGCACGCGGTGCCCGTCATTTCACCGGAGCCGGGGCGCATTGCGCTGCGGGCCGTGGGTGGGGCGTTCTCGGTGCTGTCAGGCACACCGCTCGGGCCGCAGGACCCGCGTGTTGATTACCAGGCGCTGTACCGCGATGCGGGTTTGCAACTGGGTCGTGCGCTGGCTTCACCGCAGGAAGAAACGCCCACCGCACCGACGCCATCGCCCGCCCGGCCGCTGCCGCGGCCCGAGGACGGCTGGTGGGGCAGCATCCGCCGCTGGTTCGGCGCCGAAGGCTGGGCGCGCCCGGCCTTTGCGGCGGTGGCGCTGTTCGCGGTGATCCAGAACGTCGGGCTCATCGGCGGGCGCAGCACCACCGAAGACGACGACGTGCGCTTTCGCTCGGTGCCTGCCGCGCCGGTCGCGGCGCAGGCGAACCTGGTCGTGCGCTGGAAAGACGGTGTGCGCATCGACGAAGCCGATCGCCTGCTGCGCACGATGTCGGCGGAAGTGGTCGGCGGGCCGGGTGCCAGTGGCGTGTGGCGGTTGCGCGTGGCCGACCCGGTCGGTGCTTTGTCGGTGCTCGCGTCGTCGCCCTTGGTTGCGTCGGCCGGGCCGGCGTCGGAACAGCCATGACCCGCGCCGCGCGGCTTCCCTCTTTCTCCCTCCCCTTCCGGGGGAGGGCAGGGGTGGGGGCAAGCGGCGCATCCATCGGGCGCTCTGCGCGCCCCCATCCCAGCCTTCCCCCGGAAGGGGAAGGAGCGATGCGGGTGCATCCGTCTTTTCCCCTCTCCCCAAGGGGAGAGGGAGCAACGCAGCGACACTTCCTGCAAGCGTTGCTGATGGTGTTGCTGCTTGCATGCGGCAGCACCTCCCTCGCCGCACAGCGCGCCTTGCTCGTCGGCGTCTCCGAACTCGTCAACCAGCCCCAGGCCCTGTGGCTGCAGGCGCCGCGCAACGATGTGATGCTCATGCGCGATGCCTTGCTCAAGCAGGGCTTCGCAGCCACCGACATCGCCGTGCTCGCCGACGGCGTGAGCGGTGCCGCGCTGCCCGAGGCCCAAGCCATCCACGCCGCACTCGGCCGCCTGCTCGCACAGTCGAAGAGCGGCGACTTCGTGCTGCTGTACTTCTCCGGCCACGGCACGCGCTGGCGCGACACCACCAAGCGCTACCAGGAGCCCGACGGCCTGGCCGAGAACTTCCTGGCGCGCGACGTGCGCGGTGCCATCGGGGCCGACAGCGCCCTCGCAGGCGGCGTGCGCGATGTCGACTTCGACGCCTGGGTGCAGGCCTTCCTCGCACGCGACGTGTTCGTGTGGTCGGTGTTCGACACCTGCGCCGCCACGTCGATGACGCGTGGCGCCGCAGCCGCCGCCGTGCCCGCCACCGCCGAAGGCCCGCCCGACGACGAGGTGCGCTGGCGCGGCCTGCGCGCCGCGCAGTTGCGCGCCGGCCCGCCACCCGCCGCGGCGTCGCTCACGACACCGCCCGCCGCCGCCCGCGTGGCGCGCGCCCGCTATGTCGCCTTCTACGCCTCCGAAAGCCACCAGATCACGCCCGAGCTGCGCCTGCCGCGCCAGAGCCGTGCGGCGCGCCCGCAGGGCCTGCTGACCTGGGCCGTGGCCGGCGCGCTGGAACGCAAGCCCGCCACCTGGCGCGAGCTGTTCGACGGCGTGCTCGCGCTCTATCCGCCGGTGATCGATGAACTGGCCCAGCGCTTCCCCACGCGCGAGCTGCCGTCGCCGGTGGCCGAAGGCAACCTCGACGGCCGGCTCTTCGCCAACAGCGTGGCCGCGGCCTCGACCCAGCCGGTCTGGCGCGCGCAGCGCAGCGGCGACATGCTCACCGTGCCCGCCGGCCAGATCGACGGCCTGCAGCCGCGCCAGGCGCTGCGCGTGAGCGCCACGCGCGAGGACGGCACCGTGCGCAGCGCGCAGGCCACGCTGGCGCAGGCTGAATTCGACAGCGCGCGCCTGCCGGTGCCCGAGGCGCTGCGGGCCCTGTCGGGCGCCGCGAGCTGGAGCGTCTCGCCGCTCGCGCCCCCGCCCGCGATCGCGCTGCGCGTGCGCAGCGACAACGGCCAGCCGCCGCCGCGCCTGAACCTCGACTACCCGGCCTCGGTGCTCGCGGCCGACACAGACAGCACCGCCGACGTGCGCTGGACCGACCTGGGCAGCGGCGGCCAGCGCCTCGAGCTGCTCATGCCCTCGCTCGGCGGCAACACGGCGGGTCGTACCGAGCTGCTGCCCGACAGCGCCGCCGTGCAGCGGCGCCTCGAAGCGCTGGCGCGGCTCAAGTGGTGGAACCAGCTGCAGGCATTGGGTGCGGGCGCTGACGACACACCGCTCGACGGCTTCGACGCTGTGCTCGAAATCTGGAACGGCGACCGGCTGGTGCGCAGCGAGCCCGCGCGCCGCGCCGCAGGCCCGGCGCTGGCGCTGCGCCCCGGTGAGCGCGCGGCGCTGCAGGTGCGCAACACCAGCGGCCATTCGGTCGACCTCGTGGTGGCCGGGATCGATGCGCAGGGCGGCCTGCGCGCCGTGTACCCCGACGACCCCGGCGACAGCAACCGCTTCGAGCGCGGCACGCGCGAGACGCCCGCCGCCAAGCGCTTCGATCTGCCGTGGTTCGCCGGCGCCGGTGCGCGCCTGTATGTCTTTGCCATGCCCGCCACGCCGCAGAGCGCACCGCGCCTGTTCGGCTCGGGCGTTGCCGAATCGCCGATGGCCGAGCTGCGACTGCGCGGTCAGCCCAATCCTCAGAAGCGGCCGTTGTTCGTCGCCATGGTGTCCTGGTCGGCCGGGGACGCGCCCGTGCGCTGATGACCGGAATTTTTTCTCAAGGAGATTGCAATGAGTCTGTCCGCTGAAGGCATCCTGGACCCCGACGAGCTGCTGCGCATGCTCGACCTGCTCGCGGGCGAGACCGCCAACGACTTCATGATGTCGATCGACAGCCGCGGCACCAAGGTCAAGGGCGAGTCGGAGCGCGGCATCGAGTTCATCGACATCGGCGGCTACTGCCACCAGATGGAAGTGGCTGCGCCGCCCGGTTCCACCAAGGGCAAGGTGCGCATCTTCCCGCTGGTGGTGGTGCGCGAGTGCGACGCCACCACCGCCTCCATCTCGAGCCTGCTCGCGAGCCAGGAAGACAAGCTCGAGGTGTCGATCTTCGTCTACCGCGCCAGCGGCGACCACATGGTGTCCGACCCGTTCCTCGAGATCGTGCTGACCGACGCGCGCGTGGTCAGCCAGGCCATCCTCACCGGCGGCCGTCCGCGCCAGCCGCGCGAGGTCACGGTGTTCGCGGGCCGCAAGGTCGAGATCAAGTCGGCCGCGCAGCAGCACTCCGGCCTGCGCGGCGCGGTGCGCACCGCCACCATCACCGCCACCCAGTGACGACTTTTCTGGAGCCCTCACCATGACCACCGCCTCCGCCGCGCTGCTCCAGTCCGCCGACCCGGTCGGCGCCCTCCAGGCCCTGAGCGACGAGGTGCGCGCCAAGCCCGCCGACGCCAAGCTGCGCGTCTTCATGGCGCAGCTGCTGTGCGTGCTCGGGCAGTGGGAGCGTGCGCTCAACCAGCTCACCGTCGCGGCCGAGCTCGACGCGCTCGCCGTTCCCATGAAGCAGGTGTACGGCGACGCCGTGCGCTGCGAAGGCCTGCGCGCCGAGGTGTTTGCCGGCACGCGCACGCCGATGATCTTCGGCCAGCCCGACGAATGGCTGGCACTGCTCATCGAATCGCTGCTGCGGCAAGGCCGCGGCGAGAGCGAGCTGGCCGAAGACCTGCGCCAGCGTGCCTTCGACGGCGCACCCGCCATCGCGGGCACCATCGCGGGCACCATCGCGGGCACCATCGCGGGCACCATCGACGGTGCGCCCTTCGAGTGGCTGGCCGACGCCGACATGCGCCTGGGCCCGGTGCTCGAGGCCTTCGTCAACGGCAAGTACTACTGGATTCCCTACGCGCGCCTCGCGCACATCAAGATCGAGCCGCCCGAAGACCTGCGCGACTGCGTCTGGATGCCCGCGCACCTGCAGTTCGAGAACGGCGGCGAAACGCTGGCGCTCATTCCCACGCGCTACGAAGGCACCGAGGCGCAAGAAGACGGCGCGCTGCGCCTGGCGCGCAAGACCGACTGGCGCGAGCTGCGCCCCGAGGTCTGGGCCGGCTACGGCCAGCGCGTGCTCGGCAGCGATGCCGGCGAGTACGCGCTGATGGACGTGCGCGAGATCCTCTTCACGCCCGCCGCCACCGAAGGTGGTGAAGAAGGCAGCGGCGGTGGCTGATGCCAACGCGCCGGCCGCGCAGGAGCGGCTGCAGCCCTCGCTGCTCGACCGGCTCGTCGACCACGCGCCCGACGAAAAGCGCGAGGGCGACGACAAGCGCACGCTGACCAAGCAGGCGCTGCGCCAGGCCGTGCTGCGCGACCTGAGCTGGCTGTTCAATGCCACCGGATTCGGCCTGCAGATGGACGACCGCCAGTACCCCAACGCCGCGCGCTCCGTCATCAATTACGGATTGCCTATGCTGTCTGGCCAGTTCACCTCGTCGGTGCAGCGTGTCAGCATGGAACAGGCTTTGAAGAACGCAATCCTGCAGTTCGAGCCACGCATCCTGTCCCGCACTCTCGAAGTGGAACTCGTCATGGAAGGCTCGGCATTGGACTCCCACAACAGCATCGGCCTGCAGATCCGCGGCATGCTCTGGGCGCAACCCGTGCCGCTGGAGTTCCTGATGCGCAGCCGCGTTGATCTGGAAGAAGGCCGCATCGAGATTCAGGACGTTTCGCAACGATCATGAGCCCCCCGGCTTTTCACTGCGCTGCGCTGCGTGTAATTCGCCACCCCCGAGGGGGAGGCGCGGCCTGCCTTGGGGCGGCCCGGCGGCAGCCGCACCGAGATAAGTCCCCCCGCATGGACCCCCGGCTCCTCACCCTGTATGAACAGGAACTGCGCTACTTCCGCGAGAGCGCCTCGGAGTTCGCGCGCGCCTTTCCGAAGATCGCGCACCGCCTGGGCATTGAGGGGCAGGAGGTCGCCGACCCGTATGTGGAGCGGCTGATCGAAGCCACGGCCTTTCTGTCGGCGCGCGTCAACCTCAAGCTCGATGCCGAGTACCCGCGCTTCACCGGGCACCTGCTCGACATCGTCTACCCGAACTTCTTGGCGCCCACGCCCGCGATGGCCGTGGTGAGCTTTGCGGCGGACCCCGACGACGCCAACCTGGCCCTCGGCCCCACGCTGCCGCGCGGCAGCGGCCTGCGCGCGCGCCAGGCCGTGGGCCAGAACACGCACTGCGAGTTCCGCACCGCGAGCGCGCTGCGCCTGTGGCCCATCGAAGTGCAGCGTGCGCAGTACTTCACCTACGCGCCCGACCTGCCGTTGGGCACGCACCCGCAGGCGCGCAGCATCCGCGGCGGCCTGCGCATCGGCCTGCGCGCCACGGCGGGGCTGACCTTCAGCCAGCTTGCGCTCGACGACCTGGTGCTGCACTTCGGCGGCAGCGACGACGTGGCCTGGCAGCTGCACGAATGCGCGCTCGGCCAGCCCGTGGGCGTGATGGTGCGCCCGCTCGCGCCCTCGGGCGCGCTGCAGGGCGAGGCGCGCAGCCTGCCGCCGTCGGCGATCCAGGCGGTGGGCTTCGAGGACGACGAGGCGCTGCTGCCCGTTACCGCCACCGGCTTCTCGGGCTTCCGGCTGCTGCAGGAGTACTTCGCCTTTGCGCCGCGCTTCCAGTTCGCGCGCATCGCGGGCCTGCAGCCGCTGCTCGCCACCATGCCCGTCACCGACATCGAGATCGTGCTGCTGTTCTCGCGCGGCGATGCGGCGCTCGAAAAACTGGTCGGCACCGACAACGTGCAGCTGCACTGCGTGCCCGCCGTCAACCTGTTCAGCCGGCGCCTCGACCGCGTGCCGCTCACCGAAGGCGTGAGCCAGTTCCACCTGCTGCCCGACCGCACACGCCCGCAAGACTTCGAGGTGCACACCGTCACCGAGGTCATCGGCCACGGCGCGCCGGGCACCGACAGCGCGGCGACCGAACAGGTGTTCCGCCCGTTCTACTCGGCCTTCCACGGCGCACGCCACAGCCACCCGGCGTATTTCACGACCACGCGCGAGCCGCGCATGCTGTCGGTGCGCCAACGCACCGAAGGGCATCGCAGCAGCCACATCGGCTCCGAGGTGTATCTGCAGATCGTCGATCCGCAGCAGGCGCCGTACCCGGCCGCGCTGCGCCAGCTCGCGGTGACGGCGCTGTGCACCAACCGCGATCTGCCGCTGCTGCTGCCGATGGGGCGCGACAACGATTTCGATTGCGTCGAGTCCTTCCCCGTGCAGCGCGTGCGCATGGTGCGCGGCCCCTCGCGCCCGGTGTCGCCGGTCGTGAGCCAGGGGCTGGGCTGGCGCGTCATCGACCACCTGGCGCTCAACTACCTGTCGCTCTCCGACAGCACGCCGGAGCAGGGCGCCGCCGCACTGCGCGAAACGCTGATGCTCTACGCCGTGCATGCCGACGAGATGCGCCAGGGCCAGGTGCGCGGGCTGCTGTCGGTCAAGAGCCAACCGGTGGCGCGCCGCCTGCCGATGAAGGGGCCTATCGCCTTCGGGCGCGGGCTCGAGGTGACGCTCGAGGTCGACAAGGACGCCTTCCACGGCCACAGCGTGTTCCTGTTCGGCGCCGTGCTCGCGCGCTACCTGTCGCGACATGTCGAGGTGAACCATTTCGTCGAGACCGTGCTGCGCCTGTCGGGCAAGGGCGAGCTGATGCGCTGGAGGCCGCTGTGCGGGACGCGCCAGATCCTGTAGCGCGCGTCAGCCCGGCGGCCCCCGATGTCGGTGCGCGTGCGCGTGTCGATGCCGCGGTGCAGGCCTGGTCGAGCGATCCCTGGGCGTACGACTACTTCGCGGTGATGCGGCGGCTGGAGTCGGTCGCGAAGACCACGCCGCGCTGGGGCCGCGCGCTGCTGCCCAGTGCCGAACCGGTGCGCGTGGGGCAGGAGCCGTCGCTCTCGTTCGCGCCCGCCAGCTTCAGCCGCTTCGAGCGCGCGACCGAGGCCTCGCCACCGCGCCTGCGCCAGCACTTCTTCGGCTACATCGGCCCCAACGGTCCGCTGCCGGTGCACCTGAGCGACTTCATCCGCGAGCGCAGCCTGAACCACGGCGACCCGACCTGGCTGGCTTTTCTCGACAGTTTTTCGCACCGCTTCTCGCTGCACTTCTACCGCGCGTGGGCGCAGGCGCGCCCCGCCGTGGCGCTCGACCGGCCGGGCGAAGACCGCTTTCGCCTGCAGATCGGTGCGCTGGTCGGCATCGGCACGCCGGGGCGCATCGGGCGCGACGAGATCCATGACGACGCGCGCCTGCACTTCTCGGGCTGGCTCGCGCGCCGCGTGCACAACGCGGAAAGCGTCGAGTCGGTGCTGTGCAGCTACTTCGGCGTGCCCGTGAGGCTGGAGCGCTGGGTCGGCCACTGGATGCGTGTGCCCCCGGACGAGGTCACGCGGCTGGGGCAGGGCGAGAGTTCGCGTTCGATGGGCATGGGCGCCATGCTCGGCACGCGCGCCTGGGACCGGCAGCACCGCGTGCGCCTGCACCTGGGGCCGCTCACGCTCGACCAGTACCGCATGTTCCTGCCCATCGGACCGGCGCGCCCTGTGCTGCAGCGCTGGATGCAGCAGCTGCTGGGCGACGAACTCGAATGGGACGCCGAGCTGGTGCTCGAAAAGGCCCAGGTGCCGCCCACCCGGCTCGGCCAGCGCGATGGCAACGCGCCGCGCCTGGGCTGGGTCTCGTGGCTCGGCACGACACCCCGCGCGCGCGACGCGGCCGACGTGCGCATTGCGCGCCGTTCGGCCCCGGCGTTTCAAACCACCCCCTCGCCAATCGTCTAGATGAGATACGGAGTCCTCCATGAGTGAAATCAGCCGCACCGCCCTCTTCGGCAAACTCAACTCGCTGGCCTACAAGGCTATCGAGGGCGCCACCGTCTTCTGCAAGATGCGCGGCAACCCGTATGTGGAGCTGGAGCACTGGTTCGCCCAGCTGCTGCAGGCACAGGACTCCGACCTGCACCGCGTGATCCAGCACTACGGCCTCGATGTGTCGGTGATCGCCAAGGACATGACGGCCGCGCTCGACCGCCTGCCGCGCGGCGCCACCGCCATCAGCGATTTTTCGCCGCACATCGAGAACGCCATCGAGCGCGCCTGGACCTACGCCACCCTGCAGTTCGGCGAAGCGCAGGTGCGCACCGGCTACATCGTGGTCGCCATGCTGAAAACGCAGAGCCTGCGCAACCCGCTGTTCAATCTCTCGAAGCAGTTCGAGAAGATCAAGGTCGAAGACCTGGCCGACAACTTCCCCAAGATTTGCGACGCCTCGCCCGAAGCGCAGATGCGCGCCCAGGACGGCACTGGCATGGGCAGCGGCACACCCGGCGAAGACTCGGGCGCCATGGCGCCGGCCGCCATGGGCAAGGGTGATGCCCTCAAAAAATTTGCTGTCGACCTCACGGAGAAAGCCAAGAAGGGAGAGATGGACCCGGTGACCGGGCGGGACGAGGAAATCCGCCAGATCGTCGACATCCTCATGCGCCGCCGCCAGAACAACCCGCTGCTCACGGGTGAGGCGGGTGTCGGCAAGACCGCGGTGGTGGAAGGCTTCGCGCAGCGCCTGGCGCGCGGCGATGTGCCGCCGCAACTGAAAGACGTGAAGCTGCTCACGCTCGACATCGGCCTCTTGCAGGCCGGCGCGAGCATGAAGGGCGAATTCGAGCAGCGCCTGCGCCAGGTGATCGACGAGGTGCAGAGCTCGCCGACGCCGATCATCCTGTTCATCGACGAGATCCACACGCTCGTGGGCGCGGGCGGCGCGGCCGGCACCGGCGATGCGGCCAACCTGCTCAAGCCGGCGCTCGCACGCGGCAACCTGCGCACCATCGGCGCGACCACCTGGGCCGAGTACAAGAAGTACATCGAGAAGGACCCGGCACTCACGCGGCGCTTCCAGGTCGTGCAGGTGCCCGAGCCCGACGAGACCAAGGCCATCCTCATGCTGCGCGGCGTGGCCAGCGTGCTCGAGAAGCACCACCGCGTGCAGCTGCTCGACGAGGCCATCGAAGCGGCCGTGAAGCTGTCGCACCGCTACATTCCCGCGCGCCAGTTGCCCGACAAGGCCGTGAGCCTGCTCGACACCGCCTGCGCGCGCGTGGCCGTGAGCCAGCACGCGACGCCGCCTGAAGTGGAAGACTGCATGCGCCGCATCGAAGGGCTCACGGTCGAGCAGGAGATCATCGGCCGCGAGGCCACCATCGGCATCGACGTGACCAAGCGCTCGGCGCAAGTGGAAGCGTTGCTGGTCGAATCGAAGCTGCAGCTCGATGGACTGAATGCGCGCTGGCAGGAAGAGAAAGGGCTGATCGATCGGCTGCTCGAACTGCGCGCCAAGCTGCGGGCCGGGAACAAGCCGGTGGATGCGGCACCGGCCGACGGCGATGCGAACGCCGCCGTGCCCGCCGCGCCAGCGAGCGAAGACCGCGCGGCGCTGCTGGAAGAGCTGCATGCGCTGCAAGCCAAGATCCATGCGGTGCAGGGCGAGTCGCCGCTGATCCTGCCGTCGGTCGACGAGCAGGCCGTTGCCTCCGTCGTCGCCGACTGGACCGGCATTCCCGTCGGCCGCATGGTCAAGAACGAAGTCGAGGCGGTGCTCAAGCTCGCCGACACGCTCAACCAGCGCGTCATCGGCCAGAAGCACGGCCTGGAGATGATCGCGCGTCGCATCCAGACCTCGCGCGCGCGCCTGGACAACCCGCAGAAACCCATCGGCGTCTTCATGCTCTGCGGCACCTCGGGCGTGGGCAAGACCGAGACCGCACTGGCACTGGCCGAGGCGCTGTACGGCGGCGAGCAGAACATCATCACCATCAACATGAGCGAGTTCCAGGAGGCGCACACCGTCTCCACGCTCAAGGGTGCGCCGCCGGGCTACGTGGGCTACGGCGAGGGCGGCATCCTGACCGAGGCCGTGCGCCGCCGCCCCTACAGCGTGGTGCTGCTCGACGAAGTGGAAAAAGCCCACCCCGACGTGCACGAGATCTTCTTCCAGGTCTTCGACAAGGGCTGGATGGAAGACGGCGAGGGCCGCATGATCGATTTCAAGAACACGATCATCCTGCTCACCACCAACGCCGGCAGCGAGCTCGTCATGAGCATGTGCCGCGACCCCGAGCTGCTGCCCGATTCGAACGCGCTGGCCGATGCACTGAAGGCGCCGCTGATGAAGGTGTTCCCGCCCGCGCTGCTGGGCCGCATCGTCACCATTCCCTATTACCCGCTGTCGCCCGACATGATGAAGAAGATCGTGCGGCTGCAGCTGGGCCGCATCAAGAAGCGCGTGGAGACCAACCACGGCGTGCCGTTCGAATACACCGAGGCGGTGATCGAGCAGGTGGTGGCGCGCTGCCAGGACCCGGAGTCGGGCGGGCGCGTGATCGACGCGATCCTCACCAACACGGTGCTGCCCACGATTTCCGTCGAGTACCTGCAACGCCTGGCGTCGGGCGGCGAGATCCGCCGTGTCGCGCTCGACGTGAAGGACGCGGACTTCACCTACGCGTTCGACTGACCGGGCGCCCCGACGACCGGACGCCCCAACCTCCAGAGACACAAGATGGCCGACCTCGAGTTCCGCATCGACAGCGATTCCCCCGCCAACGACGACCTGAAGTTCTGGCGCATCGTCGGGCACGAGGGACTGGCGCGGCCGTCGAGCTACGAGCTCACGGTGCTGTCGGCGCGCGAGGACCTCTCGGCCAGCGACATCCTCGGGCGGGCCTTCGACGTGGTGATCGAGTTCTTCGATGCCGACGAGGGCAAGCACGAACGCCACGCCAAGGGCCATGCCGTGCGCTTCACGCGCATGGCGCAGATCGGGCGCTATTTTGAATACCGCATCAGCCTGCGCTCGTGGTTCTGGCTGCTCACCAAGCGCATCAACTCGCGCATCCTGCAGGACAAGCCGGTGCTCGAGGTGCTCGAGGCGGTGTTCGAAGACAGCCCCATCACCAGCATCAAGAAGACCAACATCGACGGCGTGATCGCCACGCACGACCCGCGCCGCTATTGCGTGCAGTTCCAGGAAAGCGACTTCAGCTTTCTCTCGCGCATCCTGGAAGACGAAGGCATCTACTACTGGTTCGACGCGCACGACACGCCCGGCACCATGTGCCTGTCCGATGCGAGCGACATGGCGCACGCCGCGCTGCCGGTGTCCGGCGTGATGCGCTTCATGCCCAAGGGCGCGGGCGAGGCGCGCTTCAACGAGTTCGAGCAGTGGGTCAGCGCGCGCCAGTTCCAGTCGGGCACTTATGCCTCGCGCGACACCGACTACAAGGCGATCAACCGCGTGCTCAAGCCCACTGCCACGGTGGCCGACGACCACGAGCTCTCGAGCCTCGAGGTCTTCGAGTACCCCGGCGGCTACTTCAAGCCGAAGGAATCCGATGTGGTGGTTTCGCACCGCGCCGACGAGATGATGGCGCGCCGCCAGCTGCATTGGGCGATCACGCACTGGCCCGACGTCGCGGCCGGGCGCAGCTTCACGCTCGAGGGCGACCCCGACGGCACGCGCAACGGCGACTACCTGATCGGCGGCTGCATCTTCGCCGTGACCCACCCGGGCTACGAAGGCCTGGGCCAGGAGGGCGCCTCGCAGCCCGTCGAAGAGGTGCTGCGCGAGGCCATCGCGGCCGACGCGGTGAATGTCGACTGCCTGGCGCCGCTGGTCGAGATGATCCGCAGCACGCCGGCGCTGCGCAACGCCACGCGCGGCACCGGTACCTTCCTGATCACGGCGCTGCCGGCCAAGACCTCGTTCCGCCCGCCGCGGCTCACGCCGCGCGTGACCATGCCGGGCCCGCAAAGCGCCATCGTGGTCGGCGGCAAGGGCAAGGAGCACGACGTGGACGAGATGGGCCGCGTGATGGTGCACTTCCACTGGGACCGCTACGACGAACGCGACGACAAGTCGACCTGCCGCATCCGCGTCTCGCAGCCCTGGGCCGGCAAGGGCTGGGGCGGCTACTTCGCGCCGCGCATCCACCAGGAGGTGATCGTCGACTTCATGAACGGCGACCCCGACCGGCCGATCATCGTGGGGCGGGTCTACAACGACGACCAGCCGATCCCATACAAGTCGGCCACGCAGAGCGGCTTCAAGACGCGCTCCACGCCGGGCGGCGGCAACGCGAACTACAACGAGATCATGTTCGAGGACAAGAAGGGCGAGGAGCTGGTCAACATCCACGCCGAGCGCAACATGTCCCGCTCCGTGGAGGTCGACGACTCGATCACCGTGGGCCACGACCAGAGCATCACGGTGGACAACGACCGCACGGTCCACACCATCGGCAACGAGAAGCGCGAGGTCGACAAGGACCAGCGCAACATCATTCACCAGCACCAGCACACCAACGTGACCTGGTGCCAGTACAACCACATCGGCCAGCACCAGCAGAACATCGTCGGCGACAAGGGCCAGTTCAACCAGATCGCCGGCAAGGTCGACATGATCATCGGCCAGACGCTGAACACCAACGTCACCGGCGCCATGACGCAGTACTCGGCCTCGCTGGCGCTCACCTCGGGCCCCGTGACCCTGGCGGTGGGCACGCTGGGCATCGGCGCCTCGGGCAACATCAGCGTCGCCTCGGCCGCCGACCGCAAGGACACCAGCGGCGGCAGCCACATGATCGCGGCCACCTCGGGCATCAAGATCGTGAGCGCGGGCGACGTCGACCTGATGTCGTACGCGAACATCAACCAGACCTCGACCGGCTCCAACACGACCGTGCTCGGCTCGAACAGCAGCGGCTACCTGGGCATGTCGAACGAAGCCAACATGGGCCTGGCGACCAGCACCTTCCTGGGCCTGCAGATGGGCAACTTCATGGGCGCCTCGATCGACAACGCCCTGGCCATCAGCATGGAGAACTGCGCGGGCCTGCGCATGGGCAACATCGGCGCGCTCGACCTGAGCCTGTCGGCCTTCGACATCGACTCGACCGGCATCAAGGTCGTCAACCCCGGTGCCGGCGGTGGCGCGGCGGCGGGTGCGATGGTGGCGGTGTCGGCACTGGCCGGGCTGGGCGCCGCGGCCATGGGGGTGTCCGGCGTCGCCGCCACGCTGCAGCAATATGCCGACGCGGCCAAGGCGCTGCGCGACACGGCGGCCGAACTCGACGACATGCCGGTGCTGCAAAGCAAGCTGAACGAGATGGCCACGGCGGCCGATCGCCGGCTGGCGCAGGGCCGGGCCGGTGCGGGCGCGGCCATCGGTGCCGTGGCCGGTGCGGCCTACGGCCCGGGCGGCGTGCTGATCGGCGCAGGCATCGGCGCGCTCGCCGGCGATGCCGCGTTGCCGGCCACCGTCGCAACGCCACCGGGCCCGCCAGCCCCGCACGAGGCGGCCAAGGCGGCGCCCACGCAGCCGGCACCACCGACTGCGCCGCCTGCACCCGGCCCGTCGGATGGCGGATCAGGAGGTGGTGGATCGGGAGGCGGATCAGGCGGCGGATCGGGAGGCGGCTGATGCAGGTATACAAGCCGCTGTCGCTGGGGCTGCTCAGTCGCGCGGTCGAGTACCGCAAGCGCTTCGGCCTGTGCCTGAGCGGCTTCCTGCATGTGCCTTTCGAGCAGGGCGACCGCGGGCGGATCTGGGGCGAGCAGTCGCTGTGGAATTTCGTGGCCGGCGAGATGGCGGTGCCGATGCTCGACGAGGGCATTGCCAAGCTCACGCCCGAATTCCTGGTGCACGGCCATGCGTACCCGGGGCCCGAAGCCACGCAGGGTTGCGCTGTGCGCGTGCGCCTGGGCGGCACCGAAAAAACCATCCTCGCTTTCGCCAACCGCTACTGGGACGGCGACACGCCCAAGGCCGTGCCGCCTGCCGCTGTGGAGCCGATTCCGCTGACCTGGGACAAGGCCTACGGCGGCCCCGACTACGCGCTCAATGCGGTGGGCGCGGGGCGTGTCGAGACGCAGGGGCGGCGCTGGCTGCCCAACCTGGAGCTGCCGCGGTCGCGCGTGCTCACGCCGCGCTCCGAAGTCATTCCCGCCGGCTTCGGCCCGCTCGACACCGTGCACCCGCAGCGCGTGACCTACCGCGGCACCTACGACGAAACCTACCTCCAGGCGCATTCGCCGGGCTTTCCGCCGGACCTCGACTGGAAGCATTTCAACCTCGCCCCCAGCGACCAGTGGCTGGCCGCGCCGCTGAAGGGCGACGAGCCCTTTGCGCTGGACAACCTGCATCCCACGCAAAGCCGCATCGAAGGCCGGCTGCCTGCGTTGCGCGTGCGGATGTTCGTCAACTACAACCTCGCCGGCGGCAAGGGCGCGCCGCAGCAGCAGAAGCTGCGCGAAGTGCCGATGCGCCTCACGACCGTCTGGTTCTTTCCGCATGCGCAGCGCATGGTGCTGGTCTTCCACGGCATGGCCGAATGCGCGGAGGACGACGGCAGTGACATCGCCGCCGTGCTCGGCGGCGTGGAGCGCCTGGGCGAAGCGAAGGACGACGCCCACTACGTCGATGTGCTCGCGCGCCGCAGCGACCCGGTGGACGGCGGCATCGAGGCCTTGAACGACACCGACCTGCTGCCGGGCGGCATCGACATGACCGATCCGTCGAGCGAGCAGGTGCAGGAGGCCTTCCAGATGGACGGCCTGCAAGGCGACGCGCAGCGCCGCCGCGCCGAGATGGAAATCCAGCTCGCCCGCGAAGCCGCCGCCGCGCAGGGCAAAGACCCCGATGCGCTGGGCCTGCAGTTGCCGCCGCCGGAAAAAACACCACCCCTGGCCGAACTGCCGGCCTACATCAAGGCCAAGCGCGAGGAAGCGCGGGTGCAGCAGTGGGCCGGCGTCGAGCGCATCGTCGACGAGCTGAAGCGCGCCATGGACCTGGAAGACGCGGGCAAGGTCGACCTGAAGAAGCTCGCGCACCGCGGACCGCCGCGCTACAACGCCGATCGGCACATGGCCGAACTGATGGCCCAGCGCAGCCAGGGCGCCGTGTTCGATGCTGCCGTGGTCGAGCGCAAGCTGGGCCAGCGCGAAGCGGCGGAGCGCGCCACCTACCTGCAAAGCGCCCATCTGCAGCCGCCCGCGTACTCGCTGCAAGGGCAGGCCGCCCTCGACGGCCGCACGCAGCTCAAGTGGATGCTCGACCACGGGCTGCGCAACCTGCCGGGCATCGACCTCACGGGCGCCGACCTGTCGGCCCTCGACCTGCGCGACGTGAACTTCACGGATGCCTGGCTGGAGAGCGCCAACCTGCAGGGCGCCAACGTGTCGGGCGCCTGCTTTGCGCGGGCCGTGCTGGCACACGCGAAGCTCGACAAGGCGGTGGCCATCGGCACCGACTTCACGGCGGCCAACCTCGGGCGCGCCAGCCTGGCCGGCGCCGTGCTCGACGACGCCACGCTGGCCGGCACGATGTTCAGCGGCTGCGACCTGGCGAGCACGCAATTGCGCGGCGCGCGCATCGCGGGGGCGCACCTGCTCGACACCACCTGGGGCGTGGCGGACTGGAGCCGCGTGCAGGGCGCGCAGTCGCTCTTCTACAAGCTGAAGCTGCAGGGGTTGCAGCTCACCGAGGCCGACCTCACGGGCAGCAATTTCATCGAGTGCGACCTGGGCGGCATCGACCTGCGCGGCGCGCGCCTGGGCGCCGCCACCTTTCTCCAATGCAACCTGGCCGGCGCGCGGCTCGAAGGCGCGCAGCTCGACGGCGTCGTGTTCGCCAAGGCCTGTTCGCTAGTGGGCGCCGACCTGTCGCAGGCCAGCCTCAAGAACGCCAACCTGGCCGAGGTCGATCTGCGTGGCGCCAAGCTGGTCAAGGCGCAGCTCACGGGCGCGCACCTGTCGCTGGCCCAGCTCGACGGCTGCGACGCGCGGCTGGCGAACCTCGAAGGCGCGCTGCTGCGCCGCACCGGGTTGGCCCGTGCGCGGCTGGCGGGTGCGAGCTTCAAGGACGCCGTGCTGCAGCATGCCGACCTGCGCAGCGCCGACCTGCGCCAGGCCAACCTGTTCGGCGCCGACCTGTCGCGCACCAAGCTCGACGGCGACGTGCGCTTCGACGGCGCCTTGCTCGAGCGCGTGCGCACCTGGCCGCGCCTGTCGCCCGACCAGCAGGCGCAGTACGCCGCGGAGCGACCGCTGTGAAAGCCGAGACGCTCTCCTTTGCCCTGAGCATGGGCGAACCGGTCGACGGCCTGAACCTGCGCAAGGGCCAGTTCGCCCGCACCTTCCTGGGCGGCGGCGTGTTCACCCAGGCCGACCTGCAGGACGCGGACTTCCGCGAGTCGGACCTGCGCGAGAGCGTGTTCGACCAGTGCACGCTCGACGGCGCGATGTTCAGCGGCGCCAACCTGCGCCGTGCCGTGTTCAACCGCTGCAAGCTCGACCACGCCGACTTTCGCGGCGCGAACCTGCACAACGCCACCTTCAGCGAATGCGCGCTCGCGCACGCCCAGCTGGGGCAGGCCTGGCTCGGCATGGCGACGGTGTCGCGCTGCAAGCTCGACCACGCCAGCCTGGCCGGTGCCGACCTGGAAGCGGCGACGTTCACCGAGACGTCGCTGCTCGACGTGAACGCCGACGACACCCACTGGAAGCACACGACGGTGCTGCAGTGCGACTTCGCGCAGCTGACCTGGGCCCGCGCCCGCATGACGCGCAGTGCCTTCATCCAGAGTGCGATGCCCGGCCGCTCCTTCGTGGGGCTGGTGCTCGACGGCTGCCAGTTCTCTTCGGCGGACCTGAGCGGTGCGGACTTCTCAGGCACATCGATCCAGCAGTGCAACTTCCAGGGTGCGCGGGTCGGCGGCGCCAATTTCTCGCGCGCCCACGGAAGCCACGTGCTGTTCTGCGAGGCGCAGGGCGCACAGGCGAACTTCAGCGGCGCCAAGCTGCGGCAGTCGCTCTTTACGGCGGGCCAGTTCCAGGGCGCGCGCTTCGACGAGGCCGACCTGTACCAGTGCCACTTCGCGAAAGCGCAACTGACGGGCGCCAGTTTGGTAGGGGCCGAGCTGACCTACGCCGATTTCCGCCACGCCGACCTGAGCGGCGCCGACCTGCGCCAGGCCACCTTGCTGCGCGCCTGCCTGCACGGCAGCACCACCGACAACGCCCGCATGACGGACCGCGCCCGCGCGCTCGAAACCGATCCCGAACTGGCCAAGGCCGAACGCTGGGCGGTGGTTGGCTGAAGGCCACGCCGCACCGCTCGCCCGCACCTCACATGCTCCCAGGAGATCTTCCATGACACACAGCAGCAACAGCACCGCCACGGTGCCCCGCAAGCGCACCGTCGACCTCGGCGGCGTGCCGGCCGGGCCGATGCTGGCCCAGCATTGCGTCGGCCTGGTCGTCGCCAGCGACGACGGCGGCTTCACCATCGCCAGCGGGTCGCAGCGCGTGCGCGGCCGGCGGGCCGTCAGCTGCCTGCTCGAGCCCTGCATGGGCGACACCGTGGCCGGCCTGCTGGTGGCACCCGACGAGCTGTGGGTGGTGGCCGTGCTGCAGCGTGAAGACGATGTGGAGAACGTGCTGCGCTGCCAGGGGCCGACGCGGCTGGAGGTCGAGGGCGGCGCGCTCACGCTGGCCGCCGAGCATTTCGCGTTGCGTGCGCAGACCGCCCGAGTCGCCGTGGACGACACGCAATGGGTCGGGCAGAAGCTGCACTTCATCGGCAGCACCATCAAGCTCGTGGGCTCGGTGTTCTCGACGGTCTTCGAGCGGGTGGCGCACTTCAGCAAGAGCCACGTGCGCACCACCGAGGGCATCGACCGCGTGCAGGCGACGCACCTCGAATGCGAGGCGGAGCAACTGGCGCGCATCTCCGGCCAGCACCTGCTGCTGAACGGGCAGGACCTCGTGAAGGCGCGCGGCGGCCAGATCCATTTCGGCTGAGCCGCACCCATCACCGCAACCGGAGTCCGACATGTTCGCCAACTGCCAGATGATGGGCACCGACATGGGCTTTCCCGATGTCTGCATCACGCCGGCTGCGCCGTCGCCCATTCCCGTGCCGTACCCCAACATCGCGATGGGGCCGATGGCGATTCCCAACTGCCCGACCATCCTCCTCATGGGCATGCCGGCACACAACCTGGGCACCACCATTCCGATGACCAACGGCGACAACGCCGGCGTCATGATGGGCGTGGCCTCGGGCACGGTGATGGGGCCGAGCCGTCACCTCACGGCCGCCTTCACCGTGCTCTTTTGCGGCATGCCGGCCACGCGCCTGACCAGCGTCTCGCTGCAGAACAGCACCAACTGCCCCGGCGTGCGCGTCGTGCCGAGCCAGGCGCTGGTGCTGCTGCTGGCGCCGTAGCGGCCCTGAACGGCTCGGTCCCCTTGAAAGGCATACCTCTTCCGGCGAGATTGCCAACGCGGCACCCGAAATGAATACTCCTTCAGCGTTTCCTGGCTTGCCGCATGCAAGCAGCGTTTGGGCGTCGCCCTGAGGGCCGGTTCATGATTCAAATCACTGTTGTCACCCGGCAAGGCCTCCCGGCGGGGCCGCCGATGGCCGCGGAGTTCGGTCCCCACGGCGGAACCATCGGCCGTGCGGAGACCAACACGCTGGTGCTCGACGATCCCGATCGCACCGTGTCGCGCGTGCATGCGCAGGTGCTGTGCCGCGACGGACAGTACGTCGTCATCGACCGCGGCAGCAACCCGATGCAGTGCAACGGCGTGTCGCTGGGCTCCGGCAAGGAGGCCGTGCTGACCGACGGCGCGCGCCTGGTGGTGGGCAGCTTCGAGCTCGCGGTGCGCGTGATGGCTGCGGCGGCGGCGCCGTCTTCGCCACAGGCCATTCCCGACACCATGTTCGGCGGTGCCTCGGCCGCGCCTGCGGCGGCTGCGTCGTCATCGAGCGACGATCCTTTTGCCGATCTGCTGGCGGGCCTCGCACCTGCCGCCGCACCTGCGGCGCCGGCGCCTGCCGCATCTGCTGCGGCATCGGCCGATGCGATGCTGTTCCCCGACCCGATGGCCACCGGCTCGCGCAATGCGCAGGCCGCGCAGATCGATCCCTTCGCCGACCTGCTGGGCGCCGCGCCGTCGGCCGCACCCGCCGCCGGGCTCGGCGCGCTCGACGACTTCTCGGACCTGGGCGCACCGCCCGCGCACGGCAAGGCGGCCAGCATCGATTCGCTGTTCGGCGGCACGGCCGGAGCCGGCGGCATCGGTGGCGATCCGCTTGCGCTGTCGCCGCTGGCCGATCCGCTGCTGCAGCCCAACACCGCGTCGGACGCCGACCCGATGGCCGCCTTCCAACGCACCGCGCCCGCCACGCCGGTGCCGCGTTCCGATCATTTGCCGATCGACCAGTTCGGATTTGCGCCGCCGAAGGCGATCACGCCGCCACCGCCACCACCGCCAGTTGCTGCGCCGCTGTCCAACTTCGACGACATGACGGGCCAGCCGATCCGCATCAGCGGGCCCGAGAACGCCGGCCGTGTCGCGGAGCCGCCACCGCCCCCGCCACCACCGCCTCCCGTGTACGTCGCACCGCCAGCAACCCCGGCAGCCTCGCACACACGCACCGCCTCCGACGACGAACTGCTCGCTGCCTTCCTGCGCGGCCTGGCCAGCACGCACCAGCCGCCCGAGATGCTCACGCCCGGCCTCATGGAGCGCATCGGCGCGATGCTGCGTACGTCCACCGAAGGCACGCTGCAGCTTCTGCTCACGCGCCAGGAGTTCAAGCGCGAGGTGCGCGCCGAGGTCACGATGATCGCGTCGCAGGCCAACAACCCGCTCAAGTTTTCGCCCACGGTCGAGGTCGCGCTGGCGCATCTGCTGGGGCCCGGCGTGCGCGGCTTCATGCCGCCCGAGGCCGCGATGCGCGACGCCTTCGACGACCTGCGCGCGCACCAGTTCGGCGTGATGGTGGGCATGCGCGCGGCGCTGGCCCATGTCATCGGGCGCTTCGAGCCGGCCGAACTCGAGAAGAAGATCAGCGCCAAGACTGCGCTCGACGCGCTCTTTGCCGCCAACCGCAAGGCCAAGCTCTGGGACCAGTTCGTGGCGCTCTACGGCGGCATCGCGAGCGAGGCCGAGGACGACTTCCACAGCCTCTTCGGCAAGGCCTTCCTCGCGGCCTACGAAGAGCAGATGGCGCGCCTCAAGTCCGACACCTGAAGACCCCCAGAACCACCCCAGCACACGCGAGGCACCCCGCTTGGAAATCGAAATCGTCACGCTCTCCCGGCAGGGCGGCCGCACCTACAACGAGGACGTGCACGGACACTGGCACGACGAGCGCTACGTCGCCTGCCTGGTGGCCGACGGCGCGGGCGGCCACGGCGGCGGCGACGTGGCGGCCGCCACGGTGCGCGCCAGCATGCTCGGCGGTTTCTCCACCGCGCCCTCGCTGGACGAGGCCACGCTGCGCGCGCTGGTCGAACGCGCCAACCTCGATGTGGTGGCGCGCCAGGCCGAAGGCGGCAAGCTCGCCGGCATGCGCTCCACGGTGGTGTTCGCGGTGATCGACCTGGAGCGCGAGGCGCTGGCCTGGGTCCACAGCGGCGACAGCCGCGCCTACCTGTTCCGCGGCGGGGCCATCGTGGCGCGCACCACCGACCACAGCCTGGTGCAGCAGATGGTCGCGGGCGGCATGCTCGACGAAGAGGGTGCGCGCCTGCATCCGCAGCGCAACATGCTGCTGTCGGCACTGGGCTCGATCGAGGAGGCGCCCGACATCGCGGTGTCCGACCGCATGCGCCTGGTGCCCGGCGACGTGCTGCTCTTGTGCAGCGACGGCGTGTGGGAGCCGCTGGGCGACGAGTGCCTGGTCGACACGCTGCACGCCTCGCGCACGCCGAGCCAGTGGACCGAGCTGCTCGACGCGCAGATCAAGGCCAATGCCAAGCCCGGCCACGACAACTACACGGCACTGGTGCTGTGGGTGATCCGGGACGACAGCGACGAGACACGGCTACTCACCATCACCGACGAGCAGCCGGCGCCGGGGACTGCAGGCACGGCACCCGGCGACACGCTGCCCTGAGGGCACACAGAAAAAACGCCGCCTTGAAGGCGGCGTTGTCTCGATGCACCGATATCGGCGTCCTCAGGGATTGAAGACCGGCTTCTTCTTCGGTGGGTGGTAGGCGTATTGCGCCGGGACCTTCTTGCGCTGGTGCAGCGCATTGCGCAGCCCGATCGGCGTTTCCGGGTTGTTCGGCAGGTCGCGGTACGAATACACGCCGGTGTCGAGGTCGCCGAAGTGGCAGTACCGCGACAGCAGGGTCAGCGCATAGGGCTCGTGCTGGATCGGGCTGTACGACGATCCGAAGAACGGGTCCATGCGATGGTCCGGCCGCATGCTCCAGGCGTCCGCCGCGCGCAACGTGTCCTGGAAGTGGTCGATGTAGCGCTGCGTCAGCGGACCGTAGCGGCCGTCGACCACCAGTGCTGCCGTATCCCCGGGCGGAAAGTAGCGTTGCGAGCGGCCCTCGCCCGGGTTGCCTTCGTGGTCGAAGTACAGGATGTTGAACAGTGACTGGATCAGCATGACGTCGGCCTGGCCGTTGGTGCCGGTGCCACCCACTGCCCAGTCGAGGTTGTAGGCCGACCCACCCAGCTTGGTGATGTACGTGTGTGCCATGTGTGCTCCTTGGGCTGGCGGGCGCGACCGGGCACCGGGGCCCGGTCCTCGTTGTCGCGCAGCGCCGGAAGGGGACTTATCGGATTTCGGTGGAAGAGGTATTCCAGCCGAACTTCACGTCACCCGTGGTGGCGCCCTTGTCGTTCTGGGCCTTGTAGGCGAACTCGATGTCCTTGTAGCTCACCGCGACGTTTTCCATCACGTCGCCGCCCTGCGAGCCGGCCGGCGCGACGTGGGAGATGAAGACTTCCTTCATCGTGACCTTCAGGTACTCGCCCTGGCCGTCGCCGGCCTTGCGGCAGGTCAGCACGGCGTCCTTGAAATGCTTGCCGCTCACGCAGTTCTTGGCCAGCACCGGCGATGCCTTGTCGAAGGTGTGCACGAAGCTGAAGCTGCCCGGCGTCGCCTTGCCCTTGCCCGAGCCGCCGCCCGAGGAAGCGCCCGAGGCGTTGCTCACGTCCCATGACCAGGACAGGACTTCGATCTCGTCCTTGTGATCCTTGTGGGTGGATTCACCAGTGACGCCGTCGAACTTGATGTGAAAGTCAGAAGACATGTTCCTACTCCTTGGAGCCCGACTGCATGCGGGCAGTTGATGATCGAAACGAAAAAATTGGCTGCCGGTGCCGAGGGGGAAGTCTCGATGTCCGGCAGTTACTCATAGAACGAAACGGAAGCGGGATTTCAAGAAGATTCCGCAGATTTTTTTCAGGCGCCGCCCTTGGCCGTCGGCAGCTTGGACACCAGCCGCAGCGAGACCGTGAGGCCTTCGAGCTGGTAGTGCGGGCGCAGGAAGAACTTGGAGGTGTAGTAGCCCGGGTTGCCCTCGACCTCTTCCACCACCACCTCGGCCGCCGCCAGCGGCTTCTGCGACTTCGTGATCTCCGACGAGTTGGCGGGGTCGCCGTCCACGTAATTCATGATCCACTTGTTGAGCCAGCGCTGCATGTCCTCGCGCTCCTTGAAGCTGCCGACCTTGTCGCGCACGATGCACTTCAGGTAGTGCGCAAAGCGGTTGCAGGCAAAGAGGTAGGGCAGGCGCGCCGCCAGGTTGGCGTTGGCCGTGGCGTCGGGGTCGTCGTACTCGGCCGGCTTGTTCAGCGACTGCGCACCGATGAAGGCGGCGAAGTCGGAGTTCTTGCGGTGGATCATCGACAGCAGGCCGGCCTTGGACAGCTCGGCCTCGCGCCGGTCGCTGATGGCGATCTCGGTGGGGCACTTCTGGTCCACGCCGCCGTCGTCGCTGGGGAAGGTGTGCAGCGGCAGGTTTTCCACCGCGCCGCCCGACTCGATGCCGCGGATGCGCGAACCCCAGCCGTACAGCTTGTACGAGCGGTTGATGTTGGTCGCCATTGCATAGGCGGCATTGGCCCAGGCGTATTTGCTGTGGTCGGCGCCGGCGGTGTCTTCCTCGAAGTCGAACTCTTCCACCGGGTTGGTGTTGGCGCCGTAGGGCGTGCGCGCCAGGAAGCGCGGCATGCACATGCCCAGGTACTTGGAGTCGTCCGACTCGCGCAGGCTGCGCCAGCCGGCGTACTCGGGCGTGGAAAAGATCTTGGTCAGGTCGCGTGGGTTGGCCAGCTCCTGCCACGACTCCATCTGCATGAGGTTGGGGCTGGCGCCGGTGATGAAGGGCGCGTGGGCCGAGGCGGCGATCTTGGCCATCTCGCCGAGCATCTCGACGTCGGGCGGGCTCTGGTCGAAGTGGTAGTCGCCCACCAGCGCGCCGAAGGGTTCGCCGCCGAACTGGCCGTACTCTTCCTCGTAGATCTTCTTGAACATCGGGCTCTGGTCCCAGGCCGCGCCCTTGAACTTCTTGAGGTTCTTGGCCAGCTCGACCTTGGAGATGTCCATCACCCGGATCTTCAGGTTCTCGTCGGTCTCGGTGTTGTTCACCATGTAGTGCAGGCCGCGCCACGCACTCTCGAGCTTCTGGTAGTCGGGGTGGTGGATGATCTTGTTCACCTGATCGGTGAGCTTGGCGTCGATCGCGGCGATCATGGCCTGGATCGACCGGGTCACGTCCTTGCCGATGACGGTGCTGTTGCTCAGCGCCTGCTGCGCCAGCGTGAGCACGGCGGCTTCGACGGCGCTCTTGGCTTCGTCGCTGCGCGGCTTGAATTCTTTTTGCAGCAGCGACGAAAAGTCGCTTCCCGCATACGCAACGTCTTTCAGTGCGCTCTGCTCGAGTGCGTCGGCCATGATGGTTTCTCCTCGTGTACCGGTGTGTGTCTGTCAGGAAATCGGAAGGCGGGGGTGAGGCTCAGGCGGCGGCGTCGCCGTCCTCGGGCTTCTTGCTGGCGGCCAGCGTCTGCAGCAGGGCCGGGTCTTCGAGCACCTTGGCCAGCAGGTCTTCGGCGCCGCCCTTGCCGTCCATGTAGGTCACCAGGTTCGACAGCTGCGTGCGCGCTTCGAGCAGCTTGTTCAGCGCGCCCACCTTGCGGGCCACGGCGGCGGGCGAAAAATCTTCCATGCTGTCGAAGGTGAGCTCCACCTTGAGGTCGCCCTCGCCGGTGAGCGAGTTCTCGACCGCGAAGGCGGCGCGCGGTTTCATGGCCTTCATGCGGGCGTCGAAGTTGTCGACGTCGAACTCGAGGAACTTGCGGTCGGCCACGGCGGCGAGCGGGTCGGCGGGCTTGCCCGACAGGTCGGCCAGCACGCCCATCACGAAGGGCAGCTGGATCTTTTTCTCGGCGCCGTACAGCTCGACGTCGTACTCGATCTGGACCCGGGGCGCGCGGTTGCGTGCGATGAATTTCTGACTGCTCTTGGCCATGGCGATGCTCCTTGCGGGAATGAAGGGGAACGGGTGGAAACGGGGGCGGTCATTCGGACTGGCGTTTGCCCGTCACGGTCTCGATGGTGTCCATCGCGCCGGGCGCGAGGTTGGCCATGATGTCCAGGAAGCTCACGCCGATGAGCTTCTTGGCGCGTTCGATCAGCAGCGGCGCGGGGTTGCCGGGCTCGGCCTGTTCGAGGTAGCGGATCACGCGGTCGAGCATCTGCACCGCGTCCTGGCGGTTCTGGATCTCGCCGCGCGCTGCGGGCGGGCGGGTGGCGTTGCCGGCGGGTGCGTCGCCGTCTGCGGCGGCTGCCTCATCGACAGACGCTTCGGGCGCGCCGGCTGCCGCCGTGCAGGCCTTGGCGACCGTGCGCGACACGGTGCGCAGCGTGCCGAGGTCCACCGCATCGGTGCGGCCGGTGCGCTCGCCCAGCAGCTTCTGCAGTCGGTCGAGCAGCGCGGGAAGGCCGATGGCAGCCTGCAGCTGTTCGGGGTTCGCCGCGTGCAGGGCCTCGAGCCCGCCATGCACCTGCGCGGACGAGTAGGTGGCCTCGCCGCCGACGGCGTTGAGCACGCCGTGCGCAATCGCGATGTCGCGCACGCGGATCGGGCCCACGCCGGGCGCGTTGCCCACCAGGGCGTCGTACAGGTCGCGCAACACCATGCTTTCGTCGCCCAGCGGTGCGAGCGCGTTCAGGCGCATGGTGGGGTCGTTGTCGTCGTCCGCATCCAGCTTTGGATGTATGCCGTCCCAGAAGGTGTCGAGCAGCGAGGTGAGCAGTTGCAGGCCGGTGGCGAAGCCGACGGTGCCTTGCAGGCGCGTGGCGCCGCGCAGCAGCAGCACGGCGGCGCGCACGTCCTTGCTGCGGCGCAGTTGCGCATCGGCGCGTTCGGCCACGTTGCGCCAGTCGGGTTCGACGGCGGGGATCACGGTGTCGCCGAACTGCTGTTCGGCCTTGCCCTGCGCCGCAGCGGTGAGCGCCATGAAGTCCGCGTCGTACTCCAGGTCGTCCCCGCAAGGCGAGGCCTCGCCGATGGGCGTGAGCAGTGCGTCGACGAGTTGTGGAGTCAGCATGTTGCCTGTTCGAGTTCGCTGGTGATAATCAAAGATGCGTCAGGACCGGTCAATGCAACGAAGGGAATAGCATGCGCACGTTGGGTACACACCATTCGTCCTATGAGGGCCTTCTTGCTGCCGCATCGCGGCGCCGTATCGCAGCCCTTGGCCTTGCTGCAGCGGGTCTTTTGATGGCGGGCTGCGCGAGCAAACCGGTGGTCACGCCGATTTCGATCACGCTCACCGCCGCCGCCGATGCCAACCCCGATGCGCGCGGGCGCGCCTCGCCGCTCACGGTGCGCGTCTACGCGCTCAAGACGCCGGGGCCCTTCGAAGGTGCCGACTTCTTCTCGCTGTTCGAGAAAGACCAGGCCACGCTCGGCGCCGAACTGGTGCAGCGCGAAGAGATGCTGCTGCGCCCCGGCGAGAGCAAGAAGCTCGACCTCACCTTGCCGGCCGATGCCAAGGCGATCGGCGTGATGGCCGCGTTCCGCGACCTCGACCGCGCGCGCTGGCGCGAGGTGCGCGCGGTCACGCCGGGCCAGGCACAGGTGCTCAACGTGACCTTCGGCGCGCGGCAGATCCGCGTGGACGCTGCGGCCAAGTAGCGCCAGCCGCACGGCGGCCTCAGCGCAGTTCCGCCGGCACCGTGGGCGCAAAGCGCCCGGGTCGCACCAGCGGTTGGTCCGCCGGCAGGAAGCGGCCGAACAGGTCGCTCACGAACGCGGCGCCCGTGCCGTTCTCCGACGCCGTCGCCGTGAGGTACAGCCCGCGCCAGCGCGGCGCGCGCACCCCCTTGCCGTGCCCCTCGAACAGCCCCTGCGCCACCTGCCGCAAGGCCGGCTGCAAGGTGCGCACGCTCTCCACGAAGCCATGCAGCGCGAGCCGACCCGCAGGGCCTGGTTGCTCGCGCAGCAGGGCCATGCGCAGGCCGTGCAGTTGCGCCACGAGCGGATCGAAGAGTGCATCGAGCCGGTCGGCGGCGCGCGTGGCGTGCGCCGCGAACGGGTGTTCCACCCGGTGGCCGAGCGCCTGTGCGAGCACCTCGGGCGGCAGCGCGGCGCGCAGCGTGGCGTAGCCCTTCAGCCCTTCGAGGCCCGTCACGACGAGGTAGACCGGCAGCTGCAGGCGCAGCGTGTCGCTGGCCTCGTCGAGCAGGCGGCGCATGTTCGCGGTGGCGCGCTTGCGCAGGGCCGGGTCGCCGTGCAGCAGGTCGCCGGCCGCCACGCACACCACCACGCCGTGCAGCGGCAGGCGTTCGCGCCGCTCGGCGATCGCGAGCAGCGACTGCAGCCAGAGCCCGCGCGCGGGCGCCGTGCCGGCCCGGTCGCCGATGGCGTCGGGATGCAGCTCGATGGCCGTCAGCGCGCCGGTGGTCCACCAGCGCCACCAGGGGGCGCCGGGCGTCTCGTTCGTGGGCGGCGCCACGCATTCGGCGCGGGCGGCCGAGAGCAGCCCCGGCAGCCCGGTGGCCGGGCCGCCGATGAAGAGGAACCACGGCGCCGTCGCCCGCGTGCGCGGCGCCTGCCGCAGCGAGGTGCGCGCCTGCGCCATGGTTTCCTTCAGCGCATCGACCGCGGTGTGGTCGGCGGGCGCACCGAGCGCATCGACGCGCCGCAGCAGCCCCCGGCGCCGGGCGCCGCGGCCGGCGTCGCGCACGGCGGCGTACAGCAGCGCCAGGCCAATGAGGCAGGCCGCAAGCAAGGGCCAGAAGAGGTGTGCGGGCGAGAGCGTGTCGAACATGGGAAGGACGGGGCCGGTCAGCGCGCCATGGTTTCGAGGGAGATGAAATCGGCGATGAGCCGCTCGCTGTTCTTGCTGGCCGCCAGCGCCTCGCGCAGGCGCAGCAGGTAGGCAGAGGCCATTTCGTACGGCGGTCGGTCGGAGGTTTCGCTGAACGGCATCGGCGCCGACAGCACGGTGATCAGCACGTTGCCGAAGGGCGGGCTCACGAGCCAGCTCGACGGGATGTCGCGCCCCAGCTCCAGCGTCTCGCCCGCGCGCAGCCGCGTCGGGGCCGCGCCGGTGTTCAGGTGCATCACGGAGCCGTCGGCGGTGTAGTAGTCGACCCAGATGTAGCTCTCGTGGTGCGGCGCCACCACCTGCACGCGCACCGGATCGCCCTCGCGCAGCCTGCCCTCGCTGGCCGACGGGGCGCTCACGCTCAGGCCGTAGCCCTTCTGGCGGTTGCGCGCCTGCGAGGGCTTGAGGATGGCGAACACCTCGCAGTGCGGCCACACGCGCAGCCCGATGTCGAACTGCGGCGCGCGCACGCCGGGAATGGTCGCGACGTCGTCCGCCACTTTCAGCAGGTCGTCGCGCTGCGAGACGAAGCCGGTCACGCGCGGGCGGCCGTCGGGGTCGATCGAGGCTTCGAGGTCGGCGCAGGCATAGCTGGCGAGTTGCCGGTCGATGCGCTGCGTGAGCGCCGTGCCGGCGGCCGGCGGCCCCGCCAGCCAGTGCCACAGCAGGAACAACGCAGGCACCAGCAGCGCGAGCGCGGTGCCGGTGCGCAGCACGGTGCGGTCGCGCCGCCGCATGTCGGCCGGGCCGCGCGGGTCGGGAACGCCATAGGGCTGCGGCGTGATGCGGTCCTGCGCGAGGCTGCCGAGTTCGAGCGGCGGCGGCTGCAGCTGCCGACCGTGCAGGTCCTTCAGCTTGCCCAGCTCGCCTTCGTCGCCCGATTCGAAGTAGTACTGGCCCTTGAAGCCGTGCGCCAGCGCGTGCCAGTAGACCTCGCGCACCGCGTGGTCCTGCGCGCCGAGAGCCGAGAGGTGGTGGAAGAACTCGCTGTGCGCGTTGTTGGAGTTGAACAGCTGCACCTGCAGCGGCGCGGCGCCGTCCACCGCATCGGGGTGGCGCCCCAGGATCTCGTCGAGCCACGCGACCATCGCGAAGGCGGCCGATTCGATCTGCGCCGCGCTGGCGCCCGCCACCTTGGCGTCGGTGCGTGCGATATCGAGCAGGCGCAGGGCCTCGCGCTGGGCGTCGCCATGGGGAAGGGTGGGCTGCCCGGCGGCGATCGATGCGTCCAGGCCGAGACCGAAGGCAATGAAGGGCGAGAAGCAGTCGAGCAGGCGGGCCATGAGGGATGCCCGCTTCTCAAGCGTGCATTGCGAAGCATGCCGTGCACCGGCGTCTGCAGCGATCGCACATGCCCATGTCCCCGGTGGTTCGAGTGGGCGTTCATTTTTTCAACGGGCCCACCGGGCCGCCATACCGCTTGGGGTCTATGCCGTTGGTAGGGCGCAGCGGCCTTGTGGGGCGGGGCAATCGCCGTTATCTTCGCAGTCGCAGAAGAATCCAATGCACATTGACGTTGGGACACCGGGGTATGCCATGAAAATTCTGATCGCCGACGACCACCGGCTCGTCATCGAGGCGGTCAAAGCCAAGTTGTCGGAATTGGGTGCCGGCATCGAGTTCGTCCTGGCGCTGAGCGTCGACGAACTGCTTGCCGGCGCGACCGACGATCTCGACCTGGCCCTGATCGACCTCAACATGCCCGGCGCGGACGGGCAGGCCCACATCGACGAGATCCGGCGACGACACCCGGCCGTGCCCGTGATCGTGCTGTCGGGCTACGAAGACCCGTCCATCATGCGCAGCGCGCTCGAACGCGGCGTGCTCGGTTTCATTCCCAAGGCCTACTCGCCCGAAGTCATGCTGTCGGCGGTGCGCCTGGTGCTGGCGGGCGGCGTGTATGTGCCGCCGATGATGCTCACGGCGCTGCCGCCGGGCATCGTGGCCGGCGTGTCGGCCTCGTCTGCCGCGGCGGGCGAGCCTTTTGCGCGCGGCAATGGCGGCGGCACCCAGACCCTGGAACACCTGCGCAGCGTGCTGACCGAGCGGCAGGTCGAGGTGCTGCAGCTGCTGTCGCAAGGCAAGCCGAACAAGCTGATCGGGCGCAGCCTGGGCATCAGCGAAGGCACGGTGAAGATCCACCTCGCAGCCATCTTCCGCGCGCTCAACGTGCGCAACCGCACCGAGGCGGTGGTGGCGGCGCAGGCGTTGACGGAAGCGCAGCAGGCTTAGTCGGCGACAGCCGACGCCGGGCGGCGCATGAAGCCGCGCGAGGGCACGATCCATTCGACGAGGTGATCTGTCTCGGACACGGGCTCCTTTGCGTCGTCCGTGAACAGCATGCGTTCTTCGGCCAGAAGGAAGTGCCGTGCGCCCAGCACATGGAGCGTGGCGCCGCCAAGGTCCAGGGACTGCGGCGCAGCGTCAGCCGACAACACCCATCGCACCGGCCCGGGCGCCGCAACCCGCAGCGCGGCCTCGTGTGCCGCGTCGCCAGGCACGCGGTTGATCAGCGCCCAGCCGTCGGTGCCGCCGACGAGAAAACTGTTGAGACCGCTGTCGTGCACGACGCGCAGCACGCGCGCGGACAGCGGCGTGACGAGGCCCGCTTCCAGCGCATAGCGACCGCCGCCCTGGCCGTCGGGGTCGAGGTGTCCGATCTCGTCGTAGGCGGGTTCTTCCATGTTCACCGGCCGGCGGCCTGCCGGACCGTCGGCCAGCCGCGGCATGGTCAATGGAATGCGGCGCAGTGCGCGCGCATGGGTCATGAAGTCGTCGACGCAGGCGAAGGTGCCCAGCTGTTCGAGCACGCGCCGCGTCACGTTCAACAGCTTGAGGCCGCGCGCGGGGCTGACCGCGTCGGCAGGCTTCAGCCACAGGTGCTCGACGGTCTCGCGACCGTCGGGGCGCACGGCCTGGCCGGTGGGCATCGCCGCTGCGAAGAAGCGCGTGTCGAAACGGCGCGGCATGCCGGGCGGGGTCAGCCAGTGGCTGAAGTACGCGATGCGATCGACGGCAAGGCACCAGCCCCGGTCCGCGCACAGCGCGAGCTGGGCGTCGGTGCTGCGTTCGGCGGCGGCGCGCATGGCGTCGAGTTCGCCCGAGGTGAGCGTGAGCAGCTCGACCGGGCGGCCCTGCGCATCGTTCGCGAGCAGCAGTCCGGCCTCTTCGAAGCATTCGCGGATCGCCGCGGCATGGAAGTCGAGCCCGCCTTCGGGCAGACCCAGGCGCGCGCTCGCGGCGGCGTCGTCCAGGCCTGTGCACAGCGGGTGCAGCAGGCGGTCGTGCGCATCGACCATGCCGCCCGGAAAGACGCTGGCGCCGCTGTTCTGGTCGTTGGCTTTTTCGGCCCGCCGCAGCATCAGCACTTCGAGGCCGTCGGGGCCGTCGCGCAGCACGACCAGCGTGGCGGCGGTACGGATGGGGCGAGGGGCGGCGGGCGGGGGCGTCGTGGAAGTCATGGGCGCCTATTTTGCGGCCGGGGGAGAATGCGTGCCTCGCGCATCCACCACCCACTTCGCTCCCTGGGAGCCGCCTGTTTTGGACACTCTTCGCACCGACCTTTCCCGCTTCGACGCCGCCATCGTCGACCTCGATGGCACCATGGTCGACACGCTCGGCGACTTCGCCGAGGCCCTGAACCGCATGCTGCGCGACCTCGACCTGCCGCCGGTGCCGCCCACCGCCATCGAACGCATGGTGGGCAAGGGCTCGGAGCACCTGATCCTGTCGGCGCTGGCGCACGTGGGCGCGCCGGCCCCGGCTGCACTGTTCGATCGCGCCTGGGAGCGCTACCAGCACCACTATCTGGAGATCAACGGCCGCCACTCGGCCGCGTACCCCGGCGTGGTCGAAGGCCTGAAGGCGCTGCGCGCGCGCGGGCTGCGGCTGGCCTGCCTCACGAACAAGCCGACGGCTTTCGCCAAGCCGCTGCTGGCCGCGAAGGGGCTCGACGGTTTCTTCGAGCAGGTGTTCGGCGGCGATGCCTTCGAGCGCAAGAAGCCCGATCCGCTGCCGCTTCTGAAGACCTGCGAGGCGCTGGGCACGGTGCCGTCGCGCACGCTGATGGTGGGCGACTCGAGCAACGACGCGCGTGCCGCGCGCGCCGCCGGCTGCCCCGTGGTGCTCGTCACCTACGGCTACAACCACGGCGAGCCGGTGCGCGGCGTGGATGCGGACGGGTTCGTGGATTCGCTGGCCGACCTCGCGGCGGCCTGACGAGCTGCCTGCTTACTGCTTTCCGAGCAGCGCGTCCTTCAGCTTCCAGTCGGCGGGGTTTGGTCCCAGCCAGATGCGCATCAGCGCATTGAAGAACGCCACCTCTTTCACCGGGTCGGGCTGCGGCACGCCGCGCACCGTGATCAGCGTGCCGGTGCCGGGCACCCAGTCGATGGTGAAGGTGTCGCCGGCCTTGAGCTGCTTCTGGTCCGCGAACATCTGGCCCATGCGCAGCAGGCCGGGGATCAGGTGGACCATCTCGCTCTTGGGCGAGTTGTCTTCCACGCCCTTGACGAAGAGCTTGCCAAGCTCGTTGGCGTCAATGTCGCGCAGCATGGTGATCGCCACGCGCTTGGGGCCCGGCACGGCCAGCGCCTCTTCCGTGGTCGAGGCCTTCTTGCCCAGGTACAGCCCGGCCGTGTAGACCTTGATGATGGTCTTGTAGCGGATGCCCGCGCCGTTCAGCACCAGCGGTGCGCCGCGCAGGTCCATCTGGTCTTCGAGCTTGACGCCGGCCACGTCGACCTGCGCCGCCGAGGCGCCGGTGCAGAGCACGGTGGAAAGAAAAACGAGCGCCGCGAGGCGGGAGAACACGGCCGGGAGCGGGAGGGCGAACAAGTGGGTCTCCTTGAATTTGCGAACGGTCGTGCGAATGTATCTTTTTGTTTTACGTCGCAGGCTCCGGGGGAACCCTGAAGCCAGCGGTTGCACAAGGCCTCGTTGTCGTGGGCTAAACTCAGCGCTCCATGTTCGTTCATCACATCATTCAAACAGGTGAAGGCAGCCGGGGAGCCTGGCCCTGGCGTCGCCATACATCGCTGACTGTTTGATTGCACGGCGCACGCCGTGCGCCCGCGGTTCCGGATCGATCGCATCGATTCCGGGCCACCAGTGAATGACCTTGCCACCGGCCAAAGGAGCGCCGGCAGGCAACTGGAGAACGATCCGTGATCACCGAACTTGAATTCAAGAGCCTCAGCGCCCAGGGCTACAACCGCATCCCGCTGATGGCCGAGGCCTTTGCCGACCTCGAAACCCCGCTTTCCCTCTATCTGAAACTCGCCCATTCGCAGGGCGGCGGCAAGCACAGCTTCCTGCTCGAGTCGGTCGTGGGTGGCGAGCGCTTCGGGCGCTACAGCTTCATCGGTTTGCCGGCGCGCACCTTGCTGCGTGCCAGCGGCTTCGGCGACGAGGCCGTCACCGAAGTGGTGACCGACGGCCAGGTCGTCGAGACCGCCAAGGGCAACCCGCTGGACTTCGTGGCCGACTACCAGAAGCGCTTCAAGGTCGCGCTGCGGCCCGGCCTGCCGCGTTTCTGCGGCGGCCTGGCCGGCTACTTCGGCTACGACACCGTGCGCCACATCGAGCGCAAGCTCGAGAAAAGCTGCCCGCCCGACACGCTGGGCTGCCCCGACATCCTGCTGCTGCAGTGCGAAGAACTCGCGGTCATCGACAACCTGTCGGGCAAGCTGTACCTCATCGTCTACGCTGACCCGAAGCAGCCCGAGGCCTATGCCGTGGGCAAGCGCCGCCTGCGCGAGCTGAAGGACAAGCTCAAGTACTCGGTGAGCGCGCCCGTCGTGAAGCCCACACAGGCGCACCCGCCCGAGCGCAGCTTCGCCAAGGCCGACTACATCGCCGCTGTCGAGCGCGCGAAAGAGATGATTGCCGCCGGCGACTTCATGCAGGTGCAGGTGGGCCAGCGCATCAGCAAGCGCTACACCGAGTCGCCGCTGTCGCTGTACCGCGCGCTGCGGTCGCTGAACCCGTCGCCCTACATGTACTACTACAACCTGGGCGACTTCCACGTGGTGGGCGCCTCGCCCGAGATCCTGGTGCGCCAGGAGAACACGGGCGACGGCGAACAGAAGATCACCATCCGTCCGCTGGCCGGCACGCGTCCGCGCGGGGCGTCGATCGAACTCGACAAGGCGGCCGAGGTGGAGCTCATCAACGACCCGAAGGAGCGCGCCGAGCACGTGATGCTGATCGACCTGGCGCGCAACGACATCGGCCGCATCGCCAAGACCGGCACCGTGAAGGTGACCGAGGCCTTCGCGGTGGAGCGCTACAGCCATGTGATGCACATCGTGAGCAACGTCGAAGGCACGCTGAAGGACGGCATGACCGCCATCGACGTGCTCAAGGCCACGTTCCCCGCCGGCACGCTGACCGGCGCGCCCAAGGTGCATGCGATGGAACTCATCGACCAGCTGGAGCCCACCAAGCGCGGCCTCTATGGCGGTGCCTGCGGCTACATCAGCTACGCGGGCGACATGGACGTGGCGATCGCGATCCGCACCGGCATCGTGAAGGACCAGATGCTCCACGTGCAGGCCGCAGCCGGCGTGGTCGCCGACTCGGTGCCCGAGCTGGAGTGGAAAGAAACAGAAGCCAAGGCGCGCGCACTGTTGCGTGCCGCCGAACTGGTCGAGGAAGGCCTGGAATGAGCAACGCACCTGACATTCAGAACGACTTCTCGCACGAGATCATTGGCGCCGCCGTCGAGGTGCAGCGCGTGCTTGGCACGGGGCTCGACGAGGGCGCCTACGCCGCGGCGCTGGCCATCGAACTTGCCGAACGCGAGATCGGCTTCACGCGCGACGTGGCGCTGTCGGCCAGCTACAAGGGCCGCTCGCTCGGCGAGGTGTACCGCGCGGGCTTCGTGATCGAGCAGTCGGTCATCGTCGAGCTCAAGGCGGTCGATGTGCTGACCGATCTGCATCGCGCGCAGGTGCTGGCCGCATTGCGCCTGTCGGGCCTGAAGCTGGGCCTTCTCATCAACTTCAACGTGTTCCCCGTCGTGAAGGGCGTGCACCGGATTGTGAGCAAGCCATGAAACTGCTGATGATCGACAACTACGATTCGTTCACCTACAACATCGTCCAGTACTTCGGCGAGCTGGGGGCGGACGTGCAGGTGCATCGCAACGACGAGATCACCGTCGCGCAGATCGGCGAGCTGATCGCTTCGGGCGTGACGCGGCTGGTGGTGTCGCCGGGTCCGTGTTCGCCGGCCGAGGCGGGCGTGTCGGTGGCGGCCATCGAGGCCTTCGCGGGCAAGCTGCCGATCCTGGGCGTGTGCCTGGGCCACCAGGCCATCGGCGCGGCCTTCGGCGGCAAGATCGTGCGCGCGCAGCAGCTCATGCACGGCAAGACCAGCGAGATCACGACCACGCAAGAGGGCGTCTTCGCGGGCCTGCCGCAGAAGTTCATCGTCAACCGGTACCACTCGCTCTCCATCGAGCGCGAGAGCTGCCCGAAAGCATTGGCTGTCACCGCGTGGACCGACGATGGCGAGATCATGGGCGTGCGGCACACCGGCTTTGCGCACGACGTGCGCATCGAAGGCGTGCAGTTCCACCCCGAATCGATCCTCACCGAGCACGGCCACGCCATGCTCAAGAACTTCCTGGACTGATCCCCATGACCGACCGCTCCTCCCTCGTCGACCTGCGCAGCGACACCGTCACGCAGCCCACGCCCGCGATGCGCGAGGCCATGGCGGCCGCACCGCTGGGCGACGACGTCTTCAGCGCCGACCCGAGCGTGAACGCGCTGCAGGAAAAGATCGCTGCACTGTTGGGCTTCGAGGCGGCGCTGTTCGTGCCCACCGGCACGCAGAGCAACCTGTGCGCGATCCTGTCGCACTGCGGCCGTGGCGATGAATACATCGTCGGCCAGCAGGCGCATGCCTACCGCTGGGAAGGCGGCGGTGCCGCGGTGTTCGGTAGCGTGCAGCCGCAGCCGCTCGACCATGCGCCCGACGGCACGCTGCCGCTCGCGCAGATCGAGGCGGCCATCAAGCCCGACGACGCGCACTTTGCGCGCACGAAGCTGCTGGCGCTGGAGAACACGCTGGGCGGCAAGCTGCTGCCCTTCGACTACGTGCAGGCGGCCACCGATCTGGCCAAGCGCAAGGGACTGCAGCGGCACCTCGATGGCGCGCGGCTCTTCAATGCCGCCACCGCGCAGGCGGCACAGAACAAACGAACCGACATCCGCGCCGAAGCCCGTCGCATCGCGCAGTGCTTCGACAGCGTGTCGGTGTGCTTCAGCAAGGGCCTGGGCGCACCCATCGGCTCGGCGCTGGTCGGCTCGCGTGACTTCATTGCGCGCGCGCACCGCATCCGAAAGATGGCGGGCGGCGGCATGCGGCAGGCGGGCCTTCTTGCCGCTGCGGCCTCGCATGCGCTTGATCACCATGTCGACCGCCTGGCCGACGACCATGCGCTGGCGCAACGGCTCGCCCAAGGGCTCGAAGGCATCGAAGGCCTGACCGTCGAGGCGCCGCACACGAACATCGTGTTCGTCGACCTCACGGGGGCGGCGCAGGCGCGTTCTTCGGAGTTGCTCGCGAGCCTCAACCAGCAGGGCATCCTCGCGACCGGGCTGTACCGCCTGCGCTTCGTGACGCACCTGGATGTCGATGCCGCGGGCGTCGACCGTGCGGTCGCGGCAATCCGCGGCTTCTTCAGGGCCTGAGGCCTGCCGATACGCACACACCGAGGAGACTCTTCATGATCACCCCCCAGGAAGCGCTGCAGCGCACCATCGAACACCGCGAAGTCTTCCACGACGAGATGCTGCACATCGTGCGGCTCATCATGAGCGGCGAGTGTTCGCCCGTGATGATGGCCGCGCTGATCACCGGCCTGCGCGTCAAGAAGGAAACCATCGGCGAGATCACCGCGGCTGCAGAGGTGATGCGCGAGGTGTCGACCAAGGTGCCCGTGGCCGACACCACGAACCTCGTGGACATCGTCGGCACCGGCGGCGACGGCTCGCACACCTTCAACATCTCGACCTGCTCGATGTTCGTTGCGGCCGCGGGCGGCGCCAAGGTGAGCAAGCACGGCGGGCGCAGCGTGTCGAGCAAGTCGGGCAGTGCCGACGTGCTGGAGTCGCTGGGCGTCAACATCAACCTCAAGCCCGAGCAGATCGCGCAGTGCATCGCGCAGGTTGGCATCGGCTTCATGTTTGCGCCGAACCACCACCCCGCGATGAAGAACGTCGCGCCGGTGCGCAAGGAACTCGGCATCAAGACGATCTTCAACATCCTCGGTCCGCTGACCAATCCGGCCGGCGCGCCGAACATCCTGATGGGCGTGTTCCACCCCGACCTCGTCGGCATCCAGGTGCGTGCGCTGCAGCGCCTCGGCGCCGAGCACGCGCTGGTGGTCTACGGCCGCGACGGCATGGACGAAATTTCGCTGGGCGCGTCCACCATGATCGGTGAGCTCAAGGACGGCGAAATCCGCGAGTACGAGCTGCACCCGGAAGACTTCGGCTTCCAGATGGCGAGCAACCGTTCGCTGCGCGTCGAGACGCCCGAGCAGTCGAAGACCATGCTGATCGGCGTGCTGGACAACCAGGCCGGCCCGGCGCTGGACATCGTGCTCCTCAACGCGGGCGCGGCGCTGTACGCGGCCAACGTGGTCGACTCGGTGCCGGCGGGCGTGGAGCGTTCGCGCCAGGCCATCGCCTCCGGTGCTGCGAAGGCAAAGCTCGCCGAGCTGGTCGCGGCCACCACCTCCTTCTGAATCCGGCCGTCGTGCCACCGAAAGCAGAGCAAGCCATGTCAGACATTCTCGACAAGATCGTCGCCGTCAAACGCCAGGAAGTCGCCGCTGCACTGAAGCGCGCCCCGCTCGAGGCCGTGCGCTTCGACGCCGAAAGCCGCGTGCTCACGCGCGACTTTGAAGCGGCCTTGCGCGCCAAGATCGCGGCCGGCCAGGCGGCGGTGATCGCCGAGGTCAAGAAGGCCAGCCCGAGCAAGGGCGTGCTGCGCGAAGACTTCATTCCGGCCGACATCGCACAAAGCTATGCCGAGGGCGACGGCGTGGTCAGCGCGGCCTGTCTCTCGGTGCTGACCGACAAGCAGTTCTTCCAGGGCAGCGTCGACTACCTCAAGCAGGCGCGCGCCTCATGCGACCTGCCGGTGCTGCGCAAGGATTTCATCATCGACGCCTACCAGGTGTACGAGTCGCGCGCGATGGGCGCCGACGCGATCCTGCTGATCGCTGCTTGCCTCGACGACGCGCAGATGAAGGACTACGAAGCCATCGCGCGGGGACTGGGCATGGCGGTGCTGGTCGAGGTGCACGACGCGGCCGAGCTGGAGCGTGCGCTGAAGCTCAAGACGGCGCTCATCGGCGTGAACAACCGCAATCTGCGCAACTTCGAGGTGTCGATCCAGGCGACGATCGATTTGCTGCCCAAGCTGCCGGCGGATCGTCTGCCGGTGACCGAGTCGGGCATTGCCACGCGCGAGGACGTCGCCACGCTGCGCGCCGCGGGCGTCAACGCCTTCCTGGTCGGCGAAGCCTTCATGCGCGCCAAGGAGCCCGGCGAGGCCCTCGCCGCATTGTTCAAATGACGCGGCCGGATCAGCTGTCGAGCAGCGATCCTGCCGACTGGCCGGTGGCGCCGGGCTGGCAGCCGCTGGTCGACGATTTCTTTGCCGGAGCGGTCGGCCAGAAGCTGCAGGGTTTCCTGCGCGAACGTCTTGATGCCGGGGCGGTGATCTTTCCGCCGCAGCCGCTGCGGGCGCTGGAACTCACGCCGCCGGAAGACGTGCGGGTGGTGATCCTGGGCCAGGACCCGTACCACGGGCGAGGGCAGGCCGAGGGCCTGGCCTTCTCGGTGGCGTCGGGCGTGGCCCTGCCGCCGTCGCTGCGCAACATCTTCAAGGAACTCCAGCGCGACCTGGGCACGCCGCCGCCGGCGTTTCCTAGCCCGGGCGGCAGCCTCGTGAAGTGGGCGACGCACGGCGTGCTGCTGCTCAACACCTGTCTCACGGTTGAAGAAGCCCAGCCGGCCAGCCATGCAGGCCGCGGCTGGGAGGTGCTGACCGACGCCGTGATTCGCCATGTGGCGCAGGGCGAACGGCCTGTTGTTTTTATGCTATGGGGCTCGCACGCGCAGAGTAAGCGCGCGTTGATTGACGTTGAGCGCCATAAGGTGCTGATGTCGAATCATCCCTCGCCGCTTTCTGCGCTCCGGCCACCCGTTCCGTTCATCGGCTGCGGCCATTTCGGTGAAGCCCGTGCATGGCGTGAGGCGCAGGAGTCGGGACGCTCCGAACTTCGCTCATAATCAGAGGCTTCACACCTCGAGCAGGTTTCCCCGCTTCATCTTTTGCTGGGAATCCTGTGTAGTCACAAAATCGTGCTATATTTCGAGGTTCGCCGGAGAGGTGGCCGAGTGGTTAATGGCAGCAGACTGTAAATCTGCCCTCTTACGAGTACGCTGGTTCGAATCCAGCCCTCTCCACCAGCGATGAATTTGGTTTCTAAGAGCGATTGGATCTAGCGCTTTGGGTGCCTTGAAGTGCCCCCGATGCGGGAGTAGTTCAATGGTAGAACCCCAGCCTTCCAAGCTGATGACGCGGGTTCGATTCCCGTCTCCCGCTCCAGAGACCCGGTTCGGCGCCGGAAGCGATTTGGTTAGAACAAAAGCCCTTTTGGCTCAGTGGTAGAGCACTCCCTTGGTAAGGGAGAGGTCGCGGGTCCGATTCCCGCAAAGGGCACCAGTTTTCTGGGGTTGCAACGACAGGCTTGCGACCCATCTGCATGCGTTGAAATCGTTTTTTTCGGAGTCGAAAAATGGCAAAAGGTAAATTCACCCGCACCAAGCCGCACGTGAACGTGGGCACGATCGGTCACGTTGACCACGGCAAGACCACGCTGACGGCTGCGATCGCAACCGTTCTGTCGTCCAAGTTCGGCGGCGAAGCCAAGGCTTACGACCAGATCGACGCAGCGCCCGAAGAAAAGGCCCGCGGCATCACGATCAACACCGCGCACGTCGAGTACGAAACGGCCAACCGCCACTACGCACACGTCGACTGCCCCGGTCACGCCGACTATGTGAAGAACATGATCACGGGCGCCGCTCAGATGGACGGCGCCATTCTGGTGTGCTCGGCCGCTGACGGCCCGATGCCCCAGACCCGTGAACACATCCTGCTGGCTCGCCAGGTGGGCGTGGGCTACATCATCGTTTTCCTGAACAAGTGCGACATGGTCGACGACGCCGAGCTGCTCGAGCTGGTCGAAATGGAAGTGCGCGAGCTGCTCGACAAGTACGAGTTCCCTGGCGACGACACCCCCATCATCCACGGCTCGGCCAAGCTCGCCCTCGAAGGCGACAAGGGCAAGCTGGGCGAAGAAGCCATCCTGAAGCTGGCCGAAGCGCTGGACACGTACATCCCCACGCCTGAGCGCGCTGTGGACGGCACGTTCCTGATGCCCGTCGAAGACGTGTTCTCGATCTCGGGTCGCGGCACCGTGGTGACCGGCGCCGTCGAGCGCGGCGTGATCAAGGTCGGCGAAGAAATCGAAATCGTCGGCATCCGCCCGACCGTCAAGACCACCTGCACCGGCGTGGAAATGTTCCGCAAGCTGCTGGACCAAGGCCAAGCTGGCGACAACGTCGGCGTGCTGCTGCGCGGCACCAAGCGCGAAGAAGTCGAACGCGGCCAAGTGCTGTGCAAGCCCGGCTCGATCAAGCCGCACGTGCACTTCACCGCCGAGGTGTATGTCCTGTCCAAGGACGAAGGTGGCCGTCACACGCCGTTCTTCAACAACTATCGCCCGCAGTTCTACTTCCGCACGACGGACGTGACCGGCGCGATCGAGTTGCCCGCGGACAAGGAAATGGTCATGCCTGGCGACAACGTCAGCATCACCGTCAAGCTGATCAACCCGATCGCGATGGAAGAAGGCCTGCGCTTCGCCATCCGTGAAGGCGGCCGTACCGTGGGTTCGGGCGTCGTGGCCAAGATCCTCGACATCTAAGCCAAGCGTAAAGAGTACCGGAGGGGTATAGCTCAATTGGCAGAGCGTCGGTCTCCAAAACCGAAGGTTGTAGGTTCGATTCCTACTGCCCCTGCCACCTAGGTGGCACCCCGACAAGCCCATCGCGATCCGGTGGGCTTCGGCGTCTCAAGGGATGCATTGAATTGAAGGCCGCAAGGTCACAGGAAATCAGCCGACATGGCCACTTCTCAAATCGAAACCGTGAGCACGGGTGCCGACAAAGCCAAGCTGGCTGCGGCGGTGGTGCTGGCAGTGGGCGCCATCGTGGCGTTCTATCTGCTGTCGCGCCAAGGCTCGCTGGTGCAATGGGCTGCGCTGCTGGTCGGCCTGGCCGCGGCCGTGGGCGCCTTCGGCAGCTCCGAGAATGGCCGTCAGCTGTGGGCTTTCGGTCGTGACTCGTGGCGCGAGGTCAAGAAGGTCGTGTGGCCGACCCGCAAGGAATCGATGCAGATGACGGCCTATGTGTTCGCCTTCGTGGCGATCATGTCCGTCTTCCTCTGGCTCACCGACAAGACGCTCGAATGGGTGTTCTTTGACCTCATTCTGGGCTGGAGAAAATAATGACCGACGACGCAGTTGAAACCACGCCGAGCACGCCGGAAGAGGAGAAAAACCCTCTTCTGATGCCTGCTGCCAACCCTGATCTGCGTTGGTACGTGGTGCATGCCTACTCGGGCATGGAGAAGGCTGTCGAGCGCAACATCACCGAGCGCATCACTCGCGCCGGCATGCAGGACAAGTTCGGCCGCATCCTGGTTCCGACCGAAGAAGTGGTCGAGATCAAGAACGGCCAGAAGCGCACCACCGAGCGCCGCTTCTTCCCGGGCTACGTGCTGGTCGAAATGATCATGGACGACGAGAGCTGGCACCTGGTGAAGCACACCAACAAGGTGACGGGTTTCGTGGGCGGCGCCAAGAACCGTCCGGCTCCGATCTCGCAGAAAGAGGTCGAGGACATCGTCAACCAGATGCAGCAGGGCACCGAGAAGCCGCGCCACAAGGTCGAGTTCACCGTGGGTGAGTTCGTGCGCGTCAAGGAAGGCCCGTTCACCGACTTCAATGGCACGGTGGAAGACGTCAACTACGAGAAGAGCAAGGTCAGCGTGTCGGTCATGATTTTCGGCCGCGCCACCCCTGTGGAGCTCGAATTCGGTCAGGTCGAGAAGACCTGATCCCATGGCCTGCCTTCGGGCGGGCCTGCCAGTTTCCGGCTGCGCGTTGTCCGACTCGGCGCGCGGCCTTGATCGAAGAGTCGTTTAACCCCGGGGAGCCGCGGCGAAAGCCCAGGCGATATCACCCGCAAGGAGCAAAGCATGGCGAAAAAAATCGTCGGCTTCATCAAGCTGCAAGTGCCAGCTGGTAAGGCCAACCCGTCACCACCCATCGGTCCCGCACTGGGCCAGCGTGGTTTGAACATCATGGAGTTCTGCAAGGCGTTCAATGCGCAAACCCAAGGCGTCGAGCCGGGTCTGCCGCTGCCGGTGGTCATCACCGCGTTCGCTGACAAGAGCTTCACCTTCATCATCAAGACGCCCCCGGCGATCACCTTGATCAAGAAGGCCATCAAGCTGGACAAGGGCTCGGCCCGTCCGCATACCGACAAGGTCGGCAAGATCACGCGCGCTCAGCTCGAAGAAATTGCCAAGGCCAAGATGAAGGACCTGACTGCCGCCGACCTCGACGCAGCAGTTCGCACCATCGCCGGCTCGGCCCGCTCGATGGGCGTGAATGTGGAGGGCGTGTAAATGTCCAAGATCACCAAGAAGCAAAAGTCGCTCGAAGGCAAGGTCGACAGCAACAAGCTGTACCCCCTGGCTGACGCCATCGTCATCGTCAAGGACGCCGCCACCGCCAAGTTCGACGAATCGATCGACGTGGCCGTGCAGCTCGGCATCGACGCGAAGAAGTCGGACCAGGTGGTTCGCGGTGCTGTCGTGCTGCCGAACGGCACCGGCAAGACCAAGCGCGTCGCTGTGTTCGCCCAAGGCGCCAAGGCTGAAGAAGCCAAGGCCGCCGGCGCCGACATCGTCGGCATGGACGACCTGGCTGCGATGGTCAAGGCTGGCGACATGCCTTTCGACGTCGTGATCGCTGCCCCTGACGCCATGCGCGTCGTCGGTACGCTCGGTCAAATCCTCGGCCCGCGCGGCCTGATGCCCAACCCCAAGGTTGGCACCGTGACGCCTGACGTCGCCACCGCTGTCAAGAACGCCAAGGCTGGCCAGGTCCAGTTCCGCGTTGACAAGGCCGGCATCATCCACGGCACGATCGGCCGTCGCTCGTTCGACAACGACAAGCTGCAAGGCAACCTCGCTGCGCTGATCGACGCTCTGGTCAAGGCCAAGCCCGCGACCAGCAAGGGTGTGTACCTGCGCAAGGTGGCTGTGTCGTCGACCATGGGTCTGGGTGTCCGCGTGGACACGCAAACCATCTCGGCGAGCTAAAGAGATTGGCCCGGCTCTGAAAGGAGCAGGGCGAATGTGGTGGGTCGTGGCAGCTTCGGTTGCCGCGAGCCATCCAAGACCGCTGGTGTGCAGGGCGCTGCACTTAATGGCCGGATCGTTCCTTCCGGTATCCAGCGCAGATGGCGACCCCACTGCAAGGAATTTGATTTTTGTTCCGAAACAGTTGGTCGCTGCATGAAGCGCGATCCGAGGCCCCGGCCGAAGGTCGCATTAAAAGGAGTAGACCTTGAGTCTGAATCGCAGTGAGAAAGAAGCGGTCATCAGTGATGTGACCAGCCTCGCCGCAAAAGCTCAAACGCTCGTGATGGCGGAATACCGTGGTATTTCGGTTGCCGACATGACCAAACTGCGTGCCGAAGCTCGCAGCAAGGGTGTGACCCTGAGTGTTCTGAAGAACACCCTGGCACGCCGTGCTGTGGCTGGTAGCGCATTTGAAGTCATTGGCGACCAGATGACCGGTCCGCTGATCTACGGCTTTTCCGAAGACGCAGTGGCCGCCGCCAAGGTGGTGGCCGACTTCGCGAAGACCAACGACAAGTTGGTGATTCGCGGTGGTGCGTTTGGCGGCAAGGCCCTGGACGTGAACGGCGTGAAGCAGCTCGCAAGCATCCCTTCGAAGGAAGTGCTGTTGGCGCAGTTGCTGGGCTTGATGCAATCCCCGATTTCCCGTACGGCACGCGTTCTCGCGGCGCTGGCCGCGAAGCGTGGCGAAGGCGAAGCAGCACCCGCAACCGATGCACCGGCGGAAGCCGAAGCGCAGCCCGCGTAAGCGGCCCGCGTTCGAAATATTCAACCCAATTGTTAGGAAACAAAAATGGCATTCGATAAAGACGCATTTCTGACCGCGCTCGACGCAATGACGGTCCTGGAACTCAACGACCTGGTGAAAGCCATCGAAGAGAAGTTTGGCGTGAGCGCTGCCGCCATGGCAGGCCCCGCAGCTGCCGGCCCCGCCGCTGCAGTCGCTGAAGAACAAACCGAATTCAACGTCATGCTCATGGATGCTGGCGCGAACAAGGTGTCGGCGATCAAGGCCGTGCGCGAAATCACCGGCCTGGGCCTCAAGGAAGCCAAGGACCTGGTGGAAGCCGCTCCCAAGGCTGTCAAGGAAGGCCTGTCGAAGGCTGACGCTGAAGCCGCCAAGAAGAAGCTGGAAGATGCCGGCGCCAAGGTGGAACTGAAGTAATTCAGACCCCCTAGAGGGCTGGAGGTGCCTGAAAAGGCCCTCCAGCCTTTGCCGCTTTCAGAGCGCACCCAAAAGCCGGCTTGGTTCCGGCTCTTCCAGAGGCCGAAAGGTCGACGGAAAAGCAAAAGCCAAGACGATTTTTGAGTGTCTTCTGAACCCGACTGCAGAAGACCCCTTGGTTCGGGCGATGTGCAATGCATCGCCGTCCGCCAACGGCTGGTAGTGGCCAGCCGCCAAGCAGTGGTGCCGTTCGCCCGGCATCACTGACAAGTCGCTGAAGATCTCAAGCACCGGAGCTCTCATGGCCCAATCGTCCGCGTACAGTTACACCGAACGCAAGCGCATCCGAAAAAGTTTCGGTAACCGCGACAGCGTCGTCGAAATCCCTTACCTGCTGCAGATGCAGAAAGACGCGTACACCGCGTTCCTGCAAGCCGGCATCGCTCCCAAACAACGCACCGTCGAAGGCCTGCAGGCCGCATTCGACGCCGCCTTCCCGATCGTCTCGCACAACGGTTTCGTCGAGATGAAGTTCCTCGAGTACAACCTGGCGAAGCCGGCGTTCGATGTGCGTGAGTGCCAGACCCGCGGTCTGACCTTCGCCTCGGCCGTGCGCGCCAAGGTGCAGCTCATCATCTATGACCGCGAGTCGTCGACCTCGCAGTCGAAGGTGGTCAAGGAAGTGAAGGAACAAGAGGTCTACATGGGCGAAGTGCCGCTCATGACCGACAAGGGTTCGTTCATCATCAACGGCACCGAGCGCGTGATCGTCTCGCAGCTGCACCGTTCGCCCGGCGTGTTCTTCGAACACGACAAGGGCAAGACGCACAGCTCGGGCAAGCTGCTGTTCTCGGCCCGCGTGATTCCTTACCGCGGTTCGTGGCTCGACTTCGAGTTCGACCCGAAGGACATGCTGTACTTCCGCGTGGACCGTCGCCGCAAGATGCCGGTCACGATCCTGCTGAAGGCCATCGGCCTGAACCCGGAATCGATCCTCGCGAACTTCTTCGTGAACGACAACTTCCGCCTGATGGACAGCGGCGCGCAGATGGAGTTCGTCTCCGAGCGCCTGCGCGGCGAAGTCGCGCGCTTCGACATCACCGACAAGTCGGGCAAGGTCGTGGTCGCCAAGGACAAGCGCGTCACCGCGCGCCACACGCGTGAGCTCGAGCAGGGCGGCACCACGCACATCAGCGTGCCGGAAGACTTCCTGATCGGCCGCGTGATCGCCCGCAACATCGTCGACGCCGACTCCGGCGAAATCCTGGCCAAGGCCAACGACGAGCTGACCGAAGCGCTGCTGAAGAAGCTGCGCACGGCCGGCGTGCAGGACATCCAGGTCATCTACACGAACGAACTGGACCAGGGCGCGTACATCTCGCAAACGCTGCGCATCGACGAAACCGTCGACGAGTTCGCAGCGCGCGTGGCCATCTACCGCATGATGCGCCCCGGCGAGCCGCCGACCGAAGACGCCGTGCAGGCCCTGTTCCAGCGCCTGTTCTACAACCCGGACACGTACGACCTGTCGCGCGTGGGCCGCATGAAGTTCAACGCCAAGGTCGGCCGCGACGAATCGACCGGCCCGATGGTGCTGACCAACGAAGACATCCTGGCCGTGGTCAAGATCCTCGTGGACCTGCGCAACGGCAACGGCGAAGTCGACGACATCGACCACCTGGGCAACCGCCGCGTGCGTTGCGTCGGTGAACTGGCCGAAAACCAGTACCGCACCGGCCTGGCACGTATCGAGAAGGCCGTGAAGGAGCGTCTGGGTCAGGCCGAGCAAGAGCCGCTGATGCCGCACGACCTGATCAACAGCAAGCCGATCTCGGCCGCGCTGAAGGAATTCTTCGGTGCATCGCAGCTGTCGCAGTTCATGGACCAGACGAACCCGCTGTCCGAAATCACCCACAAGCGCCGCGTGTCGGCCCTTGGCCCGGGCGGTCTGACGCGTGAACGTGCAGGCTTCGAAGTGCGCGACGTGCACGTGACCCATTACGGCCGCGTGTGCCCGATCGAAACGCCTGAAGGCCCGAACATCGGTCTGATCAACTCGCTGGCCCTGTACGCCCGCCTGAACGAATACGGCTTCATCGAGACGCCGTACCGTCGCGTGGTCGACAGCAAGGTCACGATGGACATCGACTACCTGTCGGCCATCGAAGAAGGCAAGTACGTCATCGCCCAGGCCAATGCGGTCCTGGACAAGGACGGCACGCTGACCGGCGACCTGGTCTCCGCGCGTGAAGCCGGCGAATCGATCCTGGTCGGTGCCGAGCGCATCCAGTACATGGACGTGTCGCCCGCGCAGATCGTGTCGGTGGCTGCCTCGCTCGTGCCGTTCCTGGAGCACGACGATGCGAACCGCGCGCTGATGGGCGCCAACATGCAGCGTCAGGCCGTGCCTGTGCTGCGTCCCGAAAAGCCGATGGTCGGTACCGGCATCGAGCGCGTTTCCGCGGTCGACTCGGGCACCGTGGTCACGGCCACCCGTGGCGGTATCGTCGACTACGTCGATGCGACCCGTGTCGTGGTGCGCGTGAACGACGCCGAAGCGGCAGCCGGTGAAGTCGGTGTGGACATCTACAACCTGATCAAGTATCAGCGTTCGAACCAGAACACCAACATCCACCAGCGTCCGATCGTCAAGCGCGGCGACAAGATCGCCAAGGGCGACGTGGTGGCTGACGGCGCATCGACCGACCTCGGCGAACTGGCTCTCGGCCAGAACATGCTGATCGCGTTCATGCCCTGGAACGGCTACAACTTCGAAGACTCGATCCTGATCTCGGAACGCGTCGTTGCCGAAGACCGCTACACCTCGATCCACATCGAGGAACTGGTGGTGATGGCCCGCGACACGAAGCTGGGCGCCGAAGAAATCACGCGCGACATCCCGAACCTGGCCGAGCAGCAGCTCAACCGCCTCGACGAATCCGGCATCATTTATGTCGGCGCCGAAGTGCAGCCGGGCGACACGCTGGTGGGCAAGGTCACGCCGAAGGGCGAGACCACGCTGACGCCTGAAGAGAAGCTGCTTCGCGCCATCTTCGGCGAGAAGGCTTCCGACGTGAAGGACACCTCGCTGCGTGTGGACCAGGGCTCGCAAGGCACCGTGATCGACGTGCAGGTGTTCACCCGCGAAGGCATCCAGCGCGACAAGCGCGCCCAGCAGATCATCGACGATGAGCTGAAGCGCTTCCGCCTCGACCTGAACGACCAGCTGCGCATCGTCGAAGCCGACGCGTTCGACCGTATCGAGAAGCTCCTGACCGGCAAGGTCGCCAACGGCGGCCCGAACAAGCTGGCCAAGGGCACCAAGCTCGACAAGGCCTACCTGTCGTCGGTCGAGAAGTTCCACTGGTTCGACATCCGCCCGGCGGAAGACGAAGTGGCAACGCAGCTCGAGTCGATCAAGAACTCGCTCGAGCAGACGCGCCACAGCTTCGACCTCGCGTTCGAAGAAAAGCGCAAGAAGCTCACGCAAGGCGACGAGCTGCCCGCGGGCGTGCTCAAGATGGTCAAGGTCTACCTGGCCGTCAAGCGCCGCCTGCAACCCGGCGACAAGATGGCCGGCCGTCACGGCAACAAGGGTGTGGTGTCCAAGATCGTTCCGGTCGAAGACATGCCCCACATGGCCGACGGCACGCCGTGCGACATCTGCCTGAACCCGCTGGGCGTGCCTTCGCGGATGAACGTGGGCCAGGTGCTTGAAGTGCACTTGGGCTGGGCCGGCAAGGGCATCGGCCAGCGCATCGGTGACATGCTGCAGCAAGAGGCCAAGGTGGCCGAGCTGCGCAAGTTCCTGGAGCAGCTGTACAACGGCTCGGGCCGCAAGGAAGAGCTCGACCAGCTGAGCGACACCGAGCTGCTCTCCATGGCCGCCAACCTGCAAAGCGGCGCGACCTTCGCGACGCCGGTGTTCGACGGCGCCTCGGAAGAAGAAATCCGCGGCATGCTGAAGCTCGCCTACCCGGACGACATCGCCAAGCTCAAGGGCCTGACCGATACGCGCACGCAGGCTTACCTGTACGACGGCCGCACCGGCGACCAGTTCGAGCGTCCCGTCACCGTCGGCTACATGCACTTCTTGAAGCTGCACCACTTGGTGGACGACAAGATGCACGCCCGTTCGACCGGCCCGTACTCGCTCGTCACGCAGCAACCGCTGGGCGGCAAGGCGCAGTTCGGCGGCCAGCGTTTCGGTGAAATGGAAGTGTGGGCGCTGGAAGCTTACGGCGCCGCCTACGTCCTGCAGGAAATGCTGACCGTGAAGTCCGACGACGTGCAAGGCCGTACCAAGGTGTACGAAAGCATCGTCAAGGGCGAGCACTCGATCGAAGCCGGCATGCCGGAATCGTTCAACGTGCTGGTCAAGGAAATTCGTTCGCTGGGTCTCGACATCGAGCTCGAGCGTTCCTAAGTTGAAAAGGGAAAGAGTCTTATGAAATCGCTACTCGACCTGTTCAAGCAATTCACGCCCGATGAGCATTTCGATGCCATCAAGATCGGCATGGCTTCGCCCGAGAAGATCCGTTCGTGGTCTTTCGGCGAGGTGAAGAAGCCTGAGACGATCAACTACCGCACGTTCAAGCCCGAGCGCGACGGCCTGTTCTGCGCCAAGATCTTCGGCCCTATCAAGGACTACGAGTGCCTGTGCGGCAAGTACAAGCGCCTGAAGCACCGCGGCGTGATCTGCGAGAAGTGCGGCGTTGAAGTCACGCAGACCAAGGTGCGTCGCGAGCGCATGGGTCACATCGACCTGGCCGCGCCTTGCGCCCACATCTGGTTCCTGAAGTCGCTGCCGTCGCGTCTGGGCCTCGTGCTCGACATGACGCTGCGCGACATCGAACGCGTGCTGTACTTCGAAGCGTACGTGATCACCGACCCCGGCATGACCCCGCTGAAGAAGTTCGGCATCATGTCCGAGGACGACTACGACGCCAAGCGCAAGGAATACGGTGACGAGTTCATCGCCAAGATGGGCGCCGAAGGCATCAAGGACCTGCTCGAAGGCATCGAACTCGACAGCGAGATCGAACGCCTGCGCGGCGACCTGACCGGCTCCGAAGTCAAGGTCAAGAAGAACTCCAAGCGCCTGAAGGTGCTGGAAGCCTTCCGCAAGTCGGGCATCAAGCCCAACTGGATGGTGCTCGAAGTGCTGCCCGTGCTGCCGCCGGACCTGCGTCCGCTGGTGCCGCTGGACGGCGGCCGCTTTGCGACCTCCGACCTGAACGACCTGTATCGCCGCGTCATCAACCGCAATTCGCGTCTGCGCCGCCTGCTGGAGCTGAAGGCTCCGGAAATCATCGCGCGCAACGAAAAGCGGATGCTGCAAGAGGCGGTCGACTCGCTGCTGGACAACGGTCGTCGCGGCAAGGCCATGACGGGCGCCAACAAGCGCGCACTGAAGTCGCTGGCCGACATGATCAAGGGCAAGAGCGGTCGTTTCCGCCAGAACTTGCTGGGCAAGCGCGTGGACTACTCAGGCCGTTCGGTCATCGTGGTGGGCCCGACGCTCAAGCTGCACCAGTGCGGCCTGCCCAAGCTGATGGCGCTCGAGCTGTTCAAGCCCTTCATCTTCTCGCGCCTCGAAGCCATGGGCATCGCGACCACGATCAAGGCTGCCAAGAAGGAAGTCGAATCGGGCACGCCGGTGGTCTGGGACATCCTGGAAGAAGTGATCAAGGAACACCCGGTCATGCTGAACCGTGCGCCTACGCTGCACCGTTTGGGCATCCAGGCGTTCGAGCCGATCCTGATCGAAGGCAAGGCCATCCAGCTGCACCCGCTCGTTTGCGCGGCCTTCAACGCCGACTTCGACGGCGACCAGATGGCTGTCCACGTGCCGCTGTCGGTGGAAGCACAGATGGAAGCCCGCACGCTGATGCTGGCCTCCAACAACGTGCTGTTCCCAGCCTCGGGCGAACCGTCGATCGTTCCTTCGCAGGACGTGGTGCTGGGTCTGTACTACACGACCCGCGACCGCATCAATGCCAAGGGCGAGGGCCTGATCTTCTCCGACATCGGTGAAGTGCAGCGCGCGCTCGACGCCAATGTGGTCGAGCTGACCGCCAAGGTGGCGGTGCGTATCACGGAGTACACCAAGGACAAGGAAACCGGCGTGTTCACGCCGTCGACCTCGCTCGTGGACACCACCGTGGGCCGTGCCCTGCTGTCCGAGATCCTGCCGAAGGGCCTGCCGTTCTCGAACATCAACAAGGCGCTGAAGAAGAAGGAAATCTCCAAGCTCATCAACGTCTCGTTCCGCAAGTGCGGCCTGAAAGAGACCGTCGTGTTCGCCGACAAGCTGCTGCAAAACGGCTTCCGTCTGGCGACCAAGGCCGGCATCTCGATCGCGATCGACGACATGCTGGTGCCCGCTGAAAAGCACGGCATCATCGAGCGCTCGGCCAAGGAAGTGAAGGAGATCGAACAGCAGTACGTCTCCGGTCTCGTGACCTCCGGCGAGCGCTACAACAAGGTGGTGGACATCTGGGGCAAGGCCGGCGACGAAGTGTCGAAGGTCATGATGGCCAAGCTCTCCAAGCAGCGCGTCATCGATCGCCACGGCAAGGAAGTCGAGCAGGAGTCGTTCAACTCCATCTACATGATGGCCGACTCCGGCGCCCGCGGTTCCGCAGCGCAGATTCGCCAGGTGGCCGGTATGCGGGGCCTGATGGCCAAGCCGGACGGCTCGATCATCGAGACGCCCATTACCGCGAACTTCCGCGAAGGCCTGAACGTGTTGGAGTACTTCATCTCCACCCACGGTGCCCGTAAGGGTCTGGCCGACACGGCGCTGAAGACGGCGAACTCGGGTTACCTGACCCGCCGTCTGGTCGACGTGACGCAAGACTTGGTCGTGACCGAGCAGGACTGCGGCACGCACGGCGGTTACCTGATGCGCGCCATCGTCGAAGGCGGTGAAGTGATCGAGTCGCTGCGCGACCGTATCCTCGGCCGTTCGGCTGCGGACGACGTGCTGCACCCGGAAAACCGTTCGGTGCTGCTGAAGGCCGGCGAGATGTTCGACGAAGACAACATCGAAGTCCTGGAAGCCCAGGGCGTCGACGAAGTCAAGGTCCGCACCGCGCTGACCTGCGAAACGCGTTTCGGCATCTGCGCGACCTGCTACGGTCGCGACCTGGGCCGCGGCGGCCTGATCAACATCGGCGAAGCCGTCGGTGTGATCGCTGCCCAGTCCATCGGCGAACCCGGCACGCAGCTGACGATGCGTACCTTCCACATCGGTGGTGCCGCTTCGCGCGCTGCCATCGCCTCGAGCGTGGAAGCCAAGTCGAACGGCTCGATCGGCTTCAACGCCACGATGCGCTACGTGACCAACAGCAAGAGCGAGCTGGTCGTGATTTCGCGTTCGGGCGAGATCGTCATCCATGACGAGCACGGCCGTGAGCGCGAGCGTCACAAGGTGCCGTACGGCGCGATCCTGGCGGTCAAGGCCGACCAGCAGATCAAGGCCGGCCACGTGCTCGCCAACTGGGACCCGCTGACCCGCCCGATCATTACCGAGTTCGCCGGCAAGGCGCAGTTCGAGAACGTCGAGGAAGGCCTGACGGTCGCCAAACAGGTGGACGAAGTGACCGGTCTGTCGACCCTGGTCGTGATCGACCCGAAGCGCCGCGGCGCTGCCAAGGTCGTGCGTCCGCAGGTCAAGCTGATCGACGCCCAAGGCCTGGAAGTGAAGATCCCCGGCACCGATCACTCGGTGACGATCGGCTTCCCGATCGGCTCGCTGGTTCAGATCCGCGACGGCCAGGACGTGGGCCCCGGCGAAGTGCTGGCACGCATCCCGGTCGAAGGTCAGAAGACCCGAGACATCACCGGCGGTCTGCCGCGCGTGGCCGAGCTGTTCGAAGCCCGTTCGCCGAAGGACAAGGGCATGCTGGCCGAAATGACCGGTACCGTGTCGTTCGGTAAGGAAACGAAGGGCAAGATTCGCCTGCAGATCACCGATCCCGAAGGCGGCGTCTACGAAGACCTCGTGCCGAAGGAAAAGAACATCCTGGTGCACGAAGGCCAGGTGGTGAACAAGGGCGAAAGCGTGGTCGACGGTCCGGCAGACCCGCAGGACATCCTGCGCCTGCTGGGTTCGGAAGAACTCGCGCGCTACATCGTGGACGAAGTGCAGGACGTGTACCGTTTGCAGGGTGTGAAGATCAACGACAAGCACATCGAGGTGATCGTTCGCCAGATGCTGCGCCGCGTCGTGGTCGACAACATCGGCGACACGAGCTACATCTCCGGCGAACAGGTCGAACGCAGCGAAATGCTCAACACCAACGACGCCCTGCGCGCCGACGGCAAGATCCCCGCGACGTTCACCAACCTGCTGCTGGGTATCACGAAGGCGTCGCTGTCGACCGACTCGTTCATCTCGGCCGCTTCGTTCCAGGAAACGACGCGCGTGCTGACCGAAGCCGCGATCATGGGCAAGCGCGACGAGCTGCGCGGCCTGAAGGAAAACGTCATCGTCGGTCGCCTGATTCCCGCAGGCACCGGCATGGCGTACCACCAGGCCCGCAAGGTCAAGGACGCCATGGACGAAGCCGAGCGCCGCGCCATCGCCGAGTCGGAAGCTGCCGATCTGGCCGGCTCGAGCGACAGCGATGCGACGACCAGCACGGTGGACGCCAACGAAGGCGCCGCGACCGAATAACTGGTTAGCATGACCGGTTGCCCACGCCCCCCGACCGCTCTGGTCGGGGGGCGTTTTTCTTTGTGTTTCCTGGGTTCCGACCGATGACCAAGAGGTTCTGTTTCCGATGAGCGTCCTGCCCGATTCGCTGGCCGGATGGCTCGTTGTCGCGCTGCTGCTGTTCTGGTTCGTGGGCGCGTACAACCGGCTGGTGCGTCTGCGCGCCGCCGTGCTGCAGGCCTACGCCGTGCTCGACGTGGCGCTGCGCAAGCAGCTCGATTTCGTTCAGGCCAGCATCACCGCCGCGCCCCGGCCCGAGACGCCGCCCGAGGGCGCGCCCACCGTCGCGCCGCTGCAGGCGGCCACGACGCAGCTCGCGACCCTGCTCGGTGCGACGCGGGTGCGCCCGCTCGACCCGGGCAGCATGGCGGCGCTGGCCACTGCGCTGCAGGTGCTCATCGCCGCATGGCGGCGCCAGTACCCGGGCGCGGTCACCGTGTTCGACGCGGACGGCACGCTGTCGCGGCCCGCGCCGCTGATGCCCGGCCTGGGCGGCGCATCCGATCCGGCCGCCCCCATCGCCTGGCCCGAGCCGTCGGCGGCAGCGGAAATCGCGCGCGGCCAGTTCAACCAGGCCGTGGCGCAGTACAACGCCGGTATCGCCCAGTTCCCGGCGCTGCTGGTGGCCTGGATCGTGCGGCTGCGGCCTGCGGCGCCCTTGCTCTGACCTGCCTCGACCTGACGACAGGCGGGTAACGCCTTCGTTTCCATTCCCACCGCGTGGCGTGCTGTCTTTCTCGCCCGTTACCATCGGCTCCAACTTGCCAGCAGATCTTTCCTCCGACCCCTCTTCGGGCAGCGCCTCCTCGGCGCCGCAACAACCGCCGCTCTGGCGCCAACTGCAACTGACCGCAGGGGCGCTGGCGTCGATTCGCGCCGGCACCTCGGGCACCGTCGCGTTCGAGGCCGTCGAGCCTGCGCTGCGCCCCGGCGTGCAGGCCCTGGGCTTCCAGGTGCTGCGCTGGCTCGGCCGCGCCGAAGCACTGCGCCGCCACCTCGCCAAACGCACGCCGCCGCCGTTGCCCGATGCCTTGCTGTGCACCGCGCTCGCGCTGGCCTGGCACAGCGACCACGCCCCCTATGAACCCTTCACGCTGGTCGACCAGGCCGTGGAAGCCGCCAAGCGCAACCCCGCGACGCGGGCGCAGGCCAGTTTCATCAACGCCTGCCTGCGCCGCTTCCTGCGTGAGCGCGACGAGCTCGTGGCCGCCACCGACAGCGAACCGGTCGCGCAGTGGAACCACCCGCGCTGGTGGATCGAACGCCTCAAGCGCGACCATCCGCGCGACTGGCAGCGCGTGCTGTCGGCCGACAACGCGCAGGCGCCGATGACCTTGCGCGTCAACGCGTTGCAATCGACGCCGGCGGCGTACCTGCTGGAGCTGGAGGCCGTGGGCCTTGGCGCTATGCGCGTCGGCGCCGATGGCCTGCAGCTCACGCGGGCCCGGCCCGTGCAGCAGCTCCCCGGTTTCGCCGATGGCGCCTGCTCCGTGCAGGACGCCGCCGCGCAGCTCGCGGCCCCCTTGCTGCTCGACGGCCTGCTGCCGGCCAAACCCGGCAGCGCACCGCTGCGCGTGCTGGACGCCTGCGCCGCTCCCGGCGGCAAGACCGCGCACCTGATCGAACGGGCCGGCGCCGACGCCATCGAGGTGACCGCGCTGGAGGTCGATGGCGTGCGCAGCCGCCGCATCGACGAGACGCTCGCCCGCCTCGGCCTGAAAGCCAAGGTCGTGGTGGCCGATGCCGGCCGCCCCGCCGACTGGTGGGACGGCGCCCTGTTCGACGCCATCCTGCTGGACGCGCCGTGCACGGCTTCGGGCATCGTGCGGCGCCATCCCGACGTGCGCTGGCTGCGCCGCGAGAGCGACACCGCCCAGCTGGCGACCCAGCAGGCGACGCTGCTGGCCGCGCTCTGGCCGCTCGTGCGGCCCGGCGGCCGGCTGCTTTACTGCACCTGTTCCGTGTTCCGCGAAGAAGGCTCGCAACAAATTGATGCGTTTCTTGTACGCAACACCGACGCCCGATTGCTGCCGTCCCCGGGACACTTGCTGCCTCAAAGTGGGGCGAATGCCCGTGGCGTCCCGGACAATCCCTCTGGTGACCACGACGGCTTCTTCTACGCCCTGCTTGAAAAACCCGCGCCGCACTGACGGCCGCCGGTCGATCCTGCTGGCCGGCCTGTGGCTGGTCTGGGCCCTGTGGATGGCCCTGTTCCCGGCCGCCGCCACCGCCCAGGCCCGCGCCGGCGGTGCCACCATCACCCAGATGCGCCTGGAGCAGGCCGACGATGGCGTCTATCTCAGCGCGGCCGTGCAGTTCGAGCTGCCCACCCTGGTGGAAGACGTGCTCGACAAGGGCATCGCCATCTACTTCGTGGCCGAGGCCGAGGTCTTCCAGGAACGCTGGTACTGGACCGACCGCAAGGTCGCCCAGGTGGCGCGCCACATGCGGCTGGCCTACCAGCCTCTCACGCGCCGCTGGCGGCTGAATGTGTCGCCGGTGCCGATCACCGCCGCCGCCGGCCTCGGCATCTCGCTGAACCAGAATTTCGACAGCCTCGCCGATGCGCTCGAAGCCATCAAGCGCGTTGGCCGGCTGCGGCTGGGCGACGCCGCCGAGATCGGCGACGAGCCGCTGCACCAGGTCACGTTCCGCTTCCGGCTCGACACCTCGCAACTGCCGCGTCCTTTCCAGATCGGCATGGTCGGGCAGGCCGAATGGAACATCGCCGCCGAGCGCACCGCCCGGCTGCCGCTGGAGAAGCAGCGGTGAGCACCAAGCCGCGCAGCGGCGCCGCGGCCACGCCTGCCGCCCGCCGCTCGCGCGCGTTGCGCTGGGCCGTGGGCGTCGGCGCCGCGATGGTCACGGCCATCGGCCTGGTGCTGATCTTCCTGCTGGCCCAGGCCACCAACAACCGTGCGCTGTACGAGCGCTACTACGTGCGCCTGTTCGGCATCAACGTGGTGGTGGCCGTGCTGCTGGTGCTGGTGATCGGCTGGGTCGCGTTCCGCCTGTTGCGGCGGCTGCGGCAGGGCAAGTTCGGCAGCCGGCTGCTGATCAAGCTCGCGGCCATCTTCGCGCTCGTGGGGGTGGTGCCGGGGGCGCTGGTCTATGTGGTGTCCTACCAGTTCGTCGCGCGCTCGATCGAGAGCTGGTTCGACGTCAAGGTGGAAGGTGCGCTCGATGCCGGCCTGAACCTGGGCCGCGCCACGCTCGATTCGCTCTCTGACGACCTCGCCGCGAAAACCCGCACCGCCAGCGCGCAGCTGGCGCAGGTGCCCGATGCGAGCGCGGGGCTGCTGCTGGAGCGCATCCGCGACCAGCTCGAAGCCACCGACGTGATCCTCTGGACCGGCTCGGGCCAGCTGGTGGCCAGCGCCGGCGCGTCGCGCTTCCAGCTCAACCCCGAGCGGCCGACCGCGCAGCAGTTCCGCCAGGTGCGGCCTGACCGCGCCGTCGCGCACGTCGAGGGCCTGGAAGAAACCGCCTTGCCCAGCGCCACGCCGCCGAGCGCCAGCGTGCGCGCGCTCGCCATGGTGCAGCGACCGGGCTTCGACTTCGACACCGCGCCGCGCTACCTGCAGGTCACGCGGCCGCTGCCGCCGGCCGTGGTCGCCAACGCGCTGGCCGTGCAGGAAGCCAACCGCGAGTACCAGGAGCGGGCCCTCGCGCGCGAGGGGCTGCGCCGCATGTACATCGGCACGCTCACGCTGAGCCTGTTCTTGGCCGTGTTCGGCGCGGTGCTGCTGGCCGTGCTGTTCGGCAACCAGCTGGCGCGGCCGCTGCTCGTGCTGGCCGACGGCGTGCGCCAGGTGGCCGCCGGCGACCTGCGGCCCACCGCCGTGCTGCAGGGCAAGGACGAGCTGGGCGGCCTCACGCGCTCGTTCGCCGTCATGACGCAGCAGCTGGCCGACGCCCGCGGCGCGGTCGAGAAGACCATGGACCAGCTCGACGCAGCCCGCGACAACCTGCAGACCATTCTGGACAACCTGACCTCGGGCGTCATCGTGCTCGACGCCAAGGGCACCGTGCTGTCCACCAACCCGGGCGCCACCCGCGTGCTGCGCGCGCCGCTCGCCGCCTACGAAGGGCAGGCGCTGGTCAATGTGCCGGGCCTGGCCGACTTCGGTGCCAAGGTGCAGCAGCAGTTCGACGAGTTCTTGGTCGAGCGCATGCAGCACGGCCTGGACCACTGGCAGCACGCCTTCGAGCTGCACGCCACAGGCAACGACATGCCGCAGCAGGACGACGCCATCAACATCGTCGCGCGGGGCGCCGAGCTGCCGGGCGATGCGCGGCTGCTGGTGTTCGACGACATCTCCGAAATCGTCTCGGCCCAGCGCGCGCAGGCCTGGGGCGAGGTGGCGCGCCGGCTCGCGCACGAGATCAAGAATCCGCTCACGCCGATCCAGCTGTCGGCCGAGCGGCTGGAGATGAAGCTCTCGGGCAAGGTGGCGCCGCCCGAGCAGGCCATCCTGGTGAAGTCGGTCAAGACCATCGTCGACCAGGTCGACGCGATGAAGCGGCTGGTGAACGAATTCCGCGACTACGCACGGCTGCCTGCGGCCGACCTCAAGCCGGTCGACCTCAATGCGCTGCTGGCCGACGTGCTGCAGCTGTACCACGCCGAGAACCTGCCCATCACGCTGCGTTCGGAGCTCGACGAGCGCTGCCCGCCCGTGCGCGGCGACGAACAGCAGATCCGCCAGGTCGTGCACAACCTGCTGCAGAACGCACAGGACGCCGCCGAGGCCGCCGCCAGCGGCACGGGTCGGGTGGGCGAGGTCGTCATTCGCACCCGGCTGGGCGATTCGGGCCAGCGCGTGCGCCTTACCGTGCAGGACAGCGGGCCCGGCTTTGCCGAAAATATTCTCAAGCGCGCCTTCGAGCCCTACGTCACGACGAAAACAAAAGGTACCGGTTTGGGCCTGGCCGTCGTCAAGAAGATCGCCGACGAACACGGTGCGCGCATCGAGCTTTCCAACCGTGTCGTCGACGGGGCTGTGGCCGGCGCGCAAGTCTCGCTATCATTCGCGCTGGCAGGCGAACCGCGAGCAGCGGTCGCTCACACCGAAGATTCGAAGTCTTCGTCCGCCTGAGTACCGGTGAATCCAGCGCACGCGGCTGGATCGGGAGCGGATCAATACACACAGCGCATACAACAAGCAGCACTCATGGCAAACATTCTCGTGGTCGATGACGAGCTGGGCATCAGGGACCTGCTCTTCGAAATTCTCAATGACGAAGGCCACAACGTGGAGCTCGCGGAAAACGCCGCCGAAGCCCGCGCGGCCCGACAACGCGCCCGGCCCGATCTCGTGCTGCTCGACATCTGGATGCCGGACACCGACGGCGTCACGCTGCTCAAGGAGTGGTCCACCGCGGGCCTGCTGAGCATGCCCGTCATCATGATGAGCGGGCACGCCACCATCGACACCGCGGTCGATGCCACGCGCATCGGCGCCTTCGCGTTCCTCGAAAAACCCATCACGCTGCAGAAGCTGCTCAAGGCGGTGGAGCAGGGGCTGGCGCGCGAGAACGCCCGCCGCACCGCCGCCGGCGTGGTGCCGCCACCCACCGGCGCTCACCAGGCCGCCGCCATCACCACCACGGGCGACAGCCTGCTGATGGCGTCGCTGGCGGCGGTGCCGGTGGCCGATGCGGGCCCCCAGTCGACCCAGAGCTTCGACCTCGACCGCCCGCTGCGCGATGCGCGCGATGGTTTCGAGAAGGCGTATTTCGAGTTCCACCTCGCGATGGAGAACGGTTCGATGACCCGCGTCGCCGAGAAAACCGGCCTCGAGCGCACCCATCTTTATAGAAAACTCAAACAACTTGGCGTGGACCTTTCGCGGGGCCGCAGAAGCGCTGTATAATTTGAGGCTGCACACCAAGGCCCGGTAGCTCAGTTGGTAGAGCAGCGGATTGAAAATCCGCGTGTCGGTGGTTCGATTCCGCCCCAGGCCACCAAATTCAGCAAAAGCCCAACCTTCCGAGGTTGGGCTTTTTGCTTTCTGGCATCAGCCCCGGGAATTTCTTCCCGTGACGTGGCGCGATCTGCGTCGATGCCGATGAAGTCGTCTTCCGCATCGACAGGGTGGATCCAGCTCGTCGAGCTTGACCTGATGAACTGCGGCGCCGTCGCCGTTCTGCATGTTCCGGGTATGTCCTCCCGTCAGTGCGAGACGAGCGCGATCGTCGCGTCGTCCCGTGCACCGTCGAAATACCGTGCCAGCACGTCGCCGAACACGGATGCTTCGGGCACCGCGATCTCGAACAGCGTCATGCAGGAGCGCAGCTTCAGGTCGTCCGGTGCGCCGAAGACCTGGTGGATGTCGGTGCCGGCGGGCAGATCGCGCACCAGCTCTGCGCAGTGGTGCAGCCGCTTGCCCAGCACGGGGTGCTGCCAGTACGCCGTTGCCTCGGCGGCACCGTCCAGACCGAAAAACTGGGCGGTCGCGCTGCGGCCCAGTGCCTTCAATTGCGGAAAGACGAACCACATCCAGTGCGTGCGCTTGCGTCCCGCCGTGAGTTCCGCGCAGACCTGTGCGTAGACAGGGTCTTGCGCCGTGACGAAGCGTTCGAGGTGCCAGTCGATGGTCATGTGTTTCAAGCGCCCGGTGTGGTTGCAGCTGCCCGATCATGCTGCAGCCGGGGTGGCAACCGAGGGTCGAGCCAGTCCATGCGCCACGCCATCAGCAGCACTGCGCCGACCACGCAGGTGACGGCCAGCGCGCCCGCCAGGCCGTGCCGCTGGCGGTACGGATCGGGCGCGATGCGCTTGGCGCCCGGCGGCACGCGCGCCGTCTGCGACAGCATGCCGCCCAGACGCACGTTGACCTTCATGCGGCCGTTGATGGCCCAGCCGCTCGCGTCGAGGATCGGGCCCAGGCTGCGCTGACGCAGCTTGAGCCACGCGATCAGCATGCTCGGCCCCGAGATCGCGATCACGATGCCGACGAGCGCCACCGGAATCCACTGCCCCAGGTCGACGAATTTGCCGAAGATGCCGACCAGCACCGCGCTGATGCTGCCGAGCGCCACGCCGATGGCCGCGACGGTGCCCACGTCGATGCGGCTGCCAGGGGGCAGGATCGGCCCCGGCTTGGCCGGCGTCTTCGCCGACGCGCTGGCGTCGGCCGGTGCGTCCGCCGTGGCGACTTTGCCGGCCAGCGTTTGCAGCGCGGCTTGCGAGCCGGCCTCGCTGGCCGCTGCACGCTTCGCCACCTGCTCCTCGATCAGTCGCACGAACTTCTTGTACGGCGCGAAGAAGGCCTGTGCGACGCTGGTGGGGTTCTCGATCAGCTTGGTGATGGTGGCGTCCCAGTCGCGGCCCTGGCGGTCGTAGAACACGCCGTTGCGCCCGACGAAGAGGAAGTCGACATCGCCCGCAGTGAAGGCAGCGACGATGCTCATCTTTTCTCCCTGGCGCGTGCAGTCGCAGTACGCGAGGCAGGTCTTCGCCAGGCCCGCCAGCGTGGCGTGGCGCGCGGTGTCCTGCACCTGCACCGTGAGCTCGCAGCTGCGCCCGTCGAGGTAGAGGGTGCCGGCCTGGAAGATCGCGTCTTCGCGCCGATAGAACGCCTTGAACGACACGAAGTTGTGCAGCAGCACGCGCAGGTCGCGCTGCAACCGCAGCAGTTTCTCGAGGTCGGTCAGCAAGCGGTTGTGGTGCTCGGCGGCTTCGTCTTCGGCGATGAGTGCGAGCAGCGCATCGCGTGTGGCAAGCAGCGCGTCGATGCGCTCGCGCGGCAGGCCGGCGAGCGCGTTGTCGGGCCGCGCGGCGATCCATGCCTCGCACGGTGCGAGCTGGAGGCGCAGCGATTGCCACTGCGCCTCCTCCAGCGCGTCGCGTTCGCCGAGCAACGGCACCACGGTGTCGCGCGCGAACGTGGCCATCGCATCGGCCCAGGCGGGGTTGAGGCACGCGCCGTGCAGTGGCAATGCGCGACGCGGGGTCACGGGCGCCAGCGGCAGTTCGGCGATTGGCTGCGCGTTCGCGTCGAGCGTGTGCCCGGCGAGCGCGTCGTAGGCTTCGGGCGAAGGGTTGAGCGCCGCCACGGCCTGCACGTCGTAGGCGGCCACGCGGCAGCGCGCGAAGAAATCGTCGACCTTGGGAACGACCGCGCGCAAGGCCTCGGCCGCCGCCAGCGTGCGCGCGCCCAGCGGCGGCAGCGCCTCTTCGTCGCCCTGCGCATACCAGTCGCGCATTGCCAGCGCGTCGGCCATGAAGGCTCCGGCGCGGGCGCGATCGAGGCCGGGCTTGTTCTGATGGCGATCGGGTGTGCTGCCGTGGGTGCGGATCGCTTCCTCGATGACCGCGCGCAGCGCGTCGTCGTCGTCCGCGGTGTCGGGCGTGACCACGCCGTCGCCGTTGAAGCGCATCGACGCCAGCCACTCGCCGCGGTCGGCGATGTCGGCGAGCGTCAGCGTGTGCGTGTCCTGCTTGCCGAGCAGGTCGAGGATGCGCCGGCCTTCCTTCGCAAGGTCGGCACCCGGCGCGCACGTGGGGTCGAGGTCGTCCAGCGACAGCGTGCCGCTGCCTGCGAGCAGCACATCGGCGCTGCGCAGCCGTTCGCACGCCCATTGGCAGGCCGCGATGACCTCGGGCGGACGCACGCGGCCGTCGCTGTCGGTGTCGATGAGGTCGAGCGTGCGCGCATCGAAGTCGATGCCACGCGTGGGGCAGGCGAGCGCGACCCAGAGCTTCTGGTCGAGTTCGGCGATGCGCGCAATGTCCTCGCCGTTGCGGAACACCACCTGGTCCACGCCGCCCGCGCGAAGAAACTGCCAGCGGTGTGGCGAGCGAGGTGGAGTGGGGTGGCCGGGCGTGCCGGCGGGAACGGGGGCGGTGGCGGTCGTCAACGGACTGAATCCCTTCTGATGAGTGGGCGGCGCACGCGTCACCAACGCGAGCGGGCTGCGTATCGGCCCGTGGGGGCAGGCGGTGGTGTCGAATCTTGCACCGTTTGCAAGCAACGAGGTCGAGCTCGACCCCAAGGGGCTGCCGATGAGCGTCGAGCTGAAATCGAGCACACAGCGTGTCGCCCCCACGGCAGGCGCCGTGGTCAAGCTGAAGTTCGAGACCTCGGGCGGCGGGCGCTCGGTGCTAGTGCGTGTGACCCTGGCCGACGGCACGCCGGTGCCGTTCGGTGCGCGAGTGACCGACGCGGACGGGCAAGAGGTCGGTACGGTGGGGCAGGACGGGCGGCTTCTGCTGCGCAGTGTGATGGGCGATGCCATGCGCTACGAGTTGGCATGGGGTGAAGGAGGCGACCAGCGCTGCAGGTTGCCGCTCGTGCTGCATGACACCCCAGCCGATGATTCCGTCCCCGGCCGTTCCTCGCCATGGCGAGTAATCGATGCCCGATGTGTGATGTGAGTGCCGAACATGGCATCCGAGCATTCAAGGAAAAGGGAGACCCGTGCGATGAACTGCAACCCGTGGCCATCGAAGCCTCTTGACAGGATTGCGGGCCGGTTGTTCGCCGGTCTGGCGTTGTTACTTTTCCTGTGGTGGCCGGCTTCTGCTGATGCACAGCCGAAGTGCGAGTTGACGACGACCGCCTTCAAGTACATGTACCAACCGTCCTACTTGCTCGCACCTCGCGATCTGCCGATCGGTGGTGCGCTTTCGGCCTGGTCGGCGCCGCCCACAGGGGATCATGTCTATCGATGCACCGGGACTGGTGCCTTTGGCTTGGCGATGAAGGTGACGGGGCTGTCGACCGCGGGTATGCAGACAACGGGGTCCGCGGGGGGCATGGTCACTGTTTTCAACACCAGCCTGCCTGGGGTTGGCGTTGCATTCGAGGGGCGTATCGAAGCGGGGAGTTGCAGGCTGACCAACGTGGACCTTGGTGGCCCTGGTGCGTCGTCAGGATCGGCTATCCCGAAATGGACCGCTACGGATGGTCAATGGCTTGAATGTACGAGCGCTGTTCAGGCGACCGAAGCCAACCCGGTTTTTCTGAGGGCTTCTGCTTGGATGCGCTACATCAAGACGGGCCCCACCAGTGCCGGACTGGCGACCTTCGACCAGCCGCTTATCGAGTTGCGCCACAGTATCAATGGCGTCATGACTCGTGCCAACTGGGGATACACGGCCTGGCCGTTGAATGTTCAAGGCCCCCCGACCTGCACGACGCAGGACCTGACCGTGGCGATGGGCACGCACAAGAGTTCGGCATTCACGGGCATCGGCACGACATCGGCGCCCGCGAAGATGTTCACCGTCTCCGTGGCTTGCCCTCCCGACATGCGCGGCAACATCGCGGGCGTCGGTGCTAGCTTGGTGAAGATCGGCTATAGGTTCTCCGCGCCCGCTGGCCTGGCCGTGCCTGCCCAGGGCGTGATCGTGCTGTCTTCCGGCTCAACGGCAACGGGCATCGGGCTGCAGTTGAAAGATGCCGCCGCTGTCCCGCTGCAGTTCGAAACGCTCTACCCACTCACGGGCTACGACTACAAAAACGGCACCAACTTTGCGATCGTGTTGCAAGCGGCCTACTACCAGACCAGCGCCACCGTCGGGCCCGGCACCGCGAATGCCGTGGTGACCTTCACGTTGAACTATCAATAGGCAGGAGCAGGCAGACGGGCAGGCCGCCTGCCTTCTTCATGCGCCCAAGCGCACCGATCTTCCCGCCTGTCGCTTTCGGGTCTCGGCATGAGTGAATGCACCGAGACAAACGTCATGTCCCGCGCGTAATATGCTCTCGCCGCCTTGTCAAAGGCGCCCTTGAATGTGTCGCCTCGGCGGCGGATGGTAGGGAAGGGGAAGAACATGAAACGACGTGCGCGCTCTTTTCGTCAGCTTGCCACCATGGCTTGCTTTCCTTTGATTGGCGGGCTGGCGCTTGGCAGCCACGCCGGCGACGGCGTCATTCATTTCGTCGGCGCCATCGTCGCCGCGCCCTATGAGATTGCCCCGGCCCCACCTCCTGCGCGGATGAAGGTGGCATCGGCACGCGGACGCCAAGCCGAACTGGTCTTTGTCCGAGAGGCCGTGGACCGCCCCAGTGCCAGGGTGAAGGTCGAAACGGTCCACACACAGGCGGTATCGGCGCGCTTCATGGACAGCCAGGGGCGGGCGCGAGCCATCGATCCCGCGCAATGGCATGTGATCGGCCAGCACGGCGGCACGCTGTCGCTGAGGACATCTGCAGCACCGCCGGCCGGCGGCCCGTCGGCTGCGCTGGTGACCGTCGCCTACGACTGAAGGTACAGCCCGGCGTTGGCGCGAAAGGTGCCCGCTGCGGCCATCGCGCCGACGCCAATGCCTTCCATCTCGAAGCGCGAGATCGGCAGCGTTTGGCTCCGGCTGTGGCGCATGGCCGCCTGCAGGCGGAACGCCTTGGGCGTCATGCCCTTGAGCTTCAGGAAGCGTCGGTTGAAGTTCGCGATGTTGTTGAACCCCGCGGCGTAGCAGATGCTCGAGATCTGCTGGTCGCTCTCCATGAGCAACTGGCAGGCCTTGCCGACGCGCAGCCGGTTCACGAAATCGGTGAACGCGACATCCGTGGACTGGCTGAACAGGCGGGAGAAGCTGCTCTGGCTGATGCGTGCGTGTTCACAGACGCTCGCAACTGACAGCGGTTGATCCAGGTGCAGCCGGATGTAGGTGACGGCCTTGCCGATCGCCTCGACGATCTCCGCATTGCCCTTGATCGGCAACCATCCCGAAGAGAGCACGCGGTGGTTCTTGCATCGCGCGAGCCGGTTCAGCAAGCGCAGGAACTCGGCAAAGCGCTCCGGCCCCTCGCTGCCTTGGAGGCGGTCGAAGTGCTCACGCACGCTGTCGCTGATGCCGAAGAACTCGACGCCATGACGCGCCTTCTCCAGCAATGGCGCGGCTTCCTGGAGTTCGTTGAACACCTCCATGCCCTTGCGCAGCGGCGCGTCCGAGAACTGAAGCGCCATGCTGCGTAGTTCCACGCCCTCGGACGGGAGGTTGTGCGAGACCCAGTTGTGCGGCAACCGCGGGCCGGTGAGCACCAGGTGGCCGGGCTCGAAGCGCCCGACGTGGTCGCCGACGAAGGCCCAGCCTCGGGTGTCCGCGATCAGGTGCAGTTCGTATTCGTCGTGGCAGTGCCAGCGCTCCAGCGGCGACGGGCTGCCGTGCTGCAAGCAGTGCAGGAAGCCGCGCTGGCCCGAAGGTGCAGGGCCGCTTTGCGATGCACGCATGAAGCTGTGCTCGATTTCCGGTGCGGGGTTGCGGCGCACGCCCTGCGGCATTGCGTTTCTCATTGCAAACGCGGTGCCGCAGCACGCCGTGCAGTCTTCGTCTCCAGTCCAGGCATCGGACGCTCCTCCTTCGCATGTCTTGTGTCGGGCGGCAGGTCCTCGGCATCGCGGGGCGAGCAGGGGACCTTCAAGACGCTATTGGGGCGGAGCTTCGTAAATAAAAAGTAAACAATTAAAAGAGATGACGAAACACTCGCAATGCAAACAAATGTGGGCGCGCGCGTGCGGGCCCACGTCGCGGCAGGCGGCGGCTCGAGTGGCTCTGGCAGTGGCTCAGGCGGAGAGAGCGGCGGGGGACGGCGAGTCGGCGCTGTGTGACGCCAGTGCCTGTGCAATGGCCTGCATCAGCTCGCCGTTGAGGAACGGCTTGCGCAGGATGCGCGTGTTCGGCGGCACCGCGTAGCGGCGCGCGAGCAGGTCGGAAGGGAGGCCCGAGATCAGCACCACGGGGATGCGGGGATGAAGGCGATGCACGTCGCGCATCAGCTGCAGGCCGTCGCCGCCCGGCCCCAAGCTGACATCGGACAGCACCAGGTCGAAGGCCTGGGCCTGGAGCGCCGCAGCCGCGTCCGTCGAGGACGCCACCGCCTGCACGCGCGCACCGCGCTCCTTCAGAAATTCGAAGGTGGCGTCGCGCACATCGGCGTCGTCGTCCACCAGCAGCACGCGCATCTGTGCGAGCGACAACGCGGACTGCGGCGGCGCGCACGCAGGCGCGGAATGCGGCGGGGCTTCGGGCAGCGCCAGCGTGAAGCTCGTGCCCTGGCCGACCACGCTCTGCACCCGGATGTCGCCGCCGGATTGCTTGACGAAGCCGTAGACGATGCTCAGGCCGAGTCCGCTGCCCTCATTCCCCTTGGTCGAGAAGAACGGCTCGAAGATGCGTTCCAGCATGTGGGGCGGCATGCCGCTGCCCGTGTCGCTGATGCGGATTTCCACCGTCGCGCGCTCGGGACCGTTGGCCGCCTCCCCCGGCACTGCAGGGCGCAGTGCGCTGTGCAGGGTGAGCACGCCGCCCCGGGGCATGGCGGCACCTCCGTTCAGTGCGAGGTTGAGGATCGCGTTCTCGAGTTGCCCGCCGTCGAGCAGCACATAGGCCCCGTGGGCCTGCAGGTCGAGCTCGACGCGGATGTCCTGCCCCAGCGAGTACGAAATCAGGTCTTGCAGCCCGGTGAGCATCTGGTCGACATCGAGCACTTCGACGCGCAGCGTCTGCCGGCGGGCGAAGGCCAGCAGGCGCGTCGTGAGCACGGCGCCGCGCTCCGAGGCCCGGAACGCGCGGTCCACGATGCGGCGCATGTCGGGCGACAGGTCGTCGCGCGCTTGCAGCAGCTGCAGGTTGCTGAAGACCGCCGCGAGCAGGTTGTTGAAATCGTGCGCAACACCGCCCGTGAGCTGGCCCAGCACTTCCATCTTCTGGGTCTGCCGCACCTGCCGCTCGAGCGCGCGGCTCTCGCTCTGGTCGCTGTACAGCGTGACGAAACCGCCGGTCGGCATGGCGTGGTTGCGCACGGCCAGCACCTGGCCGTTGTCGAGCAGACAGTCTTCGCGCCGCCGCTGCGCATCGGGCGGCCCCAGCAGGTCGACGGCGGGGCGGCCGTCGGCCAGCGGTGGAAGGGCGCCGCGCAGCGCGTCGAGTGTCGCGCCGGTATGCACCGCCTGCGAGGGAAGGCGCAGCAGGGTGGCAAAGCGCGGGTTCCAGGCCACGAGCCGGCCTTCGGCGTCGAACGCGCCCAGGCCGTCGTCGATGCTGTCGAGCACCGTGCGCAGCAGCCGCCGCTGTTCGGAGATGTCAGCGCCCATCCGGCGCATCGACAGTGTGTTCTCGCGGAACACGTTGAACGCGCCGATGAGCGCACCGACCTCGTCATCGCGCTTCGAAACATCGGGCTGCGGGCTCGCGTTGCCGTGCGACAGCTCGGTGATGGCGGAGGTGATGCGCGTCAGGTCGCCCAGCGAATCCCGCAGGCTCCAGAACCCGAGCAGCAGCGCGGCGGCTGCCACCAGCAACGCGAGGGTGACCGCGATCAGTCCGGAGCGGACGATCAGGCCGACCGAATGCTCGCGCGACGACACCTCGGCGCTGAGCATCGTCACATGGCGGTCGACCGAGCGCGTGAGTTCTTCCGACAGCATGCGCGTCGAGGTGAGCAGCAGGGTCTTGCGGTCGCGCAGCGCGAGGTGCTGCCTGCGCAGCGCGAAGATGCTGTCGGCCAGCTCGGCGATCTGTGCGCGGATCGTCCGGTCGATGCGCAAGGCGCTGCCGGATCGCGTGTACGCAAGGTACACGCGCTCGGCCTCGTCCAGGTCGAGCGTGTTGTGGGCGTACAGGGCAACACGCAGCAACTGCAGCGCGTGGTCCGCCGCGTGCCTCGGGCGCTCGGGCATGTCGGCGATGCGCTGCTCCAGCTGGCTCAGCGCATGAATGCGCCCGCGGCCTTCTTCGCGCAGCGCGAGGTCCAGGCGCTTGTATGCGATCAGATCGTCCAGCACCCCCTGCATCGCGTTCAGCACCTTCGGCACGCCGGTGGCCGCTCCGCTGGCCGGAGGCAGCTGCGCGGCGAGGGCGCGCGCTTCGTCTTGTCGTTTCAGCAGTTCGGCCTTCTCCTGGTCGAGCCGTGCCGAGATCGAGACTTCCGCCACGTAGGGCGCGGCCGCCGCAAGGTGCGTGACGCGCTCCGACAGCGCGAGCGACTTCGCCACTGAAGGCAGGATGCGTTCGTCGAAGCCCTGGATCGCGGCCTTGGCGTTGAACAGCGCCACCATGGCCACGGCGGCCAGCACGATCAGTGCGATCGACAGCACACCGAGTGCGAAGGCCCACCGGCTGCGCAGCGTGCACGACCGAAGCCCCCGGGCCGTAGGGAAGGACCGAAGAAGTCTGTGCATGAATTCGGCCTGAACCGCCGCCTCAGCAGCGGACCACGTTCGCGGCAAAGCGATAACCCGCGCCGCGTTCCGTGCAGATGAAACGCGGGTTGTCCGGGTCGTCTTCGATCTTGCGGCGCAGCCGCGACACCAGTACGTCGATCGTGCGGCTCACGGCATCCGACTGGGCGCTGCGTGTCTTGAGCAGCAGCTGCTCGCGGTCGATGACCCGGTTGGCGTGCAGCACGAAGACCTCGAGCAGGGCGAACTCGCCATGGGTCAGGTCGCAGGGCGAGCCGTCGCTGTGCAGCAGCTCGCGGGCGGTGATGTTGAGGGTCCAGTCGCCGAACAGGTAGCGTTCGTGGCTCAGTCGGTCGGCGCGCAGCGAGCGCGGCATGCCGGTGCCGGCCGAGCGGCGCAGCAGCGCACGGATGCGCGCGATGAGCTCGCGGTTGTCGAAGGGCTTGGCGATGAAGTCGTCGACGGCGGTTTCGAGGCCCAGCACGCGATCGGCGGCCGTGCCCTGGCCAGTGAGGATGATGATCGGAATGCGCGAATGCGTGCGCAGCTGGCGCGCGAGCTCGATGCCGTCTTCCTTCTTCAGGCGCAGGTCGATGATCACGAGCGAGAACGCGCGTTGGTCGAGGCGCGCCGCCATGGCCAGCCCGTCCGGCACGGCCTGCGCACGAAAGCCCGATGACTCGAGCAGTTCGACCAGCGTTTCGCAGACCTCGGGGTCGTCGTCGACCACGAGGATTTCGGGTTTCACTACATCAAGCATGGGGATTCCAAAGGGCTGAGCGTTGCGCCCGGCCATTCAGAATTTTTACAGACGTATGCACACCAATTGATACTAAATGGTGATATGCGACGTTTGTTCACGCTATTTTGAGACTTAATTCCATCGCCGATTCACACTTTCTTCGGCGAAGGCTCCGCTCGCGCCGCTGTCAGGGCGCTGGCGGCTCGACCGGCAACGCCCGCTTGTGGGCGCTCTTGCGGTGCGTCGACAGGATCACCGCGCGCGCCGCCGCAGACACGGGCTTGCCTTCCAGGAAGTCGTCGATCTGTTCGTAGCTCACGCCGAAGGCGTCTTCGTCGGGCTTGCCCGGCACCAGCGATTCGAGGTCGGCGGTGGGCACCTTGTAGACCAGCGCATCGGGCGCGCCGAGCAGCTGCGCCACCGCGCGCACGCGGCGCTTGTTGAGGCCGGTGAGCGGCGTCACGTCGGCCGCACCGTCGCCGAACTTGGTGAAGAAGCCCATCAGCGCTTCGGCCGCGTGGTCGGTGCCGATCACGAGGCCGTCGTGCGCGCCGGCCACCGCGAACTGCGCAATCATGCGCTGGCGCGCCTTGATGTTGCCGAGCACGAAGTCTTCGTGCTCCGCGTCGCGAAAGACCTGACCACCGGCGTGCAGCGCGGCCAGCATGGCATCGGCGGTGGGGCGGATGTCCACCGTCAGCAGGCGGTCGGGGCGGATCACCGCCAGTCCCGCCTGCGCCTCGGCCTCGTCGCGCTGCACGCCGTAGGGCAGGCGCATCGCGATGAAGGTGGCGTCGCGGCCTTCGGCGCGCAGCTTCTCGACCGCGCGCTGCGCGAGGCAGCCGGCGGTCAGCGAATCGACACCGCCGCTGATGCCCAGCACCAGCGTCTTCAGGCCGGTGCTGCGCAGGTAGTCCGCAAGGAAGTCGGTGCGCCGCGCGAGTTCGGCGGCGGCATCGAAGGCGGGCGCCACGTGCAGGGCCGCGATGATCTCGCGCTGCGTGGCATCGACGGGGGAGAGGTCTGCACTCATCGGTAGGGCCTGGATGTGAGGAAGATCAGAAATCGACAAGGCTGAGACCGATGCTCAGCACGGTGCGCTTGCGGTTGTAGTCCACCAGCGTGTCGCCGTAGCCGTGGAACAGCTGCGTGTGGAAGCGCAGGTTGCTCTTGGTCGGGTCGCCGATGGCCTTCAGCCATTCGAGGCGCACCGAGCCGCGGCCGCTGTCGCGCAGGTTGTTGCGCACCGTGAGGCCCAGCTGGTTGTCGCGGTTGAGGTTCCAGCGGCCCGTGACTTCGGCGCGGCCGATGTAGTCGGCGATGTCGGGGTTGTCGTCCTTCGCGGCGCTTTCCGACATGCGCTTCCAGATGCGGCCGGTGATGGTGAAGCGATCGTCGAGCTCGGCGCCACCCATCAGGTACACGCGGTTCCAGCTGCGCGACAGCGGCAGGCTCTGGCCGTTCGACTGGTGCACGATGCCCACGCCCGCATAGCGCCAGCGCCAGCCGCCGGGCAGCTTGAAGTCGGTCGGGTAGACATACATCAGCTCGGGTTCGTGGTCGGTGGTGCGGAAGGGCCGCGAGATGGCGCCGTTGAACAGCTGCCAGGTCGACTGCTGCGAGTACGCGAACCACAGCGAGTCTTTCTTGACCGGGTCGTTCTGCGTGAGCATGCCCTGCGCGAGCTTGGTGCGCACCGACAGGCCGATGCGCATCTCGTTCGCCTGGTAGGCCACGGGCTCGGCCGTGTGGCTGGCCGACGGCGAGGTCGGTGGCTGGGGCTTGTCGGTGGCGGCCGAGGCCGACACCGTGAGCGGGCGGTAGCCGCGGAAGCCGAAGGTGCCGCAGTCGGTGGCGTTCTCGAGTTCCCAGAAGCGCGACAGCGTGGAGTACTGCCGGTCGCGGCAGCCTTCGGTGGTGGCGACCGACACCACGCGCGTGGCCGGAATCGTGCCGTCCACCGGCGGCTGCGTGCTCGCGAGCACGGGCGGCGCGACGGGCACCGACACCGAGGGCAGCGTCTGCTGCTGCGACCAGCGGTCGTAGCAGGCCAGCCGTGCCTCGTTGTTCGCGCCGAGCGCGGCGCACTGCTGCCAGGTGAGCTGCGCATCGGCCAGCGGACTGGCGGGCTTGTCGACGGCCTGTGCTTGCGCGGCAGATGCAGCGCCGAGGCACGCGGCCACGGCCGCGACGGTGCGCAGATTGAACAAAGAGGCGGGGTGTCGTCGTTTCGTCTTCATGGCTTTCCTTCCTGTGCGACGGTCTTGCGCAGCACGAACGGGTGCGTGCGCTCGGTCGCGGCATCGCGCCACGTGCCGCGGAACTCGCGGCCGCAGGCGCCGGGTTGCAGCGTGCCCGACCAGACGCCGCTGATGGCGCGGCCGTCCAGCGATTCGTCGATGGACAGCGCGCCCTCGTCGTCGACGTCGCCCGCGAGCTGCGCGACGGTCGTCTCGGTTGAAGCGTCGGCGCGGCGCGTGATGGTGCCGCGCACGCCGGCGTACTCGGGGTGCTTGCCCAGCTGCACGACGGCCGCGCCGGGCAGGTCGTCGAAGCGGGCTTCCCACTGGCCGTACAGCGCCTGCAGCGGCAGCTCGCGTGCATCGGCGGGGCAGTTGGGGTCGCGGGGTGCGGCGCAACCGGCCGCGAGTGCGGCGGCGAGCAGCGCGGCCGCGATCGTTGCCGTCCTCGACATCATCCTCATGGCGTGGCCGCGGCCTTGGCCGCGCTGTCCAGCGCCTTGCGTGCGAACTCGGCGCGCAGCGCCTTCAGTTTCTCGCGCGGGTCTTCCTTGGTCGTGGCCTTGTCCAGGCCCATCTCGGCGATGAAGCGGCTCGGCATGCAGGGCACCATCTCGCGGCCCTGCTTGCGCTTCTTGGTCCAGCTCACGGCCAGGCTGCGCTGGGCGCGGGTGATGCCCACGTACATCAGGCGGCGTTCTTCCTGCAGGCGCTGCGTGGTCTCGTCGCTCACCACTTTCTGGCGGCCGTTGTCGTCGTCGAGCTTGAAGGGCAGCAGGCCCTCGGTCACGCCGATGAGCATCACGTGCGGCCATTCGAGGCCCTTCGATGCATGCAGCGTCGAGAGCGTGACCACGTTCTGGTCTTGTTCGCGCTCGCTGATGGTCGACAGCAGCGAGATGGTCTGCGCCACCTCGAGCAGGCTCTTGTGCTCGTTCGGGTTCGTGTCGTCCGCGCCCGAGGCGTCGTCGAGCGAACCGCCGGCGCGTTGCGACATCCAGTCGACGAACTCCAGCACGTTGGTCCAGCGCGTGGCGGCCGCGGCCTCGCTGTCTTCGCCTTCGTAGAGATGGCGCTCGTAGTCGATCTCCTTGAGCCATTCGAGCATGAAGGCCCGCGAGGCTTCGGCGCCCATGGTGCGGCGCGCGCGGTACTCCAGGTCGTTGATGTAGCGACCGAACTCGTGCACGCCGTCAAGCGTGCGCTTGGGAATCACGCTCGGCAGCGACGGGCTGAACAGCGCCGCGAACAGGCTCAGCTTGTACTGGCTCGCGAAGCTGCCCAGGCTGGCCAGCGTGGTGTGGCCGATGCCGCGCTTGGGCGTGGTGATGGCGCGCAGGAACGCCGGGTCGTCGTCGTTGTTGACCCACAGGCGGAACCAGCCGCACAGGTCCTTGATTTCGGCGCGGTCGAAGAAGCTCTGGCCGCCCGACACCTTGTACGGAATCTGCGCCTTGCGCAGCGCCTGTTCGAAGATGCGCGCCTGGTGGTTGGCGCGGTACAGGATCGCGAAGTCGCGGAACTCCTTGTACTGCTTGCCCTGCGAAATGGTGTCGCCCGCGCGCAGGCTGATGATGCGCGCCACCGTGCGCTCGGCCTCGTGCAGTTCGGTGTCGGCATCGACGATGCGCACCGGCTCGCCTTCGCCCAGTTCCGAGAACAGCGTCTTCGGAAACAGCTTGGGGTTGGGGCCGATCACGTTGTTGGCCGCGCGAAGAATGGCGCTGGTGGAGCGGTAGTTCTGCTCCAGCTTGATGACCTTGAGCGTCGGGTAGTCGACCGGCAGCTTCTTCAGGTTGTCCAGCGTGGCGCCGCGCCAGCCGTAGATCGACTGGTCGTCGTCGCCCACCGCCGTGAACTGGCCGCGCTCGCCGGCGAGCGCCTTGAGCACTTCGTACTGCGTGGCGTTGGTGTCCTGGTATTCGTCGACGAGGATGTGGCCCAGCGCGGCCTGCCACTTGGCGCGCACCTCGGGGAACTCGTACAGCAGTTTCAGCGGCATGCCGATGAGGTCGTCGAAGTCCACGCTCTGGTAGGCCTGCAGCCGCTCTTCGTACTGGACCATGATCTCGGCCGTGATGCGCTCGTTGTCGTCCACCGCGGCGGCCGCGGCCTGCGCAGCGTTCAGGCCCATGTTCTTCCACTTGCTGATCGTCCACTGCCAGATGCGGGCGGTGGCGATGTCGACGGTGCCGCCGCAGTCTTTCAATATCTTGGTGACGTCGTCGCTGTCCAGGATGCTGAAGGCTTTCTTCAGGCCCAGCACGTGGCCGTCCTCCCGCATCATGCGCACGCCCAGCGCGTGGAAGGTGCACACCACCACCTTGCGCGCGTCGCGCCCGATCAGGTCCTTGGCGCGCTCGCGCATTTCGGCGGCCGCCTTGTTCGTGAAGGTGATGGCCGCAATGCGCTCGGGCTTCAGGCCCGACTGGATCAGCCGGCCGATCTTGTGCGTGATCACGCGCGTCTTGCCCGAGCCCGCGCCTGCGAGCACCAGACAGGGACCGTGCATGTAGTTGACCGCTTCTTGCTGGGCGAGATTGAGACCGTGGGACATGGGGGAGGGGGAACCGGGAAAGCGGGAACGCGAAAACGCAGGAGGGGGCCGCAGGGCGCGGCCGTCGCAAAGCGGGCAATGATACGGGCCCGGCTCCGGCCGGCTGTGTCAGCGGGCATCGCGCGACGAAGGAGGACGACAATGCCGGCGTGCTGCCTGTTTTCCTTGTTACTTTTCCTTTCTTCGCCCTGATCGCGGCCGGCTACGCCGCCGCCCGCACCCGCATCCTTCCGCTGGAGGCGATTCCGGGGCTCAACACCTTCGTGCTGTATTTCGCGCTGCCCTGCATGCTGCTGCGCTTCGGCGCGGGCACGCCCATCGCGCAGCTGCTGGACGGCAGCGTTGCACTGATTTGGGGCATCTGCGCGCTGGCCGTGGTGGCGGGCGTGGTGCTGTTCACGCGCAACGCGCGCATCGGCTGGAACGACGCGGCCTTCGGCGCGCTGGTGGCGGCCTTTCCGAACACCGGCTTCATGGGCGTGCCGCTGCTGGTGGCACTGCTGGGCGCGCAGGCGGCCGGGCCGATCATCATCACGATCGCGTTCGACCTGGTCGTGACCTCGTCGCTGTGCATCGCGCTGTCGCGCCTCGACGGCGCCGGCAGCGCGGGCCGCCATGGCGCGACGTTGGCCGCGCGCAAGGCGCTGCGCGGCATCCTCGTGAACCCGATGCCCTGGTCGATCCTGCTGGGCGTGCTGCTGTCGGCCGTGCGCTGGCAGCTGCCCGGGCCGGTCGAACGCACCATCGCCATGCTGGCCGACGCGGCCTCGCCCGTGGCGCTCTTCACCATCGGTGCGGTGCTCGCACGCTCGGCGCTGCTGGCGCGCGAGCACGGCGCCAGCGCCATGGTGGCGGCGGCAATGGGCACCGGCGCGGGGCCCGCGCCGAAGGCCCCGCTGGCCGATGTGCTGCCCGTGGTGCTGGTGAAGCTGGTGCTGCATCCGCTGGCGGTCTGGGCACTGGGGCGCGGCGCGATCGCGCTGGGGCTGCCATTGGCGCCCTCGGCGCTGGCGGTGATCGTGCTGGTCGCGGCGCTGCCCAGCGCGAGCAACGTGTCGATGCTGGCCGAGCGCTTCGGCGCCGACAACGGCCGCATCGCACGCATCATCCTGTGGACGACGGTGGCGGCGTTCTTCACCTTCCCGGTAGCGGTCGGCGCGTTGCGCTGACCTGGGGCGCTACTCGGTCAGCACGCCGAGCTTGTACGGGTCGGCGTCGGAGAGCCGCTCGCACTTCGAGAAGTCGCGGCCCTGCGTGCCGTCGCAGTAATACGTGTTGTAGATGCGGCCGAACAGCGTCGGACTGGCCGTGAAGAGCACGCCGTGGTCGGGCTGCCAGTTGTCCTTCGGCGTGGGCGCGGTGGCTTCGATCGGGCGTGCCGCCTCGGCGGTGGTGGCTGCGGCTGCGGCGGGCGAGGGCGGCGTGAAGTCGGCCAGTGTCTTGCGGGCCTCTTCGCCGCGCCAGCGCACCGCCAGCTCGGCCGCCGTGGGGCGGGCCGCCACCGGCACCAGGATGCCGTTGACCTGCAGGCCGCGTCCGAAGCGGTGCGTCTTGCCGGCCAGGAAGGCATACGCACAGGCCGCCATGCAGTGGCCGCGCACCTCGGTCTGCACGCCGCTCTCGCGGATCGCGTCGGCATACGCGCCGGCCGCTTCGGCGGTGCCGCCGAACGAGTCTTCGAAGACCACGGTGCGCACCGTGCCGCTGCCCAGGTGCTCGGTGAAGGCCTTGACCTTGCTGCCGTCGAGCGTGCCCGACACCACCAGCCGCCGACCCTGCAGTTCGAGTTCTGCCGCGCCCGCGGACCCTGCAACAGCAAGGCACGAGAGCGACACGGCGACAGCGACAACGACCCCAGCCAGAAGAGACGACGATTTCACGGCGACCTTTGCATCAAGCGAACGGGCACGAAACAACGCGGACCCTGCAATGGAACCGCACAGGCACAGCTTGTGCAAGGCCGGGGGTACCGTCAACTCTTTTTGCAGATTATTTCGGGGTAATCCCAGGGCATGTCTTAAGGCATAGCGTGCGTTATCTCTTCAGATGAATGCTTGCGTATGCACTTGCGCTGCTACAGTGGTTCCGAGTCCAAGGTGTGAATGGTGCAAGTGTGAGGTCCAAGTGGGGCGCGCGATGGCAATACTGGTTCGCATCCTGATGTGGTTGGCCTGGCTCGCTGCGGTGGGCTGGTTCTGGCATGCCGGCACGCTCGGCACCGCTGCCGCGCTCGCGCTGGCCGCGCTGAGCCTCGTGGTGTTCGCCTGGCCGAACAGCATTGCACGGCGCCGTCACAACGAGCTGCGCTACGTCGACATGGGCAAGGAGCCCACCGGCTACCACTGACGACTGACACGCCGCGCATAGGACTTTGGTCCAATGCGCAACGACGCGAGGCTTCCTAGGATGGCGGCGCCCACCGCCACCAGGAACTTCGCCGTGTCTTTTTTCCCCCTGCGTTTTCGTTTCGCCCGTCTTCTGCTGCTGTCCGTTCCGATGGCCGTGCTCGTTGCCTGCGGCGGCGGGGGAGACGCAGGCTCTGGCGTCAGCTTCCTGCCGAACAGCGGCACGGGCACCACGCCGCCGCCCACCACTCCACCCACGGCACCGCCCGATGCGCCCGACGACGGCGATGCCTTGCGCAACGCGCCCTGGGTCGAAGGCGTGTTCCGCACCGCGAGCCTCTACAAGGACCGCTGCGCGGCCCCGCGCACCGGCACGGGCTACGACGGCAAACCCTTCGCGGACAAGGCCGGCCGCACGCTCGACGAGAACAACTGGCTGCGCGCGTGGGTCAACGACACCTACCTCTGGTACGACGAGGTCCCGGACCTGGACCCCGCGCGCTACGCCACGGCCGACTATTTCGACGTGCTCAAAACCCACGCCGTGACGCCGTCGGGCAGGGACAAGGACCAGTTCCATTTCACCTACACCACCGAGGAGTGGAATGCGCTCTCGCGCGCCGGCTCGTCCGTCGGATACGGCGCGCAGTGGGCCTTCCTTTCCTTCTTCCCGCCGCGCGATGTGCGTGTGGCGTACGTGGAGCCCGGCTCTCCCGCGGCCACGACGGGCGCCGGCCTGCCGCGTGGCGCCCAGGTGCTCAAGGTCAACGGTGTCGATCTGGTGAACGACGACACACCGGAAGGCGTCGACGCCCTCAATGCCGCGATCTTTTCGCCCGTGCCGGGGACGCTCACGCGCTTCACCGTTCTCGATGTGGGCAGCCGCACCCCGCGCGACATCACGCTGCCGGCGATGCCGGTGATTTCGACCCCCGTCCAGAACGTCAAGACGCTCCCGAACGCGGGCCGCACGGTCGGCTACCTGCAATTCAACGACCACATCGGCACGGCGGAACTGCAACTGAAGGCCGCCATGGAGTGGCTGCGCACGCAGCGGGCCACCGAGCTGGTCGTCGACCTGCGCTACAACGGCGGCGGCTACCTGGACCTGGCCAGCCAACTGGCTTTCATGGTCGCTGGCGAGGCGCAGACGCGCGACAAGGCCTTCGAGACCACGCGGTTCAACAACAAGCACACCGAGCGCGATCCGGTGTCGGGCGAGCCGATCCTTCCCACGCCTTTCTGGTCCACCACCAGCGGCCTGTTTGCCCCGGCCGACCAGCCTCTGCCCAGCCTCGACCTGCGACGCGTCTACGTGCTCACGGGGCCCGACACCTGCTCGGCCAGCGAGGCGTTCATCAACGGCCTGCGCGGCATCGACATCGACGTGGTCCAGATCGGTGACATCACCTGCGGCAAGCCCTATGGCTTCTATCCCCAGGACAACTGCGGCACCACCTACTTCAGCGTGCAGTTCCAGGGCGTGAACGCCAAGGGCTTCGGCGACTACCCGGACGGCCTCGCACCCACCTGCTTCGTGCCCGACGATTTCAGCCATGCGCTCGGCGATTCGCAAGAGGCGCGCCTGGCCGCCGCGCTTGCGTATCAGGTCACGGGCGCCTGTCCCGCCGTACCAGCCGGTCGCCTCGCCAAGAGCGCCGTCACCGGCCCCGCCGCGCCCTTGCTGCGCAAACCCGAAGGCCTGCGCAACCGCATCCTGCGCCCGCGCTGAGGCAGGCGCCTGCCTCAGATGCTGTGCGGGTCCACGTCCACCAGCCAGCGGATCACGCCCTTGCCCTCGGGCGTTCGCCGCAACTCGTGCAGCAGCGGCTGCCAGGCGGCCAGCAGGCGCTGCAGGGCGGCGCGTGACGGGCTCTCGATGAGCATCTGCGCGCGCTCCACATTCGCCACGCGCTGGATCGCCAGCGGCACCGCCGGGTAGCGCGTGACCAGGTCGGCGCCAGGCAGCGCCTCGGCCTTGTCGGCCGCGAGGTTCAGGAAGCCTTGCGCGACGGATTGCTCGCGCGCGTCGGCGCGCAGCAGTGCCTGGAACGCGAAGGGCGGCATGGCGGCGGCCTGGCGTTCTTCCAGCTGCTGCTTGGCGAAGGCCTCGTAGTCGTGCCGGCGCAGCGCCGCGAACAGCGGATGCGGCGCGTGGTGCGTCTGGATCCACATCTCGGCCTTGGTGCCCTGCGCCGCGAGGTAGGCGGCGTCGCGGCCCGCGCGGCCGGCCGACTGCATCAGCAGGCTGAACAGGCGCTCGGGCGCGCGGAAGTCGCTGGAGAACAGCGCACCGTCGGGGTTCACCGCGGCCACCAGCGTGATGCGGCGGAAGTCGTGGCCCTTGGCGATCATCTGCGTGCCGACGAGCACGTCGACCTCGCCCGCGTGCACGGCCGCGAGCTGCGATTCGAGCGCGCCCTGTTTCTTGGTGCTGTCGGCGTCGATGCGCGCGATGCGCACCGCGCTGCCGTCCGCATGCTTCACGCCGGCGAACAGCTCGGCCAGATGTTCTTCGAGCCGCTCGGTGCCGCGGCCGACGGGCGCGATGTCGGGGTTGCCGCAGGCCGGGCAGGCGCGCGGCACGCGCTCGGTGAAGCCGCAGTGGTGGCAGCGCAGCGTGCGGTCGATCTTGTGGAACACGCGGTAGGCGCTGCAGTGCGGGCATTCGCTTTTCCAGCCGCAGTCGCCGCAGGCCAGCACCGGCGCATAGCCGCGCCGGTTCAGGAAGATCATGCTCTGCTCGCCGCGCGCGATGCGCTGGCCGATGGCGTCGAGCAGTGCGCCCGAAATCACCGTCTTCGGCGGCTGCAGGTTCATGTCGACCAGCCGCACGGCCGGCAGCGCGCCCGCGCCGATGCGTGACGGCATCGCCAGTCGCACGTAGCGCCCGCCCGGGTCGTCGCCCTCGGGCGGCCGGCTCTGGTGCCAGCTTTCGAGCGAGGGCGTGGCCGAGCCCAGGATCACCTTGGCTTTTTCGCGCTGGCCGCGCCACACGGCGAGGTCGCGTGCCGAGTAGCGCGCGCCTTCCTGCTGCTTGTAGCTGGGGTCGTGCTCTTCGTCGACCACGATGAGCTTCAGCCCCGGGATCGACGCGAACACCGCCATGCGCGTGCCCAGCACGATGCGCGCGGCGCCGCCGTGCGCCGCCAGCCAGCTCGCGAGGCGCTGTGGGTTCGTCATGCCGCTGTGCAGCGACACCACGGCCTCGTCGCCGAAGCGGGCCTTGAAGCGGGCTTCGAGCTGCGGCGTGAGGTTGATCTCGGGCACCATCACCAGCGCCTGCGCCTCGGGGTCGCGCGCCAGCAGGTCGGCCACGCAGCGCAGGTAGACCTCGGTCTTGCCGCTGCCGGTGCTGCCCACCAGCAGGAAAGTGCCGGTCTCGGCCTCGATGCGGGCCAGTGCGGCCGCCTGCTCTTCGCTCAGTGCGATCAGGTTCGCGGATTCGGCCGTTTCGGCCACCGGCCCGGCCGTGGTCTTGCGCTTGAGGCGGCGCGCCAGCTGCGTCGTGCTCAGGTCGCGCAGCTGCGGCGGCAGGGCGGCCAGCGCGATCTCGCCGATCGAGCGCTGGTAGTAGCGCCCGGCGAACGCCACCAGGTCGCGCCAGGCCTCGCCCAGCGGCGCCAGCGCATCGAGCGCGGCGCCCACGGGCTTGAGCGCCATGTCGGGCTCGGCACCTTCCAGCGAAGTCGGCTCGTTCCAGACCACGCCCAGCACCTCGCGTTTGCCCAGTGGCACCCGCACCAGCGTGCCCGGCACCAGCGGCTCGGCGCCGGCGTAGCTCAGCAGGTCACCGAGCGCGGCATGCGCGGGCGTCTGCACCGCGATGTCGAGTCGCCAGGGGCAGGAGACATTTGTGGCGGATGTGACCGTCGGCGCGCCGGCTTCGGGCGGCGATTCGGCGGAGGGGCTGGGCGTCCTTTTTGGCAAGGTTTGTTAATGCGTTTTGGAGCAAGACCGCTTAAGTTGTTGATTTCACAGCGCTTTGGCGGTCATCCAGAGTTTCTGTGGATAACTTTGTTGACAAGATGGCTGGATGGCCGCCGAAGCCTTGATTTTCAAGGCTTCCGCTGGAATGCCTGTAAAAAAAGCAAAAATCAAAACCTATATAAATCAACCACTTAGCGTCGCTATTGGTTTAGGAGCAGAACCAACGCCCCCTCAGACAATCTTGCGCAGTGCAACACGCGTTTTGTGCATAAGTCGGGCGTCCGGGGCCGTTTTAGGGCTTGACAAACGCCGGGCGACTGGCTTTCAGGGGGCGCTGAGTCTGCCAACCGGGCGGTCGGCAGATCACACTTGTCAACTCAGGCGCGCAGCGCGCGCGACTGGTCGTGCACCGCCTGAACCAGCGCCGACACGTGGTCGGGCGGCGTGAACTGGCTGATGCCGTGGCCCAGGTTGAAGATGTGCGTCGGGCCCGCGGTGGTGCGGTCGGTGTGGGGCTTGCCGAAGGCCTGCAGCACCTTGCCGACCTCGGCTTCGATGGCTGCGGGCGGGGCGAACAGCACGTTCGGATCGATGTTGCCCTGGATCGCCTTGGCCTTGTCCTCGGCACCTTCGGCCACGAGGCGGCGCGCGGCCGCGAGGTTCACGGTCCAGTCGACGCCGAGCACTTCGCAGTCGAGCGCGCGCATGGCGCCCAGCCACAGGCCGCCGCCCTTGGTGAAGACGAGGCGCGGCACCGGCTGGCCGTCGGGGCCGTGGCGCTTCAGGCCGGCGAGCACGCGTGCGGTGTAGGCCAGGCTGAATTCGTGGAACGCGCCGTCGGCGAGCACGCCGCCCCAGCTGTCGAAGATCATCACGGCCTGTGCGCCGGCGTCGATCTGTGCGTTGAGGTACGCGGCCACCGAATCGGCATTGACCGCGAGGATGCGGTGCATCAGGTCGGGGCGGCCGTACAGCATGCTTTTGACGAGGCGGTAGTCGCTCGAGCCCGCGCCTTCGACCATGTAGCAGGCCAGCGTCCAGGGGCTGCCCGAGAAGCCGATCAGCGGCACGCGGCCGTTGAGCGCCTTGCGGATCGAGCCCACGGCGTCGAACACATAGCGCAGCTTGTCCAGGTCGGGCACTTCGAGCGCGGCCACGGCCGCTTCGTCGCGCACCGGTCGCGCAAAGCGCGGGCCTTCGCCGGCCTCGAACGACAGGCCCAGGCCCATCGCGTCGGGCACCGTCAGGATGTCCGAGAACAGGATGGCCGCGTCGAGCGGGTAGCGCGCCAGCGGCTGCAGCGTGACCTCGGTGGCGTAGTCGGTGTTGGTGGCCAGCCCCATGAAGCTGCCGGCCTTGGCGCGCGTGGCAACGTATTCAGGGAGGTAGCGGCCGGCCTGGCGCATGAGCCAGACGGGCGTGTGATCGGTGGCCTGGCGCCAGCAGGCCCGCAGGAAGGTGTCGTTTTGCAAAGGGGCGAAAGGCATGGCCCGATTGTCGCAGGGCCCTTGCATTCGTCGTCAGTTGACCGACAGCGCACTTTGCGTTGCATCAACCCGCCGCGATGCGCCACGGCGCGCGCCAGCCGCGAGCATCCGTTCCCGACACAACTTCGGTCTGGAACGGACATGGCGCAGCAGGTTTTCGATGTGGTGGTGGTGGGCGCCGGCTCGGCCGGCTGCGTGCTGGCGCACCGGCTGGTGCGCGCCGGGCGCCGCGTGCTGCTGCTGGAGGCGGGCCCGCCCGACGACGACCGCTTCATCCACATGCCCGCCACCTTCGTGCGCGTGATCGGCACCGAGCGCACCTGGGCCTACGAGAGCGAGCCGCAGTCCGCCGCGGCCGGCCGCAGGATGTTCGTGCCGCAGGGCCGCACGCTGGGCGGCGGCAGCTCGGTCAACGCCATGGTCTACGTGCGCGGCACGCCGGCCGACTACGACGGCTGGGAGGCGCAGGGCTGCGAAGGCTGGGGCTGGCGCGACGTGCTGCCGTGGTTCCGCAAGGCCGAGGGCAACGCGCGCTTCGCCTGCGAGCTGCACGGCACCAACGGGCTGCTGAAGGTGAGCGACACGCGCTTTCGCCATCCGCTGAGCCTGGCCTTCCTGCGCGCCGCGCAGCAGAGCGGACTGGCCTACAACGACGACTTCAACGGCGCCGGCCAGGCCGGCGTCGGCTTCTACCAGACCACCACCTTCGAAGGTCGGCGCGCCAGCACCGCCGCCACCTACCTCGCGGCTGTGCGCGACGACCCGAAGCTCACGGTGGTGACGGGCGCGCACGTGCTGCGCGTGCGGATGCAGGAGGGCGCGGCGACCGGCGTGGTCTACCGCACGGGCCGCAGCGGCAGCGGTGAAGAGGTGGTCGCCACCGCGCGCGATGAAGTGATCCTCTCGGCCGGCGCGCTCGCTTCGCCCAAGTTGCTGCTGCTCTCGGGCATCGGCCCCGGCGCACAGCTGCAGGCGCTGGGCCTGCCGGTGGTGAAAGACCTGCCCGGCGTGGGCGAGAACTTCCAGGACCACCTGGAGGTGTCGGTCTACGGCCGCACGCGCGAGCCCGTGAGCCTGTTGGGCAACGACCGCGGCCTGGCGGCGCTGAAGCACGGCCTGCAATGGATGTGCTTCGGCTCCGGCCTGCTCACGTCGAACGTGGTCGAGAGCGGCGGTTTCGTCGACACCACCGGCGAGGGCCGGCCCGACCTGCAGTTCCATGTGCTGCCCGTGCTCGTGGGCGACGTCGACCGCGCGCCGCTGGCCGGCCACGGCCTGTCGATCAACCCCTGCTTTTTGCGCCCGAAGTCGCGCGGGCGCGTGGCGCTGCGCAGCGCCGACCCGATGGCGCCGATCCTGTTCGACGGCGGCTACCTGCAGGCGCAGGACGACGTCGACACGCTGGTGCGCGGCGTGAAACTGGCGCGCCGCATCCTGCGCGCGCCGGCGCTGCGCGAGGTGGTGTCCGAAGAGCTCGCGCCCGGCGCCGCCGACACGCTGCCCGACGACGTGCTCGAGGCCTACGTGCGCGAGCGCGCCAAGACCGTCTACCACCCGAGCGGCACCTGCCGCATGGGCAGCGACGGCATGGCCGTGGTCGATGCGCGCATGCGCGTGCATGGCGTGGCGAGGCTGCGCGTGTGCGATGCCTCGGTGATGCCCTCGCTGATCAGCGGCAACACCAACGCACCGACCGTGATGCTGGCCGAGCGCTGCGCGGACTTCGCGCTGTCGGGCGGGAAGGTGTGAACGAACCCGCCATGTCCGCTCATCCCGCCCAGGCACGCCCACTCTGCGTTGCAAATGCTCGCCATAGCTTGGGCTATGGCTGCGCTTTGCGCCTTGATTGGACGCGCCTGGACGGGCTGCTCGGCCACGCCGGATTCATTCACACCTTCCGAAGCTGCGCGCTCGGTCAATCGTCGATGCGCGGCTGGTCAATCGCAGAAGCGCGCCCGAACCTAGAGTCGTTCCCAACAAGGAGACAGAGCGAATGAGTGCTACAGAGTCCATGGCCGGCAAGGTCGCCTTCATCACCGGCGGCGGCACCGGCATCGGTGCGGCGGTGGCCGCGCAGTTCGTCGCGGCGGGCGGTCGCGTGGTGCTGATGGGGCGTCGCCTCGCGCAGCTCGAAGCGGTGGCTTCCAAGCTCGGCGGGCTCGCGGTGGCGGGCGATGCGGCGAACACCGCCGATGTGCAGCGCGCCCTGGCCGCTGCGCGCGAACGCTTCGGCGGCGTCGACGTGCTGGTTGCCAACGCGGGCGGCCACGGCGTGGGCGACGCGCTGTCGACCGACGACGCCTCGTGGGCGCTGTCCACGCGCCTGAACCTCGACACCGCTTTCGTCTGCGCGCGCGAGCTGCTGCCCGAGCTCATCGCGCGGCGCGGCAACATCGTCGTGCTCTCGTCGCTCGCGGGCCACTTCGCAGGGCCGGGCGTGGTCGGCTACGTGACCATGAAGCACGCGCTCATCGGCCTCGTGCGTTCGCTGGCGCGCGACTACGGCCGGCAGGGCGTGCGCGTGAACGCCGTGTGCCCCGGCTGGGTGCGCACCGAGATGGCCGATGAGCAGATGCAGGTGCTCGTCGACAAGCACCGCCTGCCGAACACCGACGCGGCCTACGACCTCGTCACGCGCGACGTGCCCATGGGCCGCGCCGCGAGTCCGGACGACGTGGCGAACGCCGTGCTGTTCCTCGCCTCGCCGCTGGCCGCCATGGTCAGCGGCAGTTCTCTGATGGTCGATGGCGGCGCGTCCGCGGTCGACCTGCCCACCATCGCCTTCGCGCACGACGTCTGAAGAAGGGAAGGATTTCATGAGCACCGACACCACGAAACCCGCCGACTGGAAGACCTACGACCAGTTCGCCCTCGGCATCGCGACCAACCGCCTGCCCGCCACCGATGCACTCGCCGGCCAGACGCTGAGGCTCGCGCTGCCCGATTTCAAGCTCACGCTGCAGCCGCGCGCACAGCACACGCTCGACTGGCACGAAGACGGCGCACGCGGCGGCCAAGGCACCGGCGACTGGTACGAAGCCATCGAGGTCGCGCCCGACACCTTCTTCCTCGACATCACGCAGTCCAGCCGCCCGACCGAGGCGCTGACCGTCGTCGTCAACACGCGCACGCGCCGCGTGCTCGCGATTCGCTGCCGCATCGTCGGCGCCGACGAGGCCGCCGGCCAGCCGCGCGTGCCGCAGGACTTCTGGCCCGGCACGCTCGAAGGCGGCACGGCAACGGGCAGCGCACCGCATGCCACGCGCGATCTCATCGGCCTGCGCACCTGGCAGACCTACAGCCCGAACCACACCTACGAGCACACCTACCTGAGCGCCGAGCGCTACGCCTGGCAATGCCTGGTGGGCGTGCAGCGCGGCCACGGCGACGTCGACCTCGCGAGCTACTGGAAGTTCGACGACGAACAGTACGTCTTCACCTTCCGCGAGTTTTTGATTCCGGTCGCGTCGGTGTTCTTCTTCGACTTTGCGAACGGCCGCTCGACCGGCAAGTTCCTCGGCGTCACCGGCGCCGGCGAGATCGCCAACAACCCCGCGGGCGCCTTCATGCGCAAGGCCTCGCAGACCTTCTATCCGCCCGAATTCGGGCCCGTCTGAGTTCACCGTTTTTCCAGGAGCTTTCGTCATGCGCACCCCCTACCAGATCGTGGCCGACCACTACGCCGCCTCCGACCGCCACGACCTCGCCGCGATGTTTGCCGACGTGGCCAACGACGTGCAGTGGACCGAGATGGCCGGCTTTCCCTGCGCCGGCACGCACGTCGGCCCCGCGCAGGTGGTCGAGAAGGTTTTTCAAGTGCTCGGCGCCGAGTGGGAGGGCTACCGCTTCGTGCTCGAGCGACTGGTCGATGGCGGCGACACCGTGGTCGGCATCGGCGACTACCACGCGCGCCACCGCACCACCGGCAAGCCGATGCAGGCCCGCGTCACGCACGTGTGGCAGGTGCAGGGCGGCCAGGTGCGGCGCTTCGAGCAGTTCACCGACACGCTGCTCGTCGCGCGCGCCATGCAGCCGTGACGCTTCCTTCTTTCGCATCCCTTCCCGGAGCCCGCCCATGAATCTGCGCGACCTGTCGATCGAACACCTCGGCCAGGTGGGCCTGCAAGCGCAGCGCCGCCGCGGCAACCACATCGACGGCCACGAGGTCGTGCCCCGCAATGGGCAGTACCTGCCGGTGGTCGATCCGGCCACCGAGATGACCGTGGCCGAGGCGCCCGACAGCGGCGCGGACGACGTGCACGCGGCCGTCGCCGGCGCGCGCCGCACCTTCGAGAGCGCCGCGTGGAAGTCGCTGCGACCGGCCGACCGCGAGCGCATGCTCTATGCGCTCTCGACGCTCATCGAATCGCACGCCGACGAACTCAGCGCGCTCGAAACCTTGCAAAGCGGCAAGCTGCGCGGCATCGCGCGCATGGTCGATGTGGGGGCGGGCGCGGAGTTCGTGCGCTACATGGCGGGCTGGGCCACCAAGCTCGAAGGCCAGACGCTCGACAACTCCATCGGCATTCCCGGCGCGCAGTGGGTCACGTACACGCGACGCGAGCCGGTGGGCGTGGTCGCGGCCATCGTGCCGTGGAACTTTCCGCTCGCCATCGCGCTGTGGAAGGTGGCGCCCGCGCTCGCGGCCGGCTGCACCGTGGTGCTCAAGCCCTCGGAAGAAACGCCGCTCACCGCGCTGCGGCTGGCCGAACTGGCGCTGGAGGCGGGCTTTCCGCCGGGCGCGCTCAACGTGGTGTGCGGGCGCGGCGCCACGGCGGGTGCGGCGCTCGCCGCGCACCCGGACATCCGCAAGATCAGCTTCACCGGATCGACGGCGGTGGGCCGGCACATCGGCCACGCGGCCGTCGACAGCATGGCGCGCTTCACGCTGGAGCTGGGCGGCAAGTCGCCGCTCATCGTGCTCGGCGATGCCGACCCGGTGGCGGCGGCGCAGGGCGCGGCCAACGGCATCTTCTTTCACCAGGGCCAGGTGTGCACAGCCGGCTCGCGCGTGTACGTGCAGCGCAACCTGTTCGACGAGGTGGTGCGCCGGCTCGCGCAGGCGGCCGAGGGCCTGCACATCGGCTCGGGCTTCGACCCGAAGGCGCAGTTCGGGCCGCTCGTGTCCAAGCGCCACCTGGCGCGCGTGATGGCGCACATCGACGGCGCCGTGGCCGAGGGCGCAACGCTGGTCACGGGCGGGCGCCTGGCCTTCGACGGCGGCTGCTTCGTGCAGCCCACCGTGTTCGTCGATGCGCAGCCGTCGATGCGCATCGCACGCGAAGAGGTGTTCGGGCCCGTCGCGACGGTCGTGCCCTTCGACGATGTCGATGAGGCGGTGCGCCTGGCCAATGACAGCGCCTACGGCCTGGCCGCCAGCGTCTGGTCGAACGATCTCTCGGCTGTGCACCGCATCGTGCCGCGCCTGCAGGCGGGCGTGGTCTGGGTCAACGCGCACAACGTGCTCGACAACGCGCTGCCGCTGGGCGGCGTGAAGCAGTCGGGCAGCGGGCGCGACCTGGGGCGCGCGGCGGTGGAGAGCTTCACCGAACTCAAGAGCGTGTGCATGGCGGTGTAGCGCGCGGTTCCGATCACAACAGGAGACATTCATCATGCAGAGCAACAAGAAGATCGCGCTGTCGGCCATCGTCGGCATCCTGGGCCTCGCCGGCTTCAGCGGTGCCTGGGCGCAGGCCAGCCCCGACTGCGGCCTCAACACCGGCAAGCCCGCCACGGGCGAGCCCATTCCTATCGGCGCCGTGGTCGGCAAGACCGGCCCCGACGACTTCAGTGCCTCGGGCCAGGCGGCGGCCGCGTACTTCAAGTGCGTCAACGCCAACGGTGGCATCCACGGCCGCCCGGTCGACTACCTTGTGCTCGACGACCAGTGGAACCCCGAGACGGCCGCGCAGGTCGCGTCCAAGCTCGTGAAGGACCGCAAGGTGGTCGCGCTCGTGGGCAGCACCAGCTTCGTGGAGTGCGGCGCCAACGCCAAGATGTACGCCGACGAGGGCGTGATGGTCATCGCCGGCACCGGCGTGCCGCGCGAGTGCTTCAACGCGCGCAACTACGTGCCGGTGAATGCGGGGCCGCGCGTGTCGGCCACCATCGCCGCGATGTACGCCGCGCAGAAGTACAAGGCGAAGAAGATGGTCTGCATCATTCCGAACATCCCGAGCCTGGGCAACTGGGCCTGCGAAGGGCCGAAGGAATGGGGCAGGAAGAACGGCGTGACGGTCGAGACCCTCACCATCGATCCGGGTTCGGCCGACGCCACCTCGACCATGCTGCAGGCCGCCGCGAAGAAGCCCGACACCATCATCATGAACGTGCCCAAGGGCATCCTCGTGCCGATGCTGGCCGCCGCCGAGCAGCAGAACCTGGGCAAGAAGATTCACTTCGTGTCGGCCGCGCCGGCCTACAACGTCGACGTGCCCAAGGCCATCGGGCCGTACTGGAAGGGCAACTTCGACGTCAACCTCGAGTTCAACCCGCTCGAATCGGCCGGGCCCGACAACAAGAACTGGCTGGCCGTGATGGACAAGCACGGCGCGAAGAGCGACCCGCGCGACACCTTCTCGCAGGCCGGCTACCTGGCCGCACGGCTCGTCACGCAGGCGATGCTGAAGATGGACCCGAAGAAGATCGACCGCGCCGGCGTGACCGACGCGCTGCGCAAGGTGAGCGACTTCCGCAGCGACATTCTTTGCAAGCCCTTCTACGTGGGCAGCGGCAACCGACACAACGCGAACAACAGCGGCCCCATGGCCAGTCCTGACGGCAACGGCTGGCGCTTTGCGCCCGGCGGCTGCCTCACGGCGGACGACCCGGAGCTGGTCGACATCCGCGCCGACGAGCAGAAGATGGGCCTCAGGTAAGCGCGCCGGGCCATGGAGGACTACCTGCCTTTCGTCATCTCGGGCCTGGGCCTGGGCGCGGTCTACGCGCTCTCGGGCGTGGGGCTGGTGGTGCTCTATCGCTCGTCGGGCGTGCTGAACTTCGCCTTCGGGGCCATCGGCGCGCTCGGTGCGTACGTGGCCTGGACGCTGCTCGACGCCGACTGGCCGCAGGGCCTGGCGTGGTGCGCGGCCATCGCCGCGTCGATGCTGCTGTCACTGGCCTACGGGCGCCTGCTGGCGCCGCGCCTGTCGCACCGCGACCCGACCATCCGCAGCATCGCCACGCTCGGTTTCGCGCTCGTGGTGGTGGGTTTCACCGAATGGACCTGGGGCGAGCAGCCGCGCCGCCTCGTGCTGCCGACCGACGGCGGTGCGCTCGAATTCGTGCTGGGCGAAGTCGAGGTGCGGCTCACGCACACGCGCGCACTCGGCCTGGCGCTCGCGGTGCTGATGATGGGCGGCGTCGGACTGCTGCTGTCGAAGACGCGCGTGGGTTTGAAGATGCGCGCGCTGGCCAACGACCGCGACCTGAGCGCGCTGCTCGGCATCCGCGTGCTTGGCGTCGACACCGTGGCGTGGATCTTGAGCGGCGCTTTCGCGGGCGTGTGCGGGCTGCTGCTTGCCAACATCGTGCGGCTGCAGGCCACGCTGCTGACCTTCCTCGTGATTCCGGCGTTTGCCGCCGCCATCATCGGCCGGCTGCATTCGCTGCCGGCGACCGTGGCGGGCGGCATCGCGATCGGCGTGCTGGAGGCACTGGCGATCACCGTGCCGGGCTTCGCGGCCTTTCGCACGGCCACGCCGTTCCTGATCGCGCTGGCCATGATCGTCTTCTATCGCGCGGGGACGCGCTCGGCATGAGCGCGTCGATCCTCGAAGGCACCATGCCCACGTCCGACGCAGCACCCGCAGCGCTTGCGCAGGCCGCGCGCCGCGCCCGCCGCTCGCTCGTGCTCATGGTGGCCTGCGTGCTGCTGATCGGTTGGGTCGTGCCGTGGTTCGCGAACGCGTACTGGATCAAGACGTTGACCTCGTCGCTCGCGCTGTCGGTCGCGGCGGCCGGCGTGGCGCTGCTCTATGGCCAGCTCGGGCTGGTGTCGCTGTGCCAGTACGCGCTGCTCGGCGCGGGCGGCTGGGTTGCGCTGCGCGCGGGGCACGGGCTGGGCTGGCCCTTCGAGCTGTCGGTGCTTGCGGGCGGGCTGCTGTCGTGTGCCGTCGGCATGCTCGCGGGCCTGCCGGCGCTGCGGCTCAAGGGGCTGTACCTCGCGCTCGTCACGATGATGATGGCGGGCGGCTTCCAGGTCGTCATCAACGTGACGGGCTTTCCCGACGGCGGCGCGGGTTGGCTGGGCCGTGTGTTCGGCAGCGAGCGGTTGATGATGCCGCGCCCCGCGCTGGCGCTGTCCGATGCGGCGTACTTCCGCTACGTGGCCGTGTGGCTGGCGGCGGTGCTGGCGCTGATCGAGCTGCACCGGCGCACGCGCGCGGGCCGCTCGTGGGCGCTGATAAGGCGCGGCGAGGCGGCGGCCGTGGCGGCCGGCGTGAACATCCTGCGCTACCAGACCTGGGCCTTCGGGCTCGCGGGCTTCTGCGCGGGCGTGGCCGGTGCGCTGCTCGCAGGCGGCGTGGGGCAGCTCGACGGGCGCGCGTTCACGGCCGGCGAATCGGTGATGCTGTTCGCGCTCACGGTGGTGGGCGGCGTGTACCACTGGGCCGGCGCGCTCATCGCAGGCTTGCTGCTGCGCGCGGTGCCGGCGCTGTTGACCGACTTCGGCGTCAACGGCTACCTCGCGATGATCTTCTTCGGCGTGGCGCTGCTGCATGCGCTCATCACCGCACCGAGCGGCATCGCGGGGCAGCTGATGGGTGCGTTCGAGGCGGTGCGCAAACGTTTCGCTTCGCCGAAGGACAAGGACGCCGCGCCATGATCCGCATCGACGATCTCACCGTCGCCTTCGGCGGCGTCAAGGCCATCGATGCGCTCACGGCGCAGCTCGACGCGCCCGTGTGCGGCCTCATCGGCCCGAACGGCGCGGGCAAGACCACGCTGGTCAATGTGCTCAGCGGCCTTGTGTCGCCGGGTGCCGGCCGCGTGGCGGTGGACGGCACCGACCTGCTGGGCCTGAAGCCCATCGCGCGCGTGCGCTTCGGCCTGCGCCGCTCGTTCCAGACCGAGCAGGTGGTGGAAGACCTCAGCGTGTGGGACAACGTGCGGGCCTTGCTCGACCACGTGCCGCATGCGCGCAGCGAGGCCACAGCGCAGGTGGCGCGCGCGCTGTCGCACACGGGCCTGCTCGATGTGGCGACCGTCATGGGGCATCGCCTCAACCTGTTCCAGCGCCGCATGCTCGAGTTGGCGAAGTCGCTGGTCGGCGCGCCCAAGCTGCTGCTGCTCGACGAGCCCGGCGCGGGCCTCACCGAGCAGGAGGCCGGCGTGCTGCGCCGCACGATCGGCTCGGTGCATGCGTTCTGCGGCGCGCAGGTGCTGTTGATCGACCACGACGTGGACCTGATCGCCGCGACCTGCACGCAGACCCTGGTGCTCGACTTCGGCCACCGTCTCGCGCTCGGCCCGACGCGCGAGGTGCTCGACGATCCGGCCGTGCGCAAGGCCTATTTGGGAACGGAGTGACAACCGCATGCTGAACGTGACGGATCTGCGCCTGCAGCGCGGCGGCAAGGCCGTGCTGCACGGCATCGACCTGCAGGTGCCGCCGGGCGAGGTGACGGCGCTGCTCGGCGCCAATGGCGCGGGCAAGTCGAGCACCGTGATGGCCATCGGCGGCGTGCTGCCGCTCACGGGCGGGCGCATCGAGATCGAGGGCCACGCGCTGCACGGGCAGCGGCCCGAGCGCGTGCGTGCGCTGGGTGTGGCGGTGGTGCCCGAGGGGCATCGCGTGCTAGGCGAGCTGTCGGTGCTCGACAACCTGCGCGCGGCCGCCACCGCGCTGCCTGCGGCCAGCGTGGCCGATGCGGTCGAACGCATGCTCGGCGTGTTCCCCGAACTGCGCGTGAAGCTCGCGCTGCCCGCGCGTTCGCTGTCGGGCGGACAGAAGCAGATGGTCTGCATCGCGCAGGCCCTCATCGGCAAGCCGCGCTACCTCGCGATCGATGAACTCTCGCTGGGGCTCGCGCCCGCGGTGGTCAAGCGGTTGGTCGAGGTGGTGCAGCAGGTCGCGCGCGAGGGCGTGGGCGTGCTGCTGATCGAGCAGTTCACGACCGTGGCGCTGGCGGTGTCGAGCCGCGCCTATGTGCTGGAGCGGGGGCGCATGGCGTTTGCGGGCTCGTCACAGGCGCTGCGCGAGCGGCCGGAGATTCTGCACAGCAGCTATCTCGCGGCGGTCTAGATCTTGATGCCCGTCGTCCGGATGAGCTTGCCGAAGTACTCGTGGTCGCGCTGCATCGCCTGTGCGAACTCCGGCGCGTCCAGGTAGGCGAAGCCGAGGTTGAGCTTGTCCAGGCCCTGGCGCAACGCCGGGTCGTCGGCCGTCTTGCGTGCCACCTGGCGCAGAACTTCCACCACGGCAGGCGGCGTGGCCTTGTGCACCGCCAGGCCGCGCCAGGTTCCCAGCGCCAGGTCGATCTTGCGTTCCTTGAACGTCGGCACGTTGCCGAAAGCCGGGATGCGCTGGTCGGCCATGATGCCGAGCATCTTGAGTTTGCCGCCCAGCACGTGGGGGCCGACTTCGGCCGGGCTCACGTCCAGTGCATCGATGTGCCCACCCAGCAGTGCCACGACGGCGGGTGCCGCGCCCGAGTACGGGACATGGTTGAACTTGATGCCCGTCTTGTCTTCGAGCCCGATGGCCGAGAGGTGGTAGACCGAACCGCTGCCGGCGTTGCCGATCTTCATTTCACCGGCCTTGGCCTTCGCCGCTTCAAGAAATTCTTCCAGCGTGTTCCATGGTGCATCGGCACGCACGGTGATGGCCGCGGGGTCGGCGTTGAGCCGCGCCACAGGCTGGAAGTTCGTGTAGTCGAACTTCGCAAGCCCCAGGTTCGGCAAGGTGGTGACTTCGGCGATCACCATGCAGACCTTGTAGCCGTCCGAGCGGCCGTTGAGCACGTCGCTCATGCCGATCACGCCACTAGCCCCGGGCTTGTTGTTCACGATGAAGGGTTGGGGCAGGTGCTTCTTCGCCACTTCGGCAAACACGCGCGCCAATGCGTCGGTGCCGCCACCGGCCGATGCCGGAACGATGATTTCGATCGGCTTGCTGGGGTAGTCGTTGTTGGCGAAGGCCGACCACGGCAGCGGCAATGCGGCCAGGCCCAGCCCCTGGACGATGCGCCGGCGGCTGAAGTCGTTCCGGGTCTGCGGCTTGCGCGTTGCAGGGGTCTGTTGGTTTTCGCGTTCGATGGTCATGTCTGTCTCCGTCATTGAAGTTGTGGTTTCGCTTCGGCATCCCTCAGGAATTGCCGTTCGTCCGTTCGCGTCGCAGGGGTCTGTGATCGTGTGGCGTGCGGCACCTCCTTCAGGTCGAGGGCCTGGCCCGTGCCGCCAGCGCCTCGCTGCGCGCGGTCATGCCCGTCATGACCAACACCAGCATGGCGCCCACGAAGAGGCATGCGGCCAGGAAGAACATCGGCGCGATCGTGCTGCCGGTGGCGTCCTTGACCCAGGGCACTGCGTTCTGCGCGATGAAGCCGCCGAGGTTGCCCACGGCATTGATGGCCGCCAGCCCGGCCGCCGCGCCGGCGCCCTTGAGAAAGCGCGAAGGCAGGCTCCAGAACACAGGCTGGCCCGCGAAGATGCCGGCGGCCGCCAGGCACAGGAACATGAACTGCAGCGCGTGGTTCTGCAGCAGTGCCGACAGCAGCAGGCAGGCCACGCCGAAGAGCGCGGGGCCGACGATGTAGGGCGTCTTCGACTTCGCCTTTGCAGCAGCCCGGGGAACGGTGTACAGGCCGATCGCCACCAGCACCCAGGGAATGATGTTGAGAAATCCGTTCGCGGTGTTGCCGACGCCGAAGCTCTTCACCACGGTCGGCAGCCAGTAACTCAGGCCGTAGGCGGACAGCGGAAACGCGATGAAGCACAGCGCCATGAGCAGCACGCGCGGGTCGATCAAGGCACGCAGTGCATGGCTTGCGGAGTCGTCCATGCCCACCTGCTCGCTCGCGAGCTTCGCGCCGAGCCAGGCCTTCTCGTCTGCCGTGAGGAACGAGGCACGCGCCGGGTTGTCGGGCAGGTAGAAGAAGGTGACGACGCCCATCACGACCGCGGGAATGCCGGTCACGATGAACACCCATTCCCAGCCTGCCAGTCCGTGCAGCCCGTCAAGGTCGAGCAGCATTCCGCCCAGCGGCCCGCCGATCGCATTGGCCAGCGCGCTGAAGATCATGAACAGCCCGACCATCGTTCCGCGATGGGCCGACGGATACCAGAGCGTCAGCAGGTAGAGCACGCCCGGAAAGAAGCCGGCCTCGCAGGCGCCCAGCAGAAAACGCAGGATGTAGAACATGGTGGCGTTCTGCGTGAAGGCGAGCGCCACGGTCACGAGGCCCCACGAGACGAGGATGCGGGCGAACCATTTGCTCGCGCCCACCTTCGCAAGGATCAGGTTGCTGGGCACCTCGAAGAGAAAGTAGCCGATGAAGAACAGCGACGCGCCCAGGCCATAGGCAGACTCGCTCATGCCCAGTGCATCGACCATCTGCAGCTTGGCGAAGCTGACGTTCTGCCGGTCGATGTAGGCGATGAGGTAGAGCAATCCCAGGAACGGGATCAGTCGCCACGAGATTTTTCGGATCAATTGTTTTTCCACGATCACCGGGTCTCTCCTGTTGTGTGTGTCTCTTGTTTCAGCGCGCACGGCTCCGCTCAGGCCAGACGGCCTGTGCGCTGCAGATCCGGCGTTGGCCGGGTCGGCGAGAAGCCCTAGATGAAATTTCTCTGGTAGGTGTCTTCGAGCAGCTTCGTGGCTGCGCGCGCCGCGGCCTCGGGCTTGCGCTGCTCGATGGCCCGGGCAATGTCGGCGTGCATGGCCATGGAGTGGTCCATGCCGCCGAACTTTTCAAATGTCTTCGGCACGCTGACCATCAGCGCGGCCCTGATCACCGAGGCGACCGGCATCAGGAAGCGGTTGTGCGCCGCCGCGATCACCTGCAGGTGAAAGTCCACGTCCGCCTCCATGGCGCGTTGAGGGTTGTCGTGGCTGTCGCCCATCGCTTGGAGTGCCGTGCGGATGCGCGTGATGTCTTCGGGCGTGGCGCGCTGTGCCGCCAGCCTGGCCGCCATCGGCTCGATGGACAGGCGGATCTCGAACAGCTCCTGCATCAGCGTGCCCGGCGCTTCGGTTTCACCGTGCCAGGCCATCACCATCGGGTCGAGCGTGTTCCAGTGGTCGGGCGTGCGCACGCGCGTCCCGATGCGCTGCCTGGCTTCTACGAAGCCATTGCTCGAAAGCAGCGCGAAGGCTTCGCGCAGCGTGGTGCGGCTGACCTGCAGTTCCGCCAGCAGGTCGAGCTCTTTGGGCAAGGTGTCGCCAGGTTTCAGTTCGCCCTGGAGGATGCGGCGGCCGATCCGTCCGGCGATCTGCGCCGGCAGGCCACGCTCCAGGTCCCGGGCGCCGGTGTCGTTCGAGAGATTCATGGTGAATTTTCCTGCGGGCCACCGAGCGGCCCCAATGCCTTGGCGAAACGCGCGACCATGGCTTCGCCGGCCGCGACGGGGCGCAACGCAGGCGCCCGGTCGTGGATGTCGATGCCCGCGCGCGCGCCGAACAGGCGCTTGCCGTAGCACAGGAGATTCTCGATGCCCTGCATGCCGAACACGGCCGCCGGCAGCATGGCCTGGTACGCGCGCTCGGCGGCCGCTTCGTCGCCACGGCGAAACGCCTCGTAGGAACGGACCGCATGGTCGATGCAATCGGGCGCGAGGATCATGCCGCGGCACCCCGCGCGCAGGTTGTCGACCAGCTCCAGTCCGCCGCGGCCGTTGAAGACCGGCACGCGTCCCTGGGTGCGTTCGATGAGCGCGGCGATGTCGACCACCGGCCCTTCGCCCTTGATGAGCTGGATGTTCGGATGTTGCGAGACCAGTTCGCGGATCTCGTCCGCCGTGAGGCCGCGGCCGAAGAAGGCGGGCGCATTCTGGATCGCCACCGGCAGTGCGGTCGCCTCGGCGACGCGGCCGAAGAAGCGGATGTACTCGGCCGCGCCGAAGGCTCCGGCGGCGGGCGGCTGCAGGATCACCCAGTCGGCGCCGGCGCGCTCGGCATGCCGCACCTGCGCGACCTGCTCGGCGACCGACGATCCGAAGATGGTGAAGGCCAGCGGCACGCGGCCGGCCGTGTCTTCGGCGACCCAGTCCATCACCGTGCGGCGCTCGGCCTCGGTCAGCTTGGCCACCTCGGTCGCGAGGCCGAGCGCGGCCATGCCGTGGACGCCGCTGGCCAGGCAGGCCTGCACCTGCCGGCGCATCGCGGCGCGGTCGAGTTGTTCTTCGGCGTCGAACAGCGCATAGACGATCGCGTGGATGCCGTGGAAGGTGTCGGGTGTGAAGGCAGGCATGCGCAACCTCAATGGCTTTCGCGAGGAATTGCGTGGCCGCGGCAACCGACCAGGAAGTCGAGGTCCGCGCCGCGGTCGGCCTGGATGACACGCTCGACATACAGGCTCTGGTAGCCGCCCTTCATGGCCGGCACCGGTGCCACCCAGGCGGCGCGGCGCTCGGCCAGCTCGGCTTCGCTCACGTCCAGGTGCAGGCGCCGGGCCTCGACGTCGAGCTCGATCATGTCGCCATTGCGCACCAGCGCCAGGGGGCCGCCCACGGCGGCTTCGGGTGCGACGTGCAGCACCACCGTGCCGTACGCGGTGCCGGACATGCGGGCGTCCGAAATCCGGATCATGTCGCGCACGCCCTGCTGCAGCAGCTTCTGCGGGAGCGCCATGTTGCCGACCTCGGCCATGCCGGGGTAGCCCTTGGGCCCGCAGTTCTTCAGCACCATGATGCAGTGCGCGTCGATGTCCAGCGCGGGGTCGTCGATGACGGCCTTGTAGTGGTCGATGTCCTCGAACACCACCGCGCGGCCGCGGTGCTTCATGAGCGCCGGCGAGGCGGCCGATGGCTTGAGGATGGCGCCGTCGGGCGCCAGGTTGCCGCGCAGCACGGCCATGCCGCCTTGCGGCGTCAGCGCCTGGTCGCGCGGGCGGATCACTTCGGTGTTGTGGTTGCGCGCATCGGCGATGTTCTCGCGGACCGGCTTGCCGGTGACCGTCAGCGCGTCGAGGTCGAGCAGGTCGGCCATCTCTTTCATGACCGCGGGAATGCCGCCGGCGTAGCAGAAGTCTTCCATCAGGAAGCGGCCCGAGGGCATGAGGTCCACGATGGTGGGCACGTCGCGGCCGAAGCGGTCCCAGTCGTCCAGCGTCAGCGGCGTGCCGATGCGGCCCGCGATGGCCAGCAGGTGCACCACCGCGTTGGTCGATCCGCCGATGGCGCCGTTGACGCGGATGGCGTTGATGAATGCCTCTTTCCTGAGGATCGCCGAGAGCCGGAGGTCCTCGTTGACCATCTCGACGCTGCGGCGGCCCGTCATGCGGGCGAGTCGGTTGCGGTGCGCGTCGACGGCCGGGTAGGCGGCATTGCCGGGCAGCGCGATGCCCAGGGCTTCGACCATCGAGGCCATCGTGGAGGCGGTGCCCATGGTCATGCAGCTGCCCGGCGAGCGCGACATCGCGCTTTCGGCAGCGGCGAAATCCTGCGCGCTCATCACACCCGCACGCACGTCTTCGGAAAACTTCCACACGTCGGTGCCCGAGCCGATGGTGCGGCCCTGGAAGCGGCCGTTGAGCATCGGGCCGCCGGAGATGACGATGGAGGGCAGGTCGCACGAGGCCGCGCCCATGACGAGCGAGGGTGTCGTCTTGTCGCAGCCGGCCATCAGCACCACGCCGTCCATCGGGTTGCCGCGGATCGCCTCCTCGACATCCATCGACGCCAGGTTGCGGAACAGCATCGCGGTCGGGCGCAGGTTCGATTCGCCGCACGAGAACACTGGAAACTCCAGCGGCAGCCCGCCCGCCTCCAGGACGCCGGCCTTGATGTGCTCGACCAGGCCGCGGAAATGCGCGTTGCAGGGCGTGAATTCGGAGAAGGTGTTGCAGATGCCGATCACCGGCCGTCCGTCGAAGGCATCGTCGGGCAGGCCGTTGTTCTTCATCCAGCTTCGATGGATGAAGGCGTCCTTGCCCGTGCCACCGAACCAGTGTTGCGATCGTCTTTTCTTCACTCGCTCTTGCTCCAAAACATCCGGAAAACGGCAGCGCGGGGCTGTCGTTGATAAGTAATATTATCGGAGTTATTGAGCGAACGGGCCTAGGGAATCACCGGATATGGCTGCTGCATCGTCACGGGTTTCCGGCACCGGGCAGTCCGTGCCCGCAGGGTCGGCGGCAGGGGGCGCTGCGCCGCCGGTGCCGCGCGCGTGAAGCCTCTTCGATGGGCTCAGTGCGTCAGCGCCGGCGACGCCGTCCGCTGCGCTTCGCGCCTTTGGAACTCGCGCGGCGACACGCCGTACTGCGCCTTGAACACGCGGCAGAAATGCGCGCTGCTGTTGAAGCCCCAGGCGAAGGCGATCTCCGACACCGAGGTGCGGCCGCCCGCGGCGTGGCGCAGCGCTTCGCTGCAGCGCTCCAGCCGCATCTGCCAGATGAAGCGGTCGAGCGTCTGGTCTTCGTCTTCGAACACGCGGTGCAGGTAGCGCTTGGAGCAGCGCAGCTGCTGCGCGATGAGGTCGAGCGACAACGCCGGGTCGGCCAGGTGCGCGTGCACGAACTGCTTCACGCGCGCCTTCAGCACGCCCGGCAGCGGCTGCGCGCCGAACTGTTCGTCGGCATGCGTGGCGAGCGTGGAGGCCAGCAGGCCCAGCACGGTGTCGCTGACCGAGCGGCCGACGGCGTTGGGCAGCGAGGGCAGCTGGTCGGCCAGCGAGGTAAGGAACGAACCGAGCACCGCGTACAGCCCCTGCATGGCGGGCGTGTGAGCCTCGCAGGTGTGCAGGTCGGGCATCTTCATGCCCTTGAACTGCTGGCGCGGGATCGTGATGGCCAGCAGGCGCGAGCGCTCGGGGTTGGTGATGGCATAGGGCACGCGCGGGTCGTACAGGCTCCAGTCGCCGGGGTGCAGGTGGAACTCGCGGTCGCGCTGCGAGATGTGGCCGTGGCCTTCGAGCTGCAGCACCAGCTTGTAGTGCGCGTCGAGCGCGATCTCGCGGTGCGTGTCGGGCCGCGCCACGCGGTGCGAGGGCGCCTCGATCATGAACATGCCCAGCGGCCCGAGTTCGTAGGCGTCCATGCGCGCGTCGAACGGGCCCGGGTCGAGGCACTGCACGCGCAGCGCGCCGAAGTACGACTCGTTGATGCGGCCCCAGCAGGCCTGCCGGTCGGCCGGGTGTTCGAGCCGGGTGCTGAAGTGGTGTGCGTTCATGCCATGGTTCCCTGGGGGGCGCCGGAAGCGCTTGTGCAGGATAGGCAGAACGATGTTCACAATCATCGGTACTTCCACCCGGGACCATCGGGCGGTGCGCTCCGGGTCAACGGCCGGTGCGCGCAGGGTCAATGCAATGCAGGGGCCGCGGCTCAGACGGCGGGCACGCGGCCCGCGTCGGCGGGGTCGACGTTGCGGCGGTACAGCACCAGCGTCGCGATCAGCCCGCAGACCGCGGCGGCGGTCATCCACAGGCCCGGTGCGCCCTTGTCGCCGGTCATCTCGATCAGGCCCGTGGCAATGGCCGGCGTGAAGCCGCCGAACAGTGCCGTGGCAAGGCTGTAGGCCAGCGAGAAGCCGGCGGTGCGCACGCTGACGGGCATCACCTCGGTGAGCGCCACCACCATCGCGCCGTTGTAGCTGGCGTACAGGAACGACAGCCACAGCTCCACCTCGAGCATGCGCGCAAAGCTCGGCGCACCGACCAGCCACTTGAGCGACGGGTAGGCCGTGAGGATGGTCAGCACGGTGAACAGAACGAGCAGCGGCTTGCGCCCCACGCGGTCCGACAGCGAGCCCATGATCGGCAGCCAGATGAAGTTCGAGATGGCCACGCACAGCGTGACGATGAGTGCGTCGGTGGTGCTCAGGTGCAGCACGGCCTTGCCGAAGGTGGGCGTGTAGACGGTGATCAGGTAGAACGACACGGTGGTCATCGACACCAGCATCATCCCGGCGACCACGAGACCCCAGTTGGCGACCATCGAGCGGAAAATTTCGCGCGCGTCGGGGCGGTGCTTGCGCGCCATGAACTCCTCGGTCTCCTGCAGCGAGCGGCGAATGATGAACAGCACCGGCACGATCAGGCAGCCCACGAAGAACGGAATGCGCCAGTAGAAGTCGCCGATCTCCTGCGAGGTGAAGGTCACGTTGAGCCAGTAGCCGAGCGCGGCCGCGACGACGATGGCCACTTGCTGGCTGGCCGACTGCCAGCTCACGTAGAAGCCCTTGTGGCCCGGCGTGGCCATTTCCGACAGGTACACCGACACGCCGCCCAGTTCCACGCCGGCCGAGAAGCCTTGCAGCAGCCGTCCGACCAGCACCAGCAGCGGCGCGATGACGCCGATGGTCGCGTAGCTCGGCACGCAAGCGATCAGCAAGGTGCCGACGGCCATCAGCGCAAGCGTGACGATCAGGCCCTTGCGGCGGCCCACGCGGTCGACGTACGCACCGAGAAAAATGGCTCCCAGCGGCCGCATCAGGAAGCCTGCGCCGAAGGTCATGAAGGTCAGCATCAGCGACGCGAACTCGTTGCTGGCGGGAAAGAAGGCCTTCGAGATCTGCGTGGCGTAGAAACCGAACAGGAAGAAGTCGAACATCTCCATGAAGTTGCCGCCGGTCACGCGCAGGACGGTGGCGAATTTCGAGGAGGGCTGCGCGTGGGCAGGCACGGAAGTCATGGTGTGTCCCCTGGGGCGATGTTGTGGGCCCAAGGGTAGGTGGGGGTTCCCGACCGGGACCTGACGAGGGGAGTCAGGTAGCTGTCAATGCGCGCTGCGCGTGCTGCACGTGCTGCACACGCGTGGGGCGCTTGTGCAGGATCGGCAGAACGATGTTCGCAATCATCGGTACTTTCACCCCGGACCATCGGCCGGCACGCGCTGGGTCAATGCCCTGTCAATCTCCCCCGCACCCGCTGCGCTGGAGCACGGGCAGCAACTGCGGCCCCAGCGACTTCAGCAGTTGGGTCGGCAGTGCGCTCGTGAACCGATAGCGTGCTGCATGGGGTTCGCGCACATACGCGAGGATGGTGCCGAAGTAGCGGTCGCCGATCATGAACACGAAGGTGGCCGAGCGGCTGATCTTGCGCTCCGAGAGCATCCGCCCGCCGCGGCCGGTGTGCCCGTAGCGATGGTCGCCGGTGCCGGTCTTGCCGCCGATCTCGATGGCACGGCCGCTCTCATCCACGAGGGCGCCCTTCAGTCGCCGTGCGGTGCCGTCGTTCACCACCTCGACCAACGCACGGCGCACCGTGGCGGCCACCTCGGCGGGCAGCACCTGTTCCGAGCTCGCATGGCGCGGCTCGAGCCGCGTCTCGTAGGGCGTGTCGCGCGCGAAGTGCAGCGCGCCGACGCGTTGCGTGGGCCGCCGCACGCCGTCGTTCGCGATGATGCCCATCAGCTCCGCCAGGGCGGCCGGCCGGTCGCCCGACGCGCCGATCGCGCTCGCGTAAGACGGCGTCAGCGAGGCGAACGGATACCCCACGCGCTGCCATGAGCGATGAATCTGCGCGAAGGCGTCGAGCTCGATCAGCTCGCGCACGCGCCGGTCCTGCGCGCCCTTGTGGCGCGTCTTGAAGAGCCAGGCATAGACCTCCTGGCGTTCGCGCGTGCTCGCGTCCAGCACCTCGGTCAGCGAGGCGCCGGGGTGCGTCCGCAGGAAGCCGACCAGCCAGAGCTCCAGCGGATGCACGCGCGCGACATAGCCGCGATCGGCCAGCGACAAGCCGGCGTAAGTGCTGCGCAGCACGCCCAGTGCGCGCGGCGAGTCGGCGCCGCGGCCCAGTCGCTGCACCAGCAGCGCGTCGAGCCGCTCTTCGCTGGCCTCGGGCTCGATCGTGAACAGCACGCTCGCCAGGCGCGGTGCCGATGGCCTAAGGCCGCGCAGCAGCAGTGCTTCGGCCTCCGTGGCCGACAGGCGCTGGTACTTGCGATGAAAGCGGATGAGGAAGGCCGAGCCCTCGCGGTCGGCAAAGCGCGCGAGCAGCTCGCGCCGGCCCGGGTCGGCAGGGTCCTTCAGCAGGCGCTCGGCGTCCGATGCGCCGCCGAACATGCGGTGCCGCACCAGGTCGCGCATCAGGCGGATGAACACCAGGTTGACCGAATGCTTGAAGCCCTCCCGCACCGTCATCGAACTGCTGTTGCGCGAGCGCTCGAAGTTCTCGAACTGGTGCAGGCCGCCACCCGTGAAGAAGGACTCGCCCGGGTTCGCCGAATACTTCCGCTCCATGGCCGCTTCGAGCATCGGCGCAAGACGGCGATCCTTGGCGCGCAGCAGGTACTGCCGAGCCCACGCGCCCAGCGGGTCGCGCGGGTTCGGCGCCAGCGCCGACAACTGGGCCGGGCTCAGATCGACCCAGTTCGCGTGCAGCTCGGCCACGAGCTCGAGGTAGCTCACCAGGGTGCGCAGCTTGGCGGTGGAGCCCAGGTCCAGCCGCGCGCCCTGGTTCACGTCGAAGGGCTGGTCGATGTTGTCGGCCTGAACACGCAGCAGGTTCGCCCCGGCGCTGCGCTCGAACAGCGTGAAGCTGTAGACCAGCGGGCGAGGGTCCGCACCCGGGTCGAGCATGTGGGCGCCGATCAATCCCGCCGCCTTCGTCGCGGCGGGCGTTCGCAGGCCGGCCAGTACCTGCGCCACGAGCGCTTGCGCTTCGCCGTCCAGGCTGGTTTCGGCTTCGAGGTCGAGGCGCTCAAGGTCGTAGGCCCGCGGCACGTCGAGCAGCGTGGCGATGTGGGTGCGCAGCGCGCTCGCGGCCTTGCGCTGCACGAAGTCGGGCCGGGGCGTGGGGGGCAGTTCGGGCTGCAGGCGCAAGGGCAGCGGCAGTGCCGCATCGCGCAGCGTGGGCGTGATCAGGCCCGCCTCGGCCATCAGCCGCAGGTAGCTGTCGGTCAGCCGGGCCAGGCCTGCGCCGTCGCCGAGCAGGTGCTGCGACGGACGGCGCTGCGCGATCATCAGCGACAGCGCCTGCTTGAAGGCCTCGGCCTGCTGCAGGAGTGCTTCGTCCGTGGGCGCTGCGGCCTCCTCCGAGCTGTCGGCGAGCAGGCGGTTGACCTCGTTGAAGTCGCGTCCGTACCAGGCCCACAGGCCGTCGCCCAGGCCGTGCACCTCGCCCATGCCCGGGCGCGCGGCCAGCGGCACGGTGTCGAGGTAGTCGACGACGATCTGGCGGCGCCGCGACAGCGTGTCGTCCCCGTCCTGGTAGGCACGCAGCGAGGCCGACGCCATCTGGCGCAGCTTGTCGCGGACCGACCCGGTGCGGCCCTGCGGCGAATGGCGGTACTTCTCGATCTGGGTGGCCAGCGTGCTGCCGCCCGTCGCCGTCTGGCCCAGGCCGACCGCGCGCAACGCCTGCTCGAGCGCAGCCTTCGCGAAGCGTTCCGGATCGATCGCGGGGTTGCGCTGCGGCGGCTGCGCGTCCAGCAGATGACGGTCTTCGACGAACAGCAGGGCGCTCACCAGCAGCGGCGGCACGTCCTCGAAGCGCTCGTAGGCGCGCTTCGGCACGCGGGTGTGCAGCAGTGCCGCGTTCCGGCAGTCGCGGACGGTCAGGCCGGCCTGGTTTTTCTCACGGTAGGGCGCGTAGAGCCCGTGTTCCTGCAGTTCGATCAGCCGCGGCGACATGCGGGCCTGGCGGGTGACGACATAGCCCTGCGGCGTCAGGCGTTCGATGTAACCGGGAAGCTGGTGGTAGCCCAGCCGCTCGTCGTAGGGCCCGGTCTGGGGAAAGCGGATGGCGTCGCTGGCACCGGCGTCGACGCTGAAGCGGGCGTCGCCGGCAAGGTCGCGCCACAGGGCCGATTGCAGCCGGGAGGTCTTCAGTTCGTCCGCCACGAACACGGCAAGCCCGCCTCCGGCGGCGAGTCCCGCGCCGATCCAGAAAAGCTTCTTGAACCAAGTCATGCTCTGCCTCGCGAACAGTCTGCACCGTGGGTTCGTCAGTGAAGATGATGCGCTTTTTGCGGCGACTTGGCTTCGGCCCGAGTTGGCCGACGGGCGCGACGCGGGATGGGCGTGCGGGCCGGGCATGGGGGCGACCCGGCTCGGTCATTCGCGGCCAGGCACGGACGCGCCGGTTTCAGGCCAGGACAGAACGCGTCCGCGTCATCGAGGAAGCGGGATGGAGATGCCCCTGCGTGTCACCTCGCGCGAGATCCTTGCGGGCGCCGCGCCGGCCCGCTCAACTCTTGTACTTGATCGAACACCCGTACGGCCGCGTGCTCGCGGTCGACACCGGTTTTCCGCCGAACACTTCGCCCAGCGCCTGGTTCACGTAGTTGGTGGCGGTCTTGATGTCGTCCGCGCGTGCCGAGGCGATGCTGTCGATGCCGCCGGCATACACCAGCGTGCCCTTGGGGTCGATGATGAAGATGTGGGGCGTGGTGCGCGCGCCGTAGACCTGACCGATGACACCGTCTTCGTCCATCAGCACGGCGGTGGGCGCGGCCTTTTGCGACTTCATCCAGGCGTCGAGCGCGTCGGCCTTCAGGTAGTCGCTGGCGGCGCGTTCGGTGGAGTTGATCGCGAGCCAGACCACGCCCTTGTCGGTGGCCGCCTTCTGCGTGGCCGGCATGTTGCCGCTGCCGTAGTGCTTGCGCACGAAGGGGCAGCCGGGGTTGGTCCATTCGAGCACCACGAATTTGCCCGCGAAATCGGACAGCTTGTGCTTGGCGCCGCTGGTGTCGACGGCGACGAAGTCGGGCGCCTGCTGGCCCACGGCGGGCGCGGCAAAGGCGTTGGTGCCCATGAGGAAGGTGGCGCCCAGCGCCACGGCGGCGGCCACGACGGCGCGGCGGGAAGCGCGGCTGAGGGCGGCGCGCGCCTGGCGCGCGGCGCGAAGGGAGCGTGAGTCGACAGTGGGCGAAAGCGTCATGGCCAGCTTGAACTCCAAAAAACAAAATTCCAAACAACAACTGCAGCTTAGAACGGTTTCTTCAAGTGCGTGTGACAACCCATGACAGCGGCGTTGTCATCTTTTTTCAATTCACCGCATCGGCGCTCAAAGCGCTGCCAACGCGGCGCGCACTTCGTCTTTGCTGAGGATTTCGGTCAAGACGACGGGCGCCTTGCCCGGCGCTTGCAGCACATACACCGGCACGCCACTGCGGCCCAGCGCGGTGAGCGCGGCGGTGATGGCGGGGTCGCGCCGGGTCCAGTCGGCGCGCAGCATGGCGACCTGCTTGGCGTCGAAGTCGGCGAGCACCTCGGCGTCGGCCAGCGTGCTCTTCTTGTTGTACTGGCAGGTCACGCACCACGCGGCGGTGAAGTCGATGAAGACGGGGCGGCCTGCGCCGGCCAGTTCACTCACGCGCTGGGCCGACCACGGCTGCCAGCGCTCGCCGTCGTTCGGTGATGCCGAGGCCAGCTTCGCCGTCGGCTCGGGCACCTGCACGATGTTGCGGCCGATGGCGCCGGCCAATACGGCGGTGAAGGCGATCATCACGGTGGCGATCACGACCCGTGTGCGTCCGCGCAGCGTGAACGCCCAGACCACGGCGGCCAGGCACACCAGCAGCGCGAGCAGCGTGCCCGCGCCGTCGATGCCGCTTTGCTGGCCCAGCACCCAGACCAGCCAGGCCACGGTCGCGAACATCGGGAAGGCGAGCAGGCGGCGCAGCGTGTGCATCCACGGGCCCGGCTTGGGCAGCAAGCGCGCCACGGCCGGCACGAAGCCCGCCACGAGGTAGGGCAGCGCGAGGCCGAGGCCCAGCGCCGCGAACAGCATCAGGGCCTGGGTGGCCGGCAGCCCGATGGCAAAGCCCAGCGAGGCGCCCATGAACGGCGCGGTGCAGGGCGAGGCGATCACCACGGCCAGCACGCCGGAAAGGAAGTCGTTGGCCAGCGGGTGCTTGGCCTGCGCGCTGCACACCGACTGCGGCGCGGCGCGGCCGAACTCGAACACGCCGGCCAGGTTCAGGCCGAGCAAGGTGAAGAGCGCCGCCAGCGCCGCCACCACGGCGGGCGACTGCAGCTGGAAACCCCAGCCGAGCTGGGCGCCGGCCGCGCGCAGCGCGAGCATGGCGCCGCCCAGCGCGAGGAACGACAGCATCACGCCGCCCGTGTAGGCCAGGCCCGCCTTGCGGTGCGCGCTGGCGTTGCCCGCCTGCCGCGCGAAGCCCAGCACCTTGATCGCGAGGATCGGGAACACGCAGGGCATGAGGTTGAGCAGCAGGCCGCCGAGCAGTGCGCCGAGCAGGGCGACCATGAAGGCGCCGGCGGGCTGGGCTTGCGCAGCGGCAGCAGGGGCCGCAGCCTGTGCGGCATTGGCCGCCAGCGCCGCCTGCAGCGCGGGCGACACCTCGGCGGCGCGCGGCGCGGCCGCAGCGGTGGGCCAGGTGCCCGACACCGGCGCTTCGGCGCGCCAGGCCATGGGCTGGCCGGCCTGGCGATCGGCTTCGGCCAGCACCACCACGACCGGCATGACGGTGGGGCTTTCGCTGCGCTGGTCGGCCAGCGGCATGGTGGCGGTCCAGGTCGCACCGTCCCAGGCCTGCGTCCAGTCCTTTCCGGAGACGGCGGCGGTGTGGATCACCTCGGGCGTTTCGGGGAAGAACTCGAGCGTCTTGCCGCGCACCGCGGCGGGCAGGCCGTCGAGGCGCACCTTCAGCTGCTGGCCGTCGACGGCGATGGTGCCGGGCGCGCCCAGCGGCTGCGGCTGCGCGGCCTGCGCGGTGTCGAAGGCCGCCTTGTTCAGCGCGGTGGAACCGCGCGTGGGCAGCGACAGCGTGAACTCGCCCTCTTCAGGAATGCATTCCTTGCGGCAGACCAGCCAGGAGGCCTGCAGCTTGATGTCCATGGCCGGCGATCCGCCGGTGAGCGCCACGTCGGGCTTGTAGAGCGTCGAAACCTCGAGCGGCACCGGCAGCAGCACGGTGTTCTCGTAGCCGTAGTTGGCGAGCGTGCCGACCGGGATCTTCTTGGGCACTGGCCAGGCGATCTCGCCGGTCGAGACGCCGGCGGGCAGCGTCCACTTCAGCTCGGTGGGCAGACCCGAATCGCCGGCGTTCTTCCAGTAGGTGTGCCACTCGGGCTGGTGGGTGATCTGCAGCCCGACCCAGACCGGCGCGCCGGGCGCCACGCCCTCGGGCGCATGGGCGACCAGTTCGGCGCGCACATGGGGGGTGGTGACCACGGCCCCGGTCTTCGGGGCCAGCTGGGCCGCAGCCGGCATGCAGGCTGCGGCGGTAGCTATCAGAAAGGGAGCGAGAGAGATGCGCGAAAGGATCATGCCGGTCAGTCGGAGCCAGAGGGCGGGGCGAAGTTCCTGGGGGCCGGGTCTTTCCGGGGGCTCAGGCCGCGGTGGCTGCGGTGGCCGCGGGCCAGCCCAGGACCACGCGCCGGGTGGTCGCGCTCTTCTTCTCGATCTTGGTGACGACCATGGCGCCGATTTCCGCCGTGTTGGCCACGTGCGTGCCGCCGCAGGGCTGGAAGTCGATCGACGGCGCGCCGCCGTCTTCGCCCGTGCCGCCGATGCGGATGGTGCGCACCGTGCCCGTGCCGCGCGGCGGCTGCACGCTCATGCTCTTGACCAGTGCAGGGTTGGCGTCGAGCTCGGCGTCGCTGATGGCGCCCACGGTCAGCGGGTGAGCGGCTTCGACCAGCTTCGCGAGGCCGGCGGTGAGCGTTTCCTTATCGAGCGGGTCGGTGATGTGGAAGTCGATGCGCGCGTACTCGGGCGTGATCGAGCAGCCGTTCACCGGCACCGGCACGAGGTGGCACAGCAGGTGGCTCGCGGTGTGAAAGCGCATCAGCCGGTGGCGGCGCTCCCAGTCGAGGCGGGCGGTGACGGTGTCGCCGGGCGCCAGCGCGGCCAGCAGTTCGGCCTGGTCGGGCGCGGGCACGTGAACGAATTCAGCGGTCGGCAGGCCCTCGGCGTCCTTGGCCTTGCGGGTGTCGACGATGGTGATTTCGCGGCCATCGGCGAGCACCAGCACGCCGGCGTCGCCGGCCTGCCCGCCGCCCAGCGGATAGAACACGGTGCGGTCCAGCACGATGCCGGTGTCGTCGAGGCGCAGGATGCGGGCTTCACAGGTGCGCAGGTAGGCGTCGGCGCGGAACAGGTCGTCGGTCATGCGGCGATGGTAGCGACGATGCGCGAAGGAGGTGCGCGCACGCCGGAAAGCGCCCACGACCGACACGCCCGCGCCGCGCGATTGCGCATGATCCGGCGGTCTGCGGCCGCCTGCCGCGCAAGGAATCTGCATGAACGCATCGCCGCACCTTCCCGCTCGCCTCGCTCTTTCTGCTGCGGCCGTGGCCGCCGTGCTGCTCGTCGCCGGCTGCGGCGAGGCCGCCAAGCTCGCGCCCGAGCTCACGATCGGCCCCCGGCCGCAGCTCGTCGATCCGAACAAGACGCTGATCCCCACCGTCAACGTGGCGCCCGCCGTCGGCTGGACCGACACCGCCGCGCCCACGCCCGCCGAAGGCCTGCGCGTGACGGCGCTGGCGCGCGGGCTGGACCATCCGCGGTGGGTCTACACCCTGCCCAACGGCGACGTGCTGGTGGCCGAGAGCAACAAGCCGCCCCAACCCGAAGGCAGCGGCGCCGGCGGCCCGGTCGCCGCGGTGCGCAACTGGGTCATGGGCAAGGTCATGGGGCGCGCGGGCGCCGGCGTGCCCAGCGCCAACCGCATCACGTTGCTGCGCGACGCGGACGGCGACGGCCTGGCCGAGGTGAAGCAGGTGTTTTTGTCGGACCTCGTCTCGCCCTACGGCATGGCGCTGGTCGGCAGCGAGCTCTTCATCGCCAACGCCGACGCGCTCGTGAAGGTGCCCTACACCGAAGGAGACACGTCTGCCCGCGCCAAGCCGGTGGTCGTGACGGCGCTGCCCGCGGGCATCAACCACCACTGGACCAAGAACGTCATCGCCAACGCCGACGGCAGCAAGCTCTACGTCACGGTCGGCTCCAACAGCAACATCGGCGAGAACGGCCTGGCGGCCGAAGAGGGCCGCGCCGCGATCTGGGAGGTCGATCCGAAGAGCGGCGAGAAGCGCCTGTTCGCGAGCGGCCTGCGCAACCCCAACGGCCTGGCCTGGGAGCCGGAGACGAACGCGCTGTGGACCGTGGTGAACGAGCGCGACGAGATCGGCAGCGACCTCGTGCCCGACTACCTCACCTCGGTGAAAGACGGCGCCTTCTACGGCTGGCCCTGGAGCTACTGGGGCGGCGTGGTCGATGCGCGCGTCACGCCGCAAAAGCCCGAGCGCGTGGCGAAGGCGCTGGCGCCCGACTACGCGCTTGGCTCGCACGTCGCGCCGCTGGGGCTGGTGTTCTCGAACCCGCGCGGCATGCCGCCCGAGTTCGCGAACGGCGCCTTCATCGGCGAGCACGGCTCGTGGAACCGCAAGCCCAAGTCGGGCTACAAGGTGGTGTTCGTGCCCTTCATCGGCGGCAAGCCGAGCGGGCCGCCGGTCGACATCCTCACGGGCTTTTTGAGCGCCGATGAAAAGGCGCATGGCCGGCCGGTGGGCGTGGCGCTCGACAAGAGCGGCGCGCTGCTGGTGGCGGACGACGTGGGCAACGCGGTGTGGCGCGTGTCGCGCAGCAAGCCCAACTGACGCGCACGCGCAGCAGAAGGGGCGATCAGCGCTGGCGTGCCGACGACAGGCGCGGCACCAACTGCGCCGCCGGCCCGTCGACGCGGCGCCGGCTGGTGTCGCCGCGCAGGTGGTCGAACAGCAGCGCAATCGCCTGCTGCGCGACCTCGTCCAGGTGCAGGTCGACGGCCGTGAGCGGCGGCACGCAGGTGCGGGCGCGCAGGCCGTCGTAGCGCGTGACGACCATCACGTCGTCGGGAATGCGCCGACCCGATTCGAGCACCGCCGTCACCGCGCCCGAGGCGAAGGCGTCCACCGGCACGCAGAAGGCGTCGATGTCGGGGTGTGCCGCCAGCAGCGCCAGCGCGGCCTGCCGGCCGCCGTTCTCGCCCTCGGCCTCGTCGACCAGCGACAGCAGCGGCGCCTGTCCGTGTGCGGCGGCGAAGGCCTGGTAGGCCGCCTGGCCTTCCACATACGAGTTGCGCGCGGCCGAGCCGAGGATCATCGCGACCTTGTGCGCGCCCTGGTCGTGCAGGTGTTCGAGCAGCAGGCGCGTCGTCTGGCCCGAGTGGATGTCGACATAGGGCGGCATCGCCGGCCCGTCGGCCGCTTCCTCGGCCGGCTTGCCGATGGCCACCACCGGCAGGCCGCGCCGCAGCAGGTACGCCAGGTTGGGGTCGCCCGCCGAGGGCTCGATGACCAGTGCGCCATCGACGTCGAGCAGCTCCATCGGCACCCGCCCGGTTTCCATGGGCGGCGCCAGCACCAAGGCCAGCCGGCGGTCGAGCGCCGCCGCCGCCGCCACGGCCGCCACTTCCATCAGGAAGCCGAGCCGCGACGGGCCGCCGGCCACCGCGAACGGCATCGACGACAGCAGCACGATCATGTGCGCCTCGCCCGTGCGCAGCCGCTGCGCATTGCGGTTGGGCCGGTAGCCCAGCTTCAGCGCCGCCTGTTCGACGCGCGCGCGCGTTTCCGCATCGACCTGGCCCCGGGCGTTGAGCGCGTGCGAGACGGTGGTCGGCGACACGCCCGCTTCGCGCGCCACGTCCTTGATGTTTGCCCGCGGCGATGGATTGGTGCTCATCCCGTTGACCTTTTCGAAAAGCGGTGATTCAATTCCCAAATCGTTTTGGGGCTCGCCGCCACGGAATGTACTTCACCCGCTTCGGCGGCTTTTTTTGCCAGTGCGCCCAAATCGATTTGGGTGCGGTCCCGGTTCAAGGATTCCATGATGTCCCGTGTTCCCGATGCCTCTGCTGTGCCCCCTGTCGTGCCTGGCGGCGCGTCTCCTGCCATCGCTCCGGTCGACGCGGTGCTGCCCCTGTCGCAACTGCTCCTGTTCGGCCTGCAGCATGTGCTGGTGATGGCCGCCGTGCCCATCACGTCCGTGTTCCTCGTGGCCAAGGCGCTGGGGCTGGAGTCCGCGCTCACGGTCAACCTGATCAGCGCCACCTTTCTGCTGTGCGGCGTGGGCACCTTGCTGCAGTCGTTCGGGCCATGGAAGTTCGGCGCGCGCCTGCCGTTCGTGATGGTGCCGGGCGGTGCGCCCATCGTGATGTTCGTGACCATCGCCCAGCAGCGCGACCTGCAGACCGCCTCGGGCGCGGTGATCCTCACGGCGCTGTTCTACTTCCTGGTGCTGCCGGTGTTCGCGCGCTGCCTGCGCTTCTTTCCGAAAATCGTCATCGGCACCTTGCTGCTGCTGGTGTCGATCAACCTCGTGAAGGTGTACGGCGGCATCATCGCGGGCAAGGCCGGCACGTCCACCTTTGCCGACCCGGTGAACATCGGGCTGGCTCTGGCGACCATCGGCTTCACCGTGCTGTTTGCGCGCGTGTTCAAGGGCACGCTGGGCCAGCTCGCGGTGCTGCTGGGCCTGCTGGCCGGCACGGTGCTGGCGGCGGCGTGCGGGCTGATGGACTTCAGCAGCGTGGCCGCCGGCCCCTTCTGGAGCGCCCCGACGCTGCTGCCTTTCGGCATGCCGCGCTTCGACCTGGTGGCGGCCGTGCCGCTCCTGATCTTCAGCATCATCTCGATGGTCGAGGCAACGGGGCAGACCGTGGCGGTGGCCGAGGTGGTGGGCCGCAAGATCGATCCGCGCGACGTGGTGCCGCGCACCATCCGCGGCGACGCGCTGGTGTCGCTGGCGGGGGGCTTCTTCGGCACCTCGATGATCATCACCAGCGGCGAGAACATCGGCATCGTGCGCGCCACCAACGTGCGCTCGCGCTACGTGACGGCCGCGGCCGGCGTGATCCTGGTCCTCATCGCGCTGTCGGCGCCGCTGGGCCGGCTGGCCAGCGCCATTCCTTCGGCCGTGGTCGGCGGCACCGCGATGGTGGTGTTCGCGATCATCGGCACCATGGGCATCGACATGCTGCGCAAGGTCGACCTGCACGAGCGCGGCAACATGTTCGTGCTGGCCGGCGCGCTGACCATGGGCCTGCTGCCCATCGTCGTGCCCGGCCTGTACAGCCGTTTCCCCGACACGCTGCAGCTGGTGCTGGGCAACGGCCTGGCCATGGGCTCGCTCACGGCGGTGGTGCTCAACCTGGTGTTCAACCGCGTGCAGGCCGACAGCCCGGCCATTGCACCTGCGCCGCAATGAGCGCCGCGCGCCTCTCCCTTTCTTTTCCCGTTCTCTCCTTTCACCATGTCTCCTGAACTCGATGCCGCGCTTTTCGCGGCCGACGAGCTGCTGCTCGTTCCCGACCACCTGATGCTGCGCGACGGCCCCGCCACCGGCCATGCCGTGCGGATCGAAGGCGGGCGCTTTCGCGACGTCGGCCCCGCCGAAGCGCTCATCGTCCGCCACCCGCATCTCACGCCGCGGCATCTGCCCGGCAAGCTGCTGATGCCCGGCATGATCGATGCGCACCACCACCTCACGCAGTCCTTCGGCAAGTCGCTGGCCTATGGCGAACCGTCGGAAATCTTCCGGCGCGTGTGGGTGCCGCTCGAGTCGAGCCTGGACGACGAGTTCGTCTACATGGCCTCCAAGCTCGCGGCGCTCGAATCGCTGCGCGGCGGCTTCACCACCGTGTGCGACGCGGGCACGCGCGCACCGGGCGACATCGGCGCCGTGGCCGCCGCCGTGAAAGAGGCCGGGCTGCGCTGCGTGCTGGGCCTGATCTGCAACGACGGCGGCAACGACAGCACCGCCGCCGACCGCCAAGCCATCCAGTCGCACGCCGCGCAGTTCCTGCAGCAGTGGTCGGGTGCAGAGCTGGTGCATCCCTCGCTTGCCATCTCGGTGCCCGAGGCCGCGTCCGACGAGATGCTGGTTGCCGTGTCGGCCCTGTGCGCCGAGGCGCGCACCGTGTTCCAGACGCACGTCAACGAGCACCTCGCCTCGGTCGAGCGCTCGGTCGTGCAGCGCGGCAAGCGGCCGCTGGAGCTGCTGGCGCACCTGGGCGCGCTCGGCCCGCAGGTGCTCATTGCGCACGGCACGCTGGTCACGCCGTCGGAGCTCATGGTGCTGCGCGACACCGACACCGCCGTGAGCTACAACCCCGTCGCCAGCCAGTGGAAGGGCAACGCCGTGGCGCCCGCGAACCTGATGGCCGCACTGGGCATCCGCTTCGGCCTGGGCACCGACGCCACGCGCAGCGACGCCTTCCGCCTCATGGACGCGGCCGAGGCCGCGCAGAAACTCGCCTTCGGCATGGCCATCGGCGATGCGTCGAGCGGCGGCGGCTGGACGTGGTTCGACCACGCGACGCACGAAGGCGCGCGCGCCGTGGGCCTGGGCCACCTCACGGGCGAGATCGCCGTGGGCAAGGCGGCCGACTTCCTCATCGTCGATGTCGACACGCCCGAGATGTGCACCTCGGTCGATCTCACGTGGGACCTCGTGCGCCTGGGCAACCGCGACCAGATCGTCGCCGTGTTCGTCGACGGACGCCTGCGCCTGTGGGAAGGCTGGCCGCCCGACTGGGATGCACGCGCGCTGCAGCGGCAGCTCGCACATGTCGCCCATGCGGCGATGGACCGCGCGCCCATCGTGCGGCTGCATCCCCCGGCGGCCACGCACCGCCGCCTGGCCACGGAGCGGCATTCGCAGTGAGCGCGCAGCACCTCTTTCTCGTCTCCATCGCCGTGCTGATCGCCGCCTTCGTGCAGGGCGCGACCGGCGTGGGCTTTGCGCTCATCGCGGCGCCGGTGATCGGCATCGTGCGTCCCGACCTGCTGCCCGTGTGCGTGCTGGTGCTGATGCTGCCGCTGAACTTCTACGTGATGTGGCGCGAGCGCGGCGCCATCGACCGCACCGGCGCCAGTTGGATCACCGGCGGGCGCCTGCTCGGCACCGTCGGCGGCCTGTGGGTACTGGCGGCGCTGAGTGCGAGCCATCTGTCGCTGTTCGTCGGCGCATCGACCATCGCGGCGGCGCTCGTCACCTTGATGATGCCGGCCTTCTCGCCGGGCCGCACCGCCTTCGTGGCGGCGGGGCTCGTCACCGGCGTCACCGAAACCGCGACCGGCATCGGCGGGCCGCCGCTGGCGCTGGTCTACCAGCACCAGCCGGCGCCCACCATGCGTTCGACGATTGCGCTGTGCTTCCTGGTGGGCGAGCTGGTGTCGTTGGCCACGCTGATGGTGGCGGGGCGCATCGATGGTTCACAGCTCTACGCTGCGGCCTTGCTGCTGCCCGCGCTCGTCGTCGGCGCGGTGCTCAGCCGTGTGGTGCATCGCCGCATCAACGGCCGCGTGCTGCGGATCTTCGTGCAGGTCTTTGCGATCGTGTCGGGCGCCGCGCTGCTGCTGCATTCATTCTGAAGCGCTGCGCGTGGCCTGCCATGCCGCGCGGCCGATGCGGAACAGCCGGTGCCGGCGCAGCGCATGGCCTTCGGGCACCGCCGGGTGCTCGAAGGCGCCGGCCACGTCCTCGTGCATGCCCAGGCGTTCCATCACCGCAGCCGAGCGCACATTGCGCTCGGCGGTGAACGCCACGATCTCGCCGAGTGCGAGTGGTTCGAATCCGACCTGCAGCGCGCCGCGCGCCGCCTCGGTCGCGAAGCCCTGGCCCCAGCTGGCGCGCGCAAGGCGCCAGCCGATCTCGACGCAGGGCGAGAAAGGCAGTGAAGCCATCGGCACGTTCAGGCCGGTGAAGCCGATGAACTCGCCCGTGTCCTTGCGCTCGACGGCCCAGAAGCCCCAGCCGTTCTTCGCGATGAGCGCTCGGGCACGGTCTGCCGATGCATCGCTGTCGGCGCGCGTGGGCAAGGGCAGCAGGAACTCCATCACCTGCGGGTCGCAGGCCAGCGCGAAAAATGGCGCGAGATCGCTCTCGCGCCATTGGCGCAGCCGCAGGCGCGGCGTGTCGAATTCGATGATGAGGGGCGGGTGTGTGCTTTCTTCGGTCATGCGACCGATTGTGCGCAGATCAGAACCCGGCCAGCACCACCTTGCCCTGCGCCTTGCCGCTCTCGATGAGCGCATGCGCCTTCTTCAGGTTCGCGGCGTTGATGGTGCCGAAGCTCGCATTCGCCGTGGTGCGGATGCGGCCCGCGTCGACCAGCGCGGCCACTTCGGCGAGCAGCTTGCCTTGCTCGGCGATGTCGGACGTGGTGAAGCGCGAGCGCGTGAACATCATTTCCCAGTGCAGCGAGATGCACTTGGTCTTCAGCGGCATCGCGTCGAGCACCTTCATGTCGTCGATCACCGCGAGCTGGCCCTGGGGCTTGAGGCTTTCGATGATCTGCGCGTAGTGCTGCTCGGTCTGCGTGAGGCTGGCGACCATGTCGACTTCGTCGATGCCGGCGGCCTTGAGTTCAGCGGCGAGCGGCTTCGAGTGGTCGATGACGACGTGTGCGCCCAGTGCCAGGCACCATTCGCGCGTTTCGGCGCGCGAGGCGGTGGCGACGACGCGCAGCTTGGTGAGCTGGCGCGCGAGCTGGATGAGGATGGAGCCCACGCCGCCCGCGCCGCCGGTGATCAAGAGCGTCTGGCCTTCGCCGCCGCCCTTGGGCACCTGCAGGCGGTCGAACAGCAGTTCGTAGGCGGTGATGGTGGTCAGCGGCAGGGCGGCGGCTTGTGCGTCGTCGAGACTCTTCGGCGCGAGGGCGGCGATGCGCTCGTCGACCGCGTGCAGCTCCGAATTGGCGCCGGGGCGAATGATCGAGCCGGCGTAGTACACGCGGTCGCCGACCTTGAAGTGCTGCACGCCGCTGCCGATGGCCTCGACGGTGCCGACCGCGTCCCAGCCCAGCACCTTGGCCTGGCCGGCTTCGGGGGCGGCGTTCTTGCGGACCTTGGTGTCGACCGGGTTGACCGACACGGCTTTCACGCGCACCAGCAGGTCGCGGGCGCCGGGCACCGGGGCGGGGAGTTCGATGTCCTGCAGCGATTCGGGGTTGTCGATGGGGAGGGGCTGGTAGTAGCCGACGGCTTTCATGGCAAAGGACCTTCTTCTTTCTGAAACGATGGCTGAACTGTAGGATGACAACGTCTGTTTGATAAGGTGGGATGAATCACCAACACTTTCAAATGAAGATTGAAAATATATCGGACCTGCAGGTGCTCGTGCAGACGGCGCGTGGCGGCACATTGACGGCTGCGGGGCATGCGCTGGGGATCACGCCCGCCGCGGCCAGTGCGACGTTGAAGCGGCTGGAGACGCAGTTGGGGGCGCGGCTGTTCGAGCGGTCGACCCGGGCGATGCGCCTGACGCCGCAGGGGCAGACGCTGCTCGACTATGCGGTGCGTGCTTTTGAACTGCTGGACGAAGGGGAGTCGCTGGTCACTGCGGACCGGGGGGAGCTGGTGGGGACCTTGCGGGTGGCCTCGCCGTCGGACCTGACGCGCAGCACCTTGCTGCCATGGTTCGACGAGTTTCTGGCGCTGCATCCGGGGGTGCAGTTGTCGCTGTCTGTCGGGGATCGGCCCCTGGACGTGATGCGCGATGAGGTGGATGTGGCGTTGCGCTACGGGGCGCTGGCGGATTCGCGGTTGGTGGCGCGGGCGTTTGCGATGACGAACCCTGTGCTCACGGCTTCACCGGACTATCTGCGTCGGCATCCTTTGCCTCGGGTTCCGCAGGATCTGCTGCAGCACAACTGCCTGACGTTCAACCGGAGTGGGCGACGGCACCGGGTGTGGCGGTTTGCGCAGTTGGGGCAGTGGACGGAGGTGCGGGTGAATGGGAATCGCAGTGTGGACGATGCTTCGCTGGCGCGGGAGTGGACTGTGGCGGGGTATGGGATTTCGCTGAAGTCTGCGTTGGATGTGCGGGAAGACATTCGCTCAGGGCGGTTGGTGCGGCTGCTGGCGGATTGGGAGACGGAGCCTTATCCGTTGCATGCGCTGTTGCCCAGTGGGCGGTTTGTGCCGGCTCGGGTTCGTGGCTTTGTTGATTTTTTGGCGTTGAAGTTCGAGGGGTTGTTGGCTTTGGGGTGAGTTTTTGAGGTGGCTGGCCGGGACTCGCCCCGGCAGGCGACCTACTTTTCTTTGCTTCGCCAAAGAAACGTAGGCAAAAGAAAGGCGACCCCACTGTCCGCGTCCCTCCGCTTCGCTGCGGGCAACCTGCGGTGCTCGCGTTTCGCGGGGTCTCGCCCAAACTCGCTTCGCTCAAACAAGGGCGAGCCCTGATCCGCGAAACGCTCCGCTCCTCGGCGCGGCCAGAGGGGAGGGGGCGCACTCGGGCCATCGCTGCGCTCGGCCTGGGAGATCGCATCACTGCGTTCGCTCCCCGGCTGGATTTACTCCCTCTCCCTCTGGGAGAGGGTTGGGGTGAGGGCAGCGGCCTTCGAACCCGCGATGTCCGTCATCAAATCATCGGCGTCACCGCCCCATCCATCGCCACGATCGCCCCCGTCACATAACTCGCCTTCGCCGACGCCAGGAACAGCACCGTATTGGCCACTTCCTCCGGCGTCGCAATGCGCCCCAGCGGCAGGCGCGCAGTCGCGCGCTCCAGCGCCTCATCCGTGCCGATCCCTGCCAGCTTCGCATCGGCCTTCATGCCTTCCTGCAGCCGCGCAGTCAGCGTGAGGCCGGGGTTCACGGCGTTCACACGCACGCCCTTGGCCGCATAGGCCGCGGCCATGCCCGCACTCACAAGCATCAGCGCGGCATTGGCCGCACCGCCGGCCATGTGCACGGGGCTCGCGACCTTGCCGCCCTGGCCGATGACGTTGACGATCGCGCCGCGGCCGCGCGTGCCCATGCGCTTCACGACCGGATCGATCATGTGGATGTAGGTGAAGTACTTGGCGTCCATCGCGTCGTGCCACGCGGCGGGCGTGAGTTCGTCGGGTGGGGTGCGGCGCGCGGCGCCTGCGGAGTTGACGAGCACGTCGACGGGGCCGAAGGCGTGTTCGGCGGCGTCGAGTGCGGCGACTGCGCCGGCGGGATCTTTCAGGTCGGTGGCGTGCAGGGAGACGCGGCCTTCGGCTTGCGGGAATGCGGCGATCAGCGACTGCTGGCCCTGCTGCAGGTTCTGCAGGTCGCGCGAGACGAGGCTCACGCGTGCGCCTTCGCGCAGGAAGCCCAGCGCGCAGGCCAGGCCGATGCCCTTGCTGCCGCCGGTGATGAGAACGTGCTGGTCCTGGAGCTGGAGGTCCATGTCGGGGTTCCTTGAGGGAAGAAGGTGATTCGATCGCGGCGCTGTCGTCGCCGCCGCGATTGAATCACCGCCCCGAAATTCCTGCAGCGATGCGGCCGAAAGGCCGCGGGGTCTGGCCCTGCCTCAGGCCTTGCGCTTCGACGGCACCGCTTCTTCCAGCGCGGCCGGCGCGGTGTCGGTGGCGTCGCGCAGCTGGCCGTGGGTGTCGTGGTGCGCCAGCAGCTGGCGCGTGCGCTGCCAGGTCGACAGGCGCGCGGGCGCGACCTCGATGTACGACGCCAGCGCGAACAGCGACGACTGCTCTTTTTCCGGCGGCGTTTCGCGCCGGTGCTGGCGGCGGCGCAGCGGGCCCATGACCAGCATCGAGGCGAGGATCACGCCGATGACGATGGCGTACAGGCCCAGCAGCTGCAGCACTTCGGGCTGGGAACGCGCACCCATCACGTAGGGCCATGCGTACCAGAGGGCGCAGAACCAGATCGCGACGGTGATCGCCGGGCGCAACGCGCGCAGCCACAGGAACATGGCCAGGGTGCGTGCCGGCGAGCGGCCGTTGCCGAAGGCGTGCAGCGGGATGCGCGCGGCGTCGATGATGGGTTCGTCCATCGCGGGTTGGCCCCACGAGCGGGTGCGGGGCGGCGGGGCTTCGTGGACCGTCGGCGAAGAAATCGGGTGTTCAGGATGCATCGGAAGAAACTCCTCGGTCAGGGCTCGTCCACACCGCGCGCTTGCCGCGACGGCGTATCAGGGCTTTGGGAAGGGCGACCACCGTGGTGGCCATCGTGATCGTCCAGAACGCGATCGGGTACCAGATCGTTCCAGCGAAATAGCGCATGAGGTCGCGGTCGTAGCGACGGTCGATCCACAGGCTCAGCAGCATCTGCAGGATGCAGGTCATGGCCAGCAGCGTGCCCTGCCAGTGCGGCAGCAGCGCGGAATGCCAGGCCGACTCATGCGGCAGGAAGGGACGGATGAAGCTGATCACCAGCACCAGCGCCATCGCATAGGCCCACACCACGCTCACCATGTACTCGCTGTAGATGAGCCACAGGCGCCAGCTGCGCAGGCGCAGGATGGACGGCGTGATGCGCAGCATGGTCTGGATGCCGCCGATGGCCCAGCGCAGGCGCTGCTTCCACAGGCCGCGCAGCGTCTCGGGCATGAGGATCCAGCACAGCGCGCGCGGTTCGAAGCGCAGGCGCCAGCCGGCGAGCTGGAGCTTCCAGCTCATGTCGATGTCCTCGGTGAGCACGTCGGGGCTCCAGAAGCCCACCTCGAGCACGGCGCGGCGGCGGAACATGGCGAGCACGCCCGACACCGTGAACAGCGTGCCGATGAGCTGCTGCGAGCGCTTGATGAGGCCGATGATCGACGAGAACTCGCCCACCTGCATGCGCCCCAGCAGTGTGGTGCGCGTGCGGATGCGCGGGTTGCCGGTGACCGCGCCGATGCGCTCCGAGGCCAGCATGCGCTTGAGCATCCACGCGATGGCGTTCGGGTCGACCAGCGCGTCGCCGTCGATGCCCAGGATGTACTCGCCGCGCGCCAGCTGGCAGGCGGTGTTCAGGCCCACGGCCTTGCCCTGGTTGCTGGCGTTGTGGACCACGCGCAGGCGGCTGAACTCGAGCGTCATCTGGTCGAGCAGCTCGCCGGTGCCGTCGGTGCTGCCGTCGTTGACGGCGATCACCTCGTAGTTCGGGTAGTGCGTGCGCATGAGCTGCTCGATCACTTCGCGCAGGTGCGGCGCTTCGTTGAAGCAGGGCACGACCACGGTCACGAGCGGCTGCGAGGGCAGCAGCGGCAGCGGGTCGACCTCGACATCGCGCTTGCGTTCGAACGACCACGCGTGCGAGAGGCCGCCCGCGATCCACACCCACGCCATGAAGAACGGGTAGTAGAAGACGAAGCCGAAGAGCACCGGCGGAATCAGGTCCACCAGCATCTGGAGCGTGTTCATCGGGGCTTCCCTCCTTCAGGCGGCAGCGTGGCGGCGTCGTGGTTGCGCCGGGGTGCGCGCGACAGCAGCGAGCGCACCGAGATCGCGCGGCGCACGGTCTCCAGCGAGGGCTGGTTGTTCAGAAAGTCGTCGGGGTAGTAGCCCAGGTGGCGCACGCCGGCGCGCTGTAGCAGCGTCCACTGGCGCGTGAGTTCGGCGTCGGGCACGGGCTTGCCGGTGCGCCAGTCGCGCGCTTGCAGCTCGAACACGGTGCCGTCGAGGCCGCGCGGCGTAGCGGCCGCGCGCTGGGCGAGGCGGCCGAGCCAGGCGTCGCTGTCAGCGGCGGTGCGGGCTTCCTGCTCCATGCGCGGCATGGCCATGAGGCCGACGTAGTCGTAGGCGGCGAGCGAGGCCTCGTAGTTCTGCGCGAACCACTGTTCGGCAGCAGGTTCGAGCACCGGCCGCGCGTAGAGGTTGCGCGCCGTCTCCAGGCCCGGGCGCCAGGTGCCGACGCGCGCTGCCAGCTCCTGCGTGAACTCGATCAGGTGGCGGGTCTTGGCGGTGGTCCAGCGCGCCATGAGCGCGGGGTCGGCGCGCAGCGCGGCCACGTCGGCCGGCAGGCCCCAGCGGCGGTAGGTGTCGAGCGCGGCGGGGCTGGCGTCCTCGTCGTCCGAGAGCATGGCGTCGTCGTGGAACAGCAGGCCCTCGAAGAAGGTGTGGCGGCCCAGGTCTTCGTACAGGTCGCCGACCAGCGTGCGCACGGCGGGGTCGAAGGGCGAGAGCCGGTGGTAGCGGTCGGCCGGCGTGTCGCCCTTCAGCGTGCGCACCGTGTGCGTGGCGAGCGGGTTCGACGCCGGCAGCCGGTAGGCGGTGACGGGCATCCACGCGTAGACCTTCACGCCGGTGCGGCTGCGCAGCTGCCAGGCGGCGCGGGCGAACAGGTCGGCGCGCATCGGCAGGTGGCGGTTGGGAAAGTACAGCGCGTCGGCCACGCCGTCGCCGTCGGGGTCGGCGTAGGCCTGCAGGAACACCGAGCGCGGGCGCACGGCGGCGACACGCTCGATCAGCGCCGAGAGGTTGCGCTCCTGCTGGGCCGGGTCGGGGTCGTACACGTAGTCGAGGTCGACGTGCATCACGCGGTTGATCGGCCGCACCTCGCCGCCCACCGGGCTGCGCAGCATCTGCACGTAGTCGGGCGCTTCGTTGTCGTAGGCGGCCAGGGCGCGGCGGATGCGGCTGAGCGGAATCTCCTTCGTGTTCGCGCCGTCGTCGAGCGTGAAGGTGATCGGCATGCCCACGCGCGCCGAGGCTTCCAGCGCGGGCGTGTTGTAGGCGCCGTAGGGCCACACGGTGGCGCGCACCTTGGCGCCGGTGCGTTGCTCGATGAGTTCGCGGCTGCGGCGCAGGTCGGCCTCGATGCGGCGCAGGTAGGCGGCGTCGTCTTCGTAGCGGCCGGTGGCCGGGTCGTAGCGGTGCGTGGCCGCGGCGGGCAGCATGTTGCCTTGCGGGTTGGCCTGGATGCCGGTGTGCATCGCGTCGGTGTGGCTCGCGAACTCGACCAGCGGCGAGCGCGCCATCTCGGCGGCTTCGCGCCACAGCAGGAAGTTCTCGCGCGGCGCGGGCTTGTCGCCCCAGTGCACGGGCTGGCCTTCGGGCACTTCGAGCCAGCTCGTCACCAGCGCGAACAGCGCCGGGTAGTTGAAGCGCTTGAGCAGCGGGAACACGTGGGTGTAGGCGCTGCGGTAGCCGTCGTCGAAGGTCAGCAGCACGGGCTGCGCCGGCAGCGGCTTGCCGCCTTTGCGCGCATCGAGGATCTGCTGCAGGCTGACCGGGTGGTAGCCGCTGTGCTGCAGCCAGGCGAACACTTCGGCGAGCGTGCGCTCGTCGATGGCGGTTTCGTCGGGCGAGGTCTCGAAGCTGGCGCGCACGTTGGGGCGCACGTCATGGAACGAGATCACGCGGAAGTCGACACCGTTGTCGGGGTCGGCGGGCAGCACCGGGGCTGCGAGCACAGGCAGCGAGGCCGCCAGCAGCAGCCCGAGCAGGGCTGCGCGCAGCCGGCGGAAGAAGGTGGGGGCTTGCATCACGGACATCACTGCAGGGGCATCGAAAGGTTCAGGAACACGCCACGCTGTTTTTCGCGCACGCCGTCGTAAGGGTGGCTGCCGTAGGTCAGGCCATAGCGCAGCGTGAGCTTCTGGCCGAGGGCCCAGCGGTGCTCGTAGCGCAGGTTCCACAGCGGGCCGCTGCCGAAGCCTGCCTGGTGGTAGCTGCCGCCGCCGAGTTCCAGCACCTGGAAGAACTGGCGGTCGTCGCTTTTCCAGGTGAGCCACTGGCCGCGCACCGACAGCTGCGCGCTGGCGTCGCGCGAGGGGCTGAAGTAGCGCACGTCCTGCAGGCGGCTGCGGCTGGCATCGACGCCCAGCCGTGTCTCGAGCTGGAAACGCGGCGTGCTGACCCAGCGTTCGCGCCAGCCGAGGTCGAGGCCGTCGCGCAGGTTGCCGTCGCTGAAGTCGAGCCGGCGCCATTGCAGGTCGAAGCGGCGCGACTCGTTGACGATGTGGGCCACGCTGGCGCCGAACTCGCGCGCGCCGATGGCCTGCGCGCCGAAGGGCACGGCGCGGGCTTTCCACGGCAGCTCCTTGCTGTCGCCGTCGTAGGTGGCCGACAGCTGCCAGGCATCGCCGGCGCGGTAGTCCACGCGGCCAGCCACGCTGTTGCGGTAGCGGCCGCTGTTCGAATGCTGCAGCACGCCTTCGGCCAGCCAGCGGCCCTGCTGCCAGCTGGCGCCGAGGCCGCTGCGGGCCCACTTGGCGTTGCCTTCGGAGGTGTAGCCGCGGCCCAGCGTCTGCGCGTAGAACACGCGCCACGCGTCGTCGATGAGGCCGGAGCTGAGCCGGCTGTCGACGCGCCATTCGCGGCTGGCGAGCGTGCCGCCGCCGCGCGAACCTTCGGCGTCGATCTCGAGTTGCGGGCCGACCAGCGAGCGCCGCTTGCGTGCCATCTCGCGCACTTCGGCGGCGTCGGGCGCGTCGGCCTCGACGGCTTCGGCGCGCAGCCACGCGGCGCGGAATTCGTCGGCGTCGAGCAGCGCTTCGACATGGCCGGTGCGCACGCTCAGGTCGTCGGGGTGGTCGGCGCTCAGCGCCTCGAAGCGCGCCACGGCCGCTTCGGGGTGCTCGCGCAGCCGCTCGGTGAGCGCGGCGCCGTAGGCGTAGCTCGCGTTGAGTGGGGCTTCGTAGGTGAGCGTGTCGAAGCGCGGTTGCGCCACCTTGGGCCGGTCGCCGTAGAGCTGCAGCAATGCGCTCAGGCCGCTCACTTCGGAGAACTGGTCGTTGGGACGACCGGCTTCGGGTGCCAGCCGCATCAGCACGGGCGTGGCGTCTTCGATGCGTTTGAGCAGTGCTTCGGCGTCGTCGAAGCGACCCGTATCCAGGTACGCATAGACCAGGCCGAAATGCAGGGGGTCGGGCATCGGCAGATCAACGACTGCCTTTTCGAACAGCGGCACGGCGTCGGCCGAGCGGCGCTCCTGCGCCAGCGCGCGGGCGGCGGTGCCCAGTGCGTAGGGCGGCAGCAGGGTGCCGTCGGCACGCAGGCTGTCGTACAGCGCGATCGTGTCGGCGGGACGGCCACGCTCCAGCAGTGCCATCATGCGGTCGGACTGCAGCCGCGTGCGCAGCGTGCGCCAGGTGTCGGCGTCTGGTGTGGCGGGCTGCGCGAGCGCGGCGTCGACCCGGGTCAGCGCGGCGCTCTGGGCGGCCAGCACCTTGTCGAGGTCGGTGACGCGTGCCGCGCCCAGGCGCTGGTCGCGCGCCTTCACGGCCCAGCGCAGTTGCTGCGCCAGCGCCTGCTGTTCGAGCAGGGCGAGTGTCAGCGGCGCGATGCTGCCGGGCTGCTTGCGGTCGGCGGCTTGTGCGTCTTCGAAGGCAGCGGTGGCGCCGCCGTACTCGGCGAGCAGAAAGTCGGCGTCGCGCTGTGCATCGCGTCGGTCGGGCTGCAGCGCGGTGATCTCGCCGTAGGCCGACAGCGCCTGGAAGGGCTGGCCTTGGGCACGCGCCAGCGCGGCGCGCAGGTCGAGCAGCGCGACGCGGTCGGCGACCGCTGTGGGCGCGGTCTGGGACAGCGCACGGTAGATGGTTTGCGCGCCCGCCTTGTCGCCGCTGGCCAGTCGCCAGAAGGCTTCGTGGATGCGCGGCTCGCGGGCGGTCGGCTGGCGCGCGCGCCAGACCTTGACCGTGTCGCCTTGCAGCGCAACGTCGCCCGTGCGCCGCGCGGCGCCGGCCAGCGGGCCGAGCGCGTAGTCGCTCAGCTCAGTGGGCGGCACCTGGCGGGCCATGGCCACTGCGTCGGCGAACTGGCCCTCGGCCACCGCGATGGCGATGGCGTCGGACGCCACGCGGCGACGTTGATCGTCGGCCAGCGGGGCGGCCAGCCATTGGCGCAGCTGTTGCAGGGCGTGGGCCGGCGTGATGCGACCGGCGCGGCGCGCGACGATCAGGGCGTCGTGCTGCGACGCGTCATAAGCCACCGCGCCGCCAAGGGCGGCGACAGGCGGGGGCGTGACAGTGGAATCCGCGTACGCGGTGCTGCTTCCGAAGATCAGCACGCACACGATCGGCGGCAAACCCCGCACGGCACGTGCGAGATGGTGAGGCAATGCCTTGAAGGGCGCGACTTTGCGCCCGGCAACGACGGTGCCTCCATTTTTTTGTGGATGGATGGACACGCAACTCCCTTTTGCTTGAACTCTCCTGGGCCGTGACAAGCCGTAGCGGAAAGTTCGTGAAAAGGGACTCTAGGCCAATTTGTAAACAATAGGGCCAAACATGGGCAAAGATGAGAACTAATCGTGAACAGATTCGCGATCAATTCGTCGGATGTTGGCAAGTTGTATGCAAGTGCTACCCACAACGCGCCCCTGGCCCTCGCCCTAAGATCGCGACATGAACGCACTTCCGGTCTCTTCGCCCCGTTTGCCCCGCTTCTGGTCTCAATTGACGACGCGCGACTTCGCCGCGCTCGACGCGGCGACCACGGTGGCGGTGCTGCCGCTGGGCGCGACCGAGCAGCACGGCCCGCACCTGCCGCTGGGCGTGGACACCGTGCTGGCCGACGGCATCGTGGCCGCCGCGCTGCCGCTGCTGCCGCCGGAACTGCCGGCGCTGTTCCTGCCGACCCAGCAGATCGGCCTGAGCCCCGAGCACGCGCGTTTCGCGGGCACGCTCACCTTCTCGGCCGAGACATTGATCCGGATGTGGAACGACATCGGCGCGGGCGTGGCGCGCGCCGGCGTGAAGAAGCTGGTGCTGTTCAACGCCCACGGCGGCCATGTGGGCGCAATGGACATCGTGGCGCGCGAACTGCGCGCCGCGCACGGCCTCATCGTCTACAGCGTGAGCTGGTTCAACCTGCCGCTGGGCGATGCGAACGCGCAGTTCAGCGCCCAGGAGCACCGCTTCGGCGTGCATGCGGGCGAGGTCGAGACTTCGATGATGCTGGCGCTGACGCCCGAGTTCGTGCGCATGGGCGAGGCAAAAGATTTCAGTTCCACCTCGCAACAGCGCGCGGCGGACTACGCGATCCTCGGCAACGGCAAGAGCGCCAAGCTCGGCTGGGCCATGGAGGACTACAACGCGCACGGTGCGGCAGGCAATGCGGCGGCGGCCACAGCGGCGAAGGGCCAGGCGGTGATCGATGCGGCTGCGCAGCAGTTGGCCTTGCTGCTGGCCGAGGTGTCGCGGCTGCCATTGAGCACTGCGAATACCGGGCCGCTGCCCTGAGGGTGTGGTTCAGGGCGACGCTCCCGCCGACGCGGTACCTTGCTCCGCGAATGTCCCCCGGGGCTGCGCCCCTCCTCCTTGATTTCGCTGCGCAAGGCACCGCATCGACGTGAGCGTGTTCAGTGCGGTCGTTGATCGGCGAGTACCACGACGGCGCCCAGCGGGCTCAGGACACTGGGTGCTTCCCGCAGCGAAATCAAGGAGGAGGGCGAAGCCCGGGGGACATTCGCGGAGGGAAGTACCCGGTGGCCTGTGCACGCGCCCTGAACAGCAGCAACTCGCTCAGGAAGCGCTGCGCCCCAACACGCCGGCGAACATGTCGGCGTCGACATTGCCGCCGCTCAGCGCAATGCCCACCGTCTTGCCGCGCCAGCGTTCCTGCTGCTGAAGCGCCCCCGCCAACGCCGCCGCACCCGCCCCTTCCGCCACGTTGTGCGTGTCGCTGAAAAGAACGCGCATCGCTTCCGCCACTTCGTCGTCGGTGACGGTGATCACGTCGTCGGCTTCCTGCAGGATCACGTCCAGCGAGGCAGGCACCGGCGTGCGACAGGCCATGCCGTCGGCCAGCAATGTAGTGACGGGCGATTCGATCGGCTGGCGCGCACGGAACGAATCGCGGTAGGCGGTGGCATGCGCCGACACCACGCCGATGAGCTTCGTCGACACGCCGCAATGCGCGCGCGCCGCCGCCGCGCCGGCAAAGCCGGAGCCCAGGCCGATGGGCACGAACAGCACGTCGGGCGGTGAATCTTTCAAAGCACTGAAGAACTCGACATACGCGGTCGACACACCCCGCACCAGCTCGCGATGGAACGAGGGCACGCGGTGCAGTGCGTCGCGCTCGGCCAGCACGGCCGCATGTTCGGAGGCCGCCTGGAAGTCGTCGCCATGCTCGACCAGCGTCACGCCGAGCGCGCGCATCGCGGCGTTCTTCTCGCGCGAATTGCCGTGCGGCACCACGATGGTCGCGGCCAGCCCGTGGCGCTGCGCCGCGAAGCCGACCGACTGGCCGTGGTTGCCGCGCGTGGCGCTGATCACATGGCGCACCTCGGGGTGTTCGCGCGCCAGGGTTTCGAAGTAAGTCAGGCCGCCGCGGATCTTGAAGGCGCCGACCGGCGTGTGGTTCTCGTGCTTGGCCCACACGGTGGTGCCTAGGCGCTGCGACAGCAGCGGCCAGGTGTACTGGGGCGTGGGCGGCATGGCGGCATGCACGGTGCGCAACGCAGCGTCGATCTCTTCGCGGGTGAATCGCATCAGGCGTCTTTCGTTCTTACTTGCGTTCGGTGAGCGCCACGCGCACGGCCAGCGCGGCCAGCACGCTGCCCATGATGTAGCGCTGCGCACGCAGCCAACCGGCACTTTGCGACAGCACCGCGGTGATGCTTGCGGCGCCGACGATCACCACGGTGTTGACCAGTGCGCTGCTCGCCATCTGCGCCAGGCCCAGCTGCAGGCTCTGCAGCAGCACCGAGCCGCGCTCGGGGTGGATGAACTGCGGAAAGAACGACAGGTAGAACATCGCCACCTTCGGGTTCAGCAGGTTCGTGAGAAAGCCCATGCGAAACAGCTTGGCCGGCGGATCGGCCGGCAGCGAACGGGCCTCGAAGGGCGCGTTGCCGCCGGGCTTGACCGCCTGCCACGCGAGCCACAGCAGGTAGGCCGCACCGGCAAAGCGGATCGCGTCGAACGCGACCGGCACCGCCAGCAGCAGCGCCGTGAGCCCCAGCGCCGCGGCGAACAGGTGTACCAGGAAGGCCATCAGCACGCCGCCCAGCGAGATCATCCCCGCGCGGCGGCCCTGGATCAGCGTGCGCGAGACGCAATAGATCATGTTCGGCCCCGGCGTGAGCGCCAGCAGCAAAGAGGCAAGAGCGAACCAGGCGATTTCGGTGAGGGTCAGCATGTCAGAGTCCTTTGGATTCGAGCGTGACGGGGCCGCGCGGCGTGTCGAACACCGCGACGAGGTTGGGTGGGCCGGCATCGACCGGCAAGCGGCCCATGCCGATGGCCGAGAGCGCGGCCGACAGTGCCGGCGCGCGCGGATGCGCCACGCGCAGCGAACGCAGCGTGAGGCCCGAGGCGGGCATGGCATCGGTCGGATGCACGGCGCCCCACTGGATCAGCGTGGGCAGCGCGCCGTAGAACAGGCGCTGGCCGTCGTCGCGCACCGTGATCTGCCATTCGAGCCGGCCGGCCGGCGTGTCGCGCGAGGCTTCGAGCAGGTGGCCGCGGTCGATGTGCGCATGCTCTTCACGCGCGAGCGCCTGCGTGGCAGCGTGCGCGTCGGGCACGCGCGCCACGAAGTGGATCAGCCGCGGGCCGCGCTGCACGAGCGCAGTCTGCAGCGCGGCGTCGTCGAGGTCGAACCAGCGGTGCGTCTTCGGCCGCGACGGCGCCTTGCCGGGCTCGATCGCGATGATCTCGGCATAGGCCCTCGGGAACGCGTCGCTCGCGATGTTCAGCAGCCGGTTGTGCGTGCCCATGAGCGGGTGCGCGCCGCCCGGCGCGGGCGTGACACCGAACGTGGCCTCGCACCATGCCACGCCCTCCGCCAGCGAAGCGGCGGCGATCACGAGGTGGTCGACTTCGGCAGGGGCCATGGTGTGCTTTCGTTCAGAGCGCGACGTGGCCATCGACGCAGGTCACGGCATCGCCGCCGACCCAGATCGTGCCGTCGCTGTCGCGCTCGATGTACACGCGGCCCGCGCGGCCCAGGCACTGGCCTTGCGCGGCCAGGTAGCGCTCGGGCATGTGGCCGTCGGCAATGAGCCATTCGGCCAGGCCCGCGTTGAAGCTGCCGGTGACCGGGTCTTCATCGACGCCGACGGCGGCTGCAAAGGCGCGCACCTCGAGATCGATCGTCACGCCGTCGGCGTCGGGCGCGACCACGGTTGTCGACCGCTTGCCGAAGGCGCGCGCTTCACGGTTGGAGCGGCTGATCAGCTGCGAGGAGTCGTGCGCCGAAGGCACGCCGGCCACGCCCACCTCGACGCCCAGTTCCTTGAGCAGCCGGTGGTCGGGGCGCAGTTGCAGCACCGCATCGGCGTTCTCGAGCAGCAGGCCGAGCCAGGCGGGGCCGTTCTGGAGCATCTGCGCCGCGACGATCTGCTGCGCCTTCAGACCCAGCGCGCCGGCCACCTTGGCCAGCAGCGCGGGGCTCGGTGCGCTGCGCTTGAGCGGCGGCGCGGCAAAGGCCAGGCGCGCGAGGCGCTCGCCGTCGCGCCGCAGCGGCACCAGCCCAGCGCCGCACTGCTGCACCACGCGGCCCGCCACCTTGGGCTTGCCGCCGGCCTGCAGCCATGCGTGGCAGCTGCCGATGGTCGGGTGGCCGGCAAAGGGCAGTTCGCCGCCGGGCGTGAAGATGCGCACGCGGTAGTCGGCGGTCGCGTCGGTCGGCGGCACCAGGAAGGTGGTCTCGGACAGGTTCGTCCACTGCGCAAAGCGCTGCATGGCGTCGTCGTCCAGGTCCTGGCCGTCGAGCACCACCGCGAGCGGGTTGCCGAGGTAGGCGGTGGCGGTGAAGACGTCGACTTGCTTGAAGGGGCGGGATTTCATCAGGGTCATTCGAGAGGTAAATCGAGCACGCCACGCGTGCCCGGTCGGGAAAGCAATTCCGAGTACCAACGCTCGACGTTCGGCCAGACCGGATGGCGGTACTCGGCGCCGGGCAGGCCGAACCAGCGGTGCGCTTCGCAGCCGATCGGGATGTCGGCCATGGTGAAGCGATCGCCGGCCATGTAGGGGCGCTGCGCGAGGTGCGCGTCGAGCATGGCGAACAGCGCCTCGCTGTCGCGCACCGACGCGGCAATCAGCGCGGGCTGGCGCTCCGAAGGCGCTGTGCGCACCCATTGCACGAAGGCGTCGCGGCTGGCGCGGTTGAGCGTGGTCTGCTGCCAGTCCATCCAGCGCTCGGCATCGAAGCGCGCGGGCAGCTCGCTCGGGTAGAGCGTGCCGTGCGCGTGCTTGGCGCAGAGGTAGCGCACGATGACGTTCGACTCCCACAGCGTGACGCGCTCGGCGCCTTCGCCGTCGTCGATGGTGGGCACCATGGCGTTCGGGTTGAGCGCGCGGTATTCGGGCGTCTGCACCACGCCGAACTTGCCGCCGGCCTCGGTGCGCTGGAAGTCGAGCCCGAGTTCCTGCGCGCACCACACGACCTTGCGCACGTTGATCGAGCTGATGCGGCCCCAGATGTTGAGCATGGGTGAGGTTCCTTGTGTGTGTTGGCCGAGGGGGCTCAGGCCGCCATGACGCGCGCCGTGCCCGACACGCGAACCGAGCTGCCCGCCACGGGCGAGATGTCGGCATGCAGGCGCGACAGCATGCCCATGTCTTCGCCCTGCACCACGTCGATGGCGCCCCCGTGGGGCCACCCGAGGTCGCGCAGGTAGCCCGCGAGCGCGGCCGTCGCGGCGCCGGTGGCCGGGTCTTCGTAGACGCCGCCCGAGGCAAAGGGGTTGCGTGTGTGAAAGCGCTGGGCGCTTTCTGCGTGGAGCCAAACGATGGTCGTCAGCTCGGCGCGTTGCATCAGCGCGCGGCCGGCTTCCAGCGCGTAGCGCATGGCGGACAGTGCCTGGCGGCTGTGCAGGGCCAGCACCAGATGGTTCGCGCCGGCGTGGGCCACGGCGGGCGGAATGCGTGCGTCGAGGTCGCTGGGCGCGTAGCCGAAGAGGGCCAGTGCCTCGGCGACCAGTGCGGGCGCTGCAGGCGCGCTGTGCGTGGGCGGCGATTGCAAGGCGGCGGCAATCACGTTGCCTTCACGCCGGCCCTCGACCGTGATCTCGGCCTGGTTGAGCGTGAGCGCGAACACACCGTCGCCGTGGCGCAGCGCGAGCGCGGCACCGAGCGCGATGGTCGCGTGGCCGCAGAACGGCACTTCGGACTGGGGCGAAAAGTAGCGCACGCGCCAGCCGCCGTCGATGGGCGCCGCGAAGGCGGTCTCGGAGAAACCGACCTCGGCGGCCACCGCCTGCATCTGCGCGGCGGACGGCAGCGCATCGCCGATGACGACGCCGGCGGGGTTGCCGCCTGTCTGTCCCTCCGAGAAGGCTGCGATCTTCAAGACGTTCATGAGGGGACTCGCTTTCAGCGCGGTGTCGGTCGGTCGAGGAACAACAGGCGCACGGCCAGCCCCAGCATCACGGCGGCGAGCAGGCCGCGCTGGAACTTCTCGGCGCCCGGGCGTTGCTGCAGCCAGCGGCCGACCTGCCCGCTGCAGGCGCCCAGCAGCGTGTTGAACGCGAGCGCGGCCAGCGACAGCACCACGCCGAGCTGCACCAGTTGCAGCGGCACGCTGCCGTGCGACGGATCGACGAACTGCGGCAAAAAGACCATGAAGAACAGCAGTGCCTTCGGGTTCACGAGGTTGTTCAGCAGCGCCATGCGCACGATGCGGCCGAAGCCGGCCGGCTGCGCCTGCGCGCCGGGGCGGAAGCCGCCGCCGCTGCGCAGTGCCTGCACCGCGAGCCAGACCAGGTACAGCGCGCCCGCATAGCGCAGCATGTCGAAGGCCGGCGGCCACGCCGCGACCAATGCGGTGACGCCGGTGGCCGCGAACAGCGTATGGACCAGGTCGGCCGCCGAAATGCCGACCGCCGCCGCGAAGCCGCCGCGCGGGCCGTGCGCCACGCCGTGCGACATCACGAAGGCCATGTTCGGGCCGGGCGACAGGAACAGCGCCAGCACCGCGAGCAGGAAGAGCGAGAGGGTTGCGAGTCCGATCATGTCTGTGTTCCGTGGGTCAGTGGATCAGGCCGTGGCCGCTTGCTGCGTCTGCAGGTACGGCTCGATGTTGCGCAGCGCGCGCGCCACGTAGTCTTCTTTCTCGCCGACCGGCGCGACGTAGTGAAGCGCGCTCTTCGCAGTTTCGAGGCCTTCGGTGCGCGCGATGAGCCACGCCGCGAGGTAGGGCGCCGAGAAGCAGCCGCCCGCTGTGGCCACGTTGCCCTGTGCAAAGAAGGGCTGGTTGAGCACCTCGATGCCGGCCTCCTGCACCCAGGGCTTGGTCGTGAGGTCGGTGCACGCGGGCACGGTGCCCAGCAGGCCGAGCTTGGCGAGCAGCAGCGTGCCCGAGCATTGCGCGCCGATGAGCTGGCGCGACGGGTCGAGCCCGCGCAGCACGCCCATCAAGCCCGCGTCGGCGGCGATCTCGCGCGTGCGGATGCCGCTGCCGACGATCACTGCACCCGCCTCGCAAGCCGATTCGAGCGTCGAACTTGCATGCACCGTGACGCCGTTCATCGAGGTCACGGTGGCGCTGGGCGAGGCCAGCGTCACGCGCCAGCCCGGCTTCTTCACGCGGTTGAGCACACCGAGCGCGACCAGCGAGTCGAGCTCGTTGAAGCCGTCGAAGGTGAGGATGGCGATGTGCATGGTCGTGGGCCGGTTCAGGCGTGGGCGGGGGCGAGCAGCGCCAGCTCTTCGCGCAGCGTGAGTGCGAGCGCTGCGATGGCGGTGTCGATCTCTTTGACGCTGGCTGTCACGAAGGACAGGCGCAGCGTGCGCGGATCGCCCTCGCCCGCGTAGAACGGCGCGCCGGGCACGAAGGCCACGTTGCGCTCGACCGCCTTGGGCAGCAGGGTCACGGTGTCGATGCCCTCGGGCAGGCGCGCCCACAGGAACATGCCGCCCTTGGGGGCGTTGAACTTCACGTCCAGGCCGGCCATCTCGCGCGTGAGCGCGGCCATCATGGCGTCGCGCTGGCGCTTGTACAGCGCGCGGATGGTGGGCACGTGGCGGTCGAGGAAACCGTCTCGCATCACGGCCGAGACCATGCGCTGTGTGAAGATCGGCGTGTGCAGGTCGACCGCCTGCTTGGCCTGCAGCAGCTTGGGGAAGATGGCCTTCGGCGCCACCAGGAAGCCCAGGCGCAGGCCCGGGGCCAGCACCTTCGAGAACGAGCCCAGGTAGATCACGCCCTCGGGATTGCGCGCGGCCAGCGGCAGCGGCGGGGCTTCGTCGAACCAGAGCTCGCCGTAGGGGTTGTCTTCGACGATCGGCAGGTTCGCGGCAGCGGCTGCAGTCGACACGGCGGCGCGGCGCGCCTCGGTCATGGTGCGGCCGGTGGGGTTCTGGAAGTTGGGCAGCAGGTAGACGAAGCGCGCATCGGCGGCCTTGCTCACGAGGTCGTCGACGATCACGCCGTCGTCGTCGCTGGCCACGCCCACGGGGTGCGGTTCCATCGGGCCGAAGGCCTGCAGCGCGCCCAGGTAGGTGGGCGTTTCGACCAGCACCTTGCTGCCCGGATCGATCAGCACCTTGGCCACGAGGTCGAGGCCCTGCTGCGAGCCGGTGGTGATGAGCACCTGCGAGGCATCGACGTCCCAGGGCAGCATGTCGGCCACGGCCTGGCGCAGCGGTGCGTAGCCTTCGCTGGCGGCGTACTGCAGCGCGGCCGCGCCGTCGTTGTGCAGCACTTCGGCGCAGGCGTCGGCGAACTCCTGGATCGGGAAGGTCTTTGGCGAGGGCAGGCCGCCGGCCAGGCTGATGATGCCGGGGCGCTCGGTGACCTTGAGGATTTCACGCAGCACCGAAGGATTCATCTTGGCGGCGCGGGCGGCGAGTTTCCAGTTCATGGGAGGCTTTCTTCTTTCTGGCGGATGAGAGGTGAGGTGAGTCTGAGTGTGGGGTCAGGGCGGCGGAATGTCGCCACGGTGCACGACATGGATTTTGTTGCCGTCCGGGTCGCGCAGGTAGGCGCCGTAATAGCCCTGCCCGTAGCGGGGGCGGGGACCGGGCGCGCCTTCGTCGCGGCCACCGCGGCGCAGGGCCGCCTCGTGGGCGGCGTGAACGGCCTGCGGCGAGGGCGCGCAGAACGCGACCATGCTGCCGTTGCCGGCGCTGGCGGGTTCGCCGTCCAGCGGGATGTACACGTAGAAGCGCGGCAGCGTCTGGCCCGGCACGATCCAGCAGGCGGCGTCGGGGCCGCCGTCGGGCGTCACGGGGCGACGGATCAGGCCGAGCGGCGCGAGCACCGCGTCGTAGAAGACGGCGGCACGCGACAGGTCGGTGCAGCCGACGGTGACATGGCTGAACAGCGTCATGGTCGTCAGCTCCTGGCCTGCGGCTCGGCGCCGCGCGGCACAGCGGGCGCCGTCGCCGGTTGCGACAGCCGCTTGCCCACCACCACCGTGGCGACCACGGCGGCGGCGAAGCCCAGCGTCACCAGGTCGAGCGGTTCGCCCAGCAGCGGGATCGAGGCGAGGATCGACAAAAACGGCTGCAGCAGCTGCGTCTGGCTCACGCGCAGCGCGCCGCCCAGGGCCAGGCCGCGGTACCACGCGAAGAAGCCGATCCACATCGAGAACATGCCCACGTAGGTGAAGCCGACCCAGGCCGAGGCGGCCACGGGCTGCTGCGGCCAGAGGGCGATCGTGGCGGGCAGCGACACGGGCAGCGCCATCACGCAGACCCAGCAGATCACGCGCTCGGCACCGAGCGCGGGCGTGACCTGCGCGCCGTAGATGTAGCCGACCGAGGCCGCGATGACCGCGCCGACCAGCAGCAGGTCGGCCCATTCGAAACCGAAGCCGTGCCCGCTCTGCTGTGCGCGCAGCACCGAGAACACCACCACCAGCAGGCTGCCCGCGACGGCGCAGAGCCAGAAGCCCAGCCGCGCGCGCTGGTGCAGCACCCAGGCCGCGACCGCGGCCGTCACCAGCGGCAGCAGCGCCGTCACCACCGCCGCGTGGCTGGCTGTGACCACACGCAGCGCAAAGGCCAGCAGCAGCGGAAAGCCGATCGCGTTGCCCAGCACCGCCATGCCCAGCGGCTTCCATTGGTGCGCCGCCGGGCGCGGCGAGCGCGTGACCAGCAGGAAGATGGCCGACAGCACGCCCGCCAGCGCCGCACGCCCGACCGTGACGAACCACGGCGACAGCTGCGGCGCGTCTTGTGTGCCCGTGGCCAGCCGCGTCATCGGCAGCGTGACGGCGAACAGCGCCACACCGACCATGCCAAGCCACATGCCCAGCGTTTCGTCCTTGATGGCGAGCTTCATACGCCCACCATCCACCAGGCCGTGAGCACGAGGATCAGGCCCATCGTGCGGTTGAACCACAAGAGGCGCGTGTCCTTGGCCAGCCACTCGCGCAACAGCGCGCCGACCAGCGCATAGGCGAAGTTGCTCGTGAAGGCGTAGGTCAGCATCACCGGCGCGACGATGGCGAAGCGCGCGAGCGCGTCGGGCTGGCCGGCGATCCAGCCGGCCACCAGCGTGAGCGCCAGCAGCCAGGCCTTGATGTTCACGAACTGCAGCATCACGCCCTGCGTGAACCCGACCGAGAGGCTGGCGTTGTCGGCCTTGCCGAGCTGGGCGCTGCCGCTGAGCTTGTAGGCCAGCCACAGCAGGTAGGCGATGCCCAGGCCCTTGATCGCCAGGCGCAGCGGCGGCATGGCCACCACCAGCGCGCCGACGCCGGCCGCGCAGATGGCGAGCAGCAAGGTCCAGCCGACCGGCACCGCGACCACGAAGCGCATCGCGCGCGGCAGGCCGCCGTTGGCCGCCAGGGCGGTGGAGAGCGTGGTGTTGGGTCCGGGCGAGAAGCTCATCGCCGTGGCCAGCACCAGCAGCGCGGTGAATTCTTGCCAGTTCATGTCACAGACTCTAAACTTGAGACCATTACAGTTCCGGTACAGATGATCGAACAATATCTGAATCTGTATTGGTTATCTCTTCGGTACACCCTTCGACACACCTGCCGTCGCAGCACCTTTTCACCCTGAACCGCATGCTGACACGAACCTCCACCCAGTCACTCACCAGCCAACTGGCCGACCGCCTGGCCGAACGCATCCGCACCCGCCTGCTGCCGCCCGGGGCCCGCCTGCCGTCGGTGCGCGAATGCGCGCGGCAGCAGGGCGTGAGCCCCTACACCGTGGTCGCGGCGTACGACCAGTTGCTGGCGCAGGGGCTGGTCGAGGCGCGTCGGCAGCGCGGCTTCTATGTGCGGGATTCGGCACCGGTACAGGACAGCCGCCCCGGCAATGGTGCGGACCCCGTCGGCATGCCGGCGGCGATGGCCGTGCAGATGCTGGCTTCGCGCGTGCCGGCCGATGCCAGCTCGCTGATCCGCAGCATGTTCCATCGCCCGAGCGACAAGCCGCAGCCGGGCATGGGCGTGTTTCCGCCGGACTGGATGGCGTCGACCTTCATGCCCACGGCCGTGCGGCGCGTGACCAGTACAGCGGCGCTGCAGGAGCTGTCGCTCCAGTACGGCGAGCCCTCCGGCGACATGGCCCTGCGCCGCAGCCTGTCGCAGAAGCTGGTGGGCATCAACGTGCCGGCCACGCCCGACCAGATCGTCACCACCATCGGCGCCACCCACGCGCTGGACATCGTCAGCCGCACGCTGCTGCGCGCGGGCGATCCGGTGATGGTCGAGGAGCCCGGCTGGGCGCTGGAGTTCGCGCGGCTCGAGGCGCTGGGCATGCGCATCCTGCCGGTGCCGCGCCGCGCCGACGGGCCCGACCTCGACGTGATGGCGCAGTACTGCAAGCTGCACAGCCCCAAGCTCTTCGTCAGCGTGAGCGTGCTGCACAACCCGACCGGCTACAGCCTCACGCCGGGCAGCGCGCACCGCGTGCTCAAGCTGGCCAATGAATACGACTTCCACATCGTCGAGGACGACACCTACAGCCACCTCGCGCCCGAGCACGCCACGCGGCTCAGTGCGCTCGACGGGCTGCAGCGCACCATCTACGTCAGCGGCTTCGCGAAGATCCTGGCGCCCAACTGGCGCATCGGCTTCCTGGCCGCCTCGCCCGCGCTGAAGGAGCGGCTGCTCGAGACCAAGCTGCTGGCCACGCTGACCTCGCCCACGTTGTTCGAGCGGGCGCTGTCGTGGTGCATCGACCAGGGCCAGCTGCGCCGGCATTCGGAGCGCATCCGCATCCGGCTCGACGGCGCGCGCGCCCGCACGGTCAAGCTCGCGATGGCGCACGGCTGTCGCTTCGCCTCGGAGCCCGCGGGGCTGTTCGGCTGGGTCGACACGGGCGTCGACACCGACGCGCTCACGCAGCGCATGCTCGACCAGGGCTACCTGCTGGCGCCGGGCTCGCTGTTCCATGCGCGGCGCCCGCCGAGCACGATGATGCGGATCAACTTCGCGACCTCGCAGGACGCGAATTTCTGGAAAGTTTTCAGCCGCGTCAGGGACGAGCTCTGATTCGCTGGCAAAGGGCTTGGAGTAAGCTGGCAACACAAGAAAACCCAGCCAGGAGACCTCCCGCATGAGCAACGCCAGCAAACCCTTCGACTTCAGCCAGTTCGTCCCCGGATTCGACTTCCTGAAGAACCTCGCCGGCGGTGCCGCAGCTGGCTCCGGGTCGGTGCCCGGCATCCCCAGCCTCGCCAGCTGGGTCGCGCCCACCATGAGCGTCGAAGAGGTCGACAAGCGCATCCAGGAATTGAAGACGGTCCAGTACTGGCTCGAACAGAACGGCCACGCGCTCAAGGCGACCATCCAGGCGCTCGAGGTGCAGAAGATGACGCTGTCGACCCTGCGCGGCATGAACGTGCGGATGGAAGACATCGCCAGCGCGTTCACCAAGCAGGCCGCGGCCATGGCGCCAGCGCCTGCATCGGCCCCTGCCGCTCCGGCTCCCGCACCCCGGCCCGAACCGGAGGCCGTCGAGGAAGAGGAAGAAGAGTTCGACGAGGCCGAGGAAGAAGAAGCGGAAGAAGAAACCCCGGCGCCGACGAAGAAGTCGCGCGCCAAGACGGCCACGGCTGGCGCTGCCGGCGTCGACCCGATGCAATGGTGGGGCTCGCTCACCGAACAGTTCCAGCAGATCGCGAGCACGGCGCTGCAGGACGCGGCGCAGCTCAAGGTGCCGGCCATGGCGCAGCCGCTGGCCGACGCCGTGGGGCAGGTCATCGGCAAGGCGACGGCGGCACGCAAGCCGGCCGCCAAGACCGCCGCTGCGAAAAAGGCCGCCCCCAAGAAAGCCGCGCCGGCACCCGCCGCGCGCAAGAAAACCACGTCCGCCGCCGCGCGCAAGCGAACCTCCGGCCGGCGCTGACGTCTTACAGCCACCTTTCCAGACGACGACGCACGGGTCGGTACGCACCATGAAACTGTTTCCCACCGGCCATGCCACCCACCCGCAATGGCGCATGGCCGCCGGCCTCGTGCTGGCCCAATTGCGCGCGCAGATGGCGCTGCCTGACTACGCGTCGAACCCGACGCTCGGGCTGCTCTACATCACCGACCACTACGCGAGCGAGGCGCAGGAGATCCTCGATCACCTGAGCGGCGAGCTGCCCGAAGTGACCGACTGGTCGGGCACGGTCGGCATCGGCGTGTCGGCCAACAACGCCGAGTACTTTGACGAGCCCGGCCTGAGCCTGATGCTGTGCGCGCTGCCGAGCGACCAGTACCGCGTGTTCTCGGGCGTGGCGCCGCTGGGCAGCTCCGAAATGAGCGGCTTCGAGGCGCACACCGCGCTCGTGCACGCCGACCCCGCCACGCCCGACCTGGGCGAACTCATCGCCGAGATGGCGGGCCGCACCGACACCGGCTACCTGTTCGGCGGGCTCTCGTCCGGCCGCGGCGGGGCGCTCCAGTTCGCGGTCGGCGGCAACGGCAACATCCGCGGCCACGGCGCGGCGGGTGGTGTGTTCTCGGGCGGCCTGTCGGGCGTGGTGTTCGGCGAGGGCGTGCGGCTGGTGTCGCGCGTCACGCAAGGCTGCCAGCCGCTGCGCACCGGCGGCGCGCGCGAGCGCGAGATCACCGAGGCCGACGGCAACCTGCTGCTGTCGCTCGACGGCGAACCGGCGCTCGACGTGCTGCTGGCCGACCTGCAGGTGTCGCTCGACCGGCCGCAGGAAGCCATCGACGCCGTGCGCAACACGCTGGTCGGCCTGGCCGACGCGGGCAGCGACGGCCTGCGCCGCACCGGCGACTTGGGCGCCGACGTGCTGGTGCGCCACATCATCGGCCTCGATCCGACGCGGCGCGGCATCGCGATTGCCGACAACGCCGAGGCCGGCATGCGGCTGAGTTTCTGCCGCCGCAACGCGCAGGCGGCACGCGCCGACCTGATGCGCATCTGCGCCGAGATCCGCGAAGAGCTGGAGCCCGAAGAACAGACGCTGGCCACCGCGCGCGCCGTGGCGGCCGGCGAGGCGGAGGCCGCGCCGCATCCCGCGCGCCGCATCGCGGGCGCGGTGTACGTGAGCTGCTCGGGGCGCGGCGGTCCGCACTTCGGCGCACCGGGCGCCGAGCTGCAGATCGTGCGCCATGCGCTGGGCGACGTGCCGCTGGTCGGCTTCTTCGCCGCCGGCGAAATCGCACGCCACCACCTGTACGGCTACACCGGTGTGCTGACGGTGTTCACCGCGCCGGACTGAGGTCCGGCGCCGGTTGCGTTCAGGCCGGTTGCAACGCGCGCGGTGCGGGCGCCGGCATGCCGGCGAACGCGAAGTCGACCTCGGGTGCGAGCCCGCTCACGATGCGCGCGATCGACTTGCCCGAGCCGCAAGCGTGCGTCCAGCCGAGCGTGCCGTGGCCCGTGTTGAGGAACAGGTTCGGCAGCTTGGTCTTGCCGATCAGCGGCACGTTGCTCGGCGTGGCCGGGCGCAGGCCGGTCCAGAACTGCGCGCGCTCGGTGTCGCCGGCGCCGGGGAAGAGTTCTTCGACGCGCCGCACGATCGCTTCGCAGCGCACGCGGTTCAGGTCGCGGTCGTAGCCGTTGAGTTCGGCCGTGCCGGCGATGCGCAGGCGGTCGCCCGATTCGGACGTGTAGCGCGAGAACACCAGCTTGTATTCGTCGTCGGTGAGCGAGACCTGGTGCGCCTTCGATGCGTCCTTCACGGGCAGCGTCACCGAGTAGCCCTTGGCCGGGTAGATCGGCAGGCGAATGCCCAACGGCGCGGCGTACAGCGGGCTCAGCGAACCCATCGCGAGCACGAAGGCGTCGCCGCGGATGCGCTGGAAGCGGCCTTCGTTGTCGGTGGCTTCGATGTGGTCGATGCTGCCGCCGGCTTCGCGCAGCGCGGTCACGGTGTGGCTCATGAGGAACTTCACGCCGGCCGCTTCGGCCAGCTTCACGAGCTCGCGCGCGAAACGGTTGGCGTCGCCCGACTCGTCTTCGGCGGTGTACGTGGCGCCGGCGAGTTGCGGACGGATGTGGGCGAGGGCGGGTTCGATCTTGATGGCCTCGTCGGCCGAGATGACCAGGCGCTCGCAGCCCAGGGCGCGCATCTGCTCGGAGGGCTTGAGGGCGCCGTCGAATTCTTTCTGCGTCGTATAGAAGTGCAGGATGCCCTGCGTGCGCTGGTCATAGCTCAGGCCGGTGTCTCGACGCAATTGCTGCAACATTTCCCGGCTGTATGTACCGAGACGAACGATCTGTTCGATGTTGTGGCGGGTGCGCGCGGGGGTGCATTCGCGCAAAAACTGCAGGCCCCAGAGCCACTGGCGCATGTCGGCGCGGATGCGGAAGAGCAGCGGCGCATCTTCCTTGCCGAGCCATTGCAGCACCTTCAGCGGCGCGCTCGGATTGGCCCACGGTTCGGCATGGCTGACCGAGATCTGGCCGCCGTTGGCGAAGCTGGTTTCGGCGGCCGGGGTGGCCTGCCGATCGATCACGGTCACCTCGTGACCGAGTTGCTGGAGGTAATAGGCCGAAGTCACGCCGAGCAGGCCGGCGCCAAGAACGATCACACGCATTGCAAGTACCTTTGAGTTTGCAGCGCTTGAACGGCGGGCGTGGAGTGCTATTGAATGAATAGCAAGCAACCGGACGACCGCTGTCCAAGTTGCCGCTCCCCCTGTCCTCGGTACCTGAGAGATTCACCCTGCTGCACCCGCAGCGGGTTTGCTCCTTCGGTGCGCCACATGGCGTGGCGGCTCTCCAGACGGCTGTATCGATGAGTGCAGTACTGACCCCTTGCCGAAATTCCTTGGCGTTGCCTGGAATGTCGTCGGGCCGACCTGAGCGTTTATGGGAGTTTGCGCCTTCGGTAGGGCCTCCATGGAAGCCCGCTCTCCTGCAATTGCTGCCGATTGTAGGCGGGCCCCGCAAGCCGGCCAAGCCCTGTACATCGGCACTTCACACCGATGGGATAATTGAATGTTGATTTTCGGTAAAGCAAACTTTTTTCTACATGCAGGGAGCCCCATGATCCTGGTTACCGGCGGCGCAGGCTTCATTGGCGCCAATTTCGTACTCGACTGGATCGCGCAGGGCGGCGAGCCCGTCGTGAACCTCGACAAGCTGACCTACGCAGGCAACCTCGAGACCCTCGCATCGCTCAAGGGCAACGCGAACCACGTCTTCGTGCAAGGCGACATCGGCGACAGCGCGCTGCTCGACCGCCTGCTGGCCGAGCACAAACCGCGTGCCGTCGTGAACTTTGCCGCGGAATCGCACGTCGACCGTTCGATCCACGGCCCGGAAGACTTCGTGCAGACCAACGTGCTCGGCACCTTCCGCCTGCTCGAATCGGTGCGCGGTTACTGGAACGCCCTTCCGGCCGACCAGAAGGCGGCCTTCCGCTTCCTGCATGTGTCGACCGACGAGGTCTACGGCTCGCTCTCCAAGACCGATCCGGCCTTCACTGAAGAGAACAAGTACGAGCCCAACAGCCCGTACTCGGCCAGCAAGGCCGCCAGCGACCACCTCGTGCGCGCCTGGCACCACACCTACGGCCTGCCGGTGGTCACCACCAACTGCTCGAACAACTACGGCCCGTTCCACTTCCCCGAGAAGCTGATCCCGCTGATGATCGTCAACGCACTCGCCGGCAAGAACCTGCCCGTGTACGGCGACGGCATGCAGGTGCGCGACTGGCTCTACGTGAAGGACCACTGCAGCGCCATCCGCCGCGTGCTCGAAGCCGGCCGGCTCGGCGAGACCTACAACGTGGGCGGCTGGAACGAGAAGCCCAACATCGAGATCGTCAACACCGTGTGTGCGCTGCTCGACGAACTGAGCCCCCGCGCCGACGGCAAGCCGTACAAGGAACAGATCACCTACGTCACGGACCGCCCGGGCCACGACCGCCGCTATGCCATCGATGCACGCAAGCTCGAGGCCGAACTCGGCTGGAAGCCCGCCGAGACCTTCGACACCGGCATCCGCAAGACCGTCGAGTGGTACCTCGCCAACGGCGAGTGGGTGCGCAACGTGCAAAGCGGCGCGTACCGTGAGTGGGTCGAGAAGCAGTACGACGCCACGACGGCGAAGGCCGGCGCATGAAGCTGCTGCTGCTTGGCAAGGGCGGACAGGTCGGCTGGGAGCTGCAGCGCAGCCTCGCGCCGCTCGGCGAACTGGTCGCGCTGGATTTCGACAGCACCGACTTCCACGCCGACTTCAGCCGTCCCGAGCAGCTGGCCGAGACGGTGCTGGCGGTGCGCCCCGACGTCATCGTCAATGCCGCCGCGCACACCGCCGTCGACAAGGCCGAGAGCGAGCCCGACTTCGCGCGCAAGCTCAACGCCACCTCGCCCGGCGTGGTGGCCGAGGCGGCGCAGCAGATCGGCGCGCTGATGGTGCATTACTCCACCGACTACGTCTTCGACGGTAGTGGTACCCGGCCCTGGAAAGAAGACGACGCGACCGGCCCGCTCAGCGTGTACGGCCAGACCAAGCTCGAAGGCGAGCAACTGGTGGCCAAGCACTGCGCGAAGCACCTGATCTTTCGCACCAGCTGGGTCTATGCCGCACGCGGCGGTAACTTCGCCAAGACCATGCTGCGCCTGGCCAAGGAGCGCGACAAGCTGACCGTCATCGACGATCAGTTCGGCGCACCGACCGGCGCGGAGCTGCTGGCCGACATCACCGCGCACGCCATCCGCGCCACGCTGCAAGACCCGACCAAGGCCGGGCTGTACCACGCCATCGCCGGTGGTGAGACCAGCTGGCACGGCTACGCGCGCTTCGTGCTCGAGATGGCGCAGCAAGCCGGCGTCGAACTCAAGGCCGGCCCGCAGGCCGTGGAAGCCGTGCCCACCAGCGCCTTCCCGACGCCCGCGACGCGACCGCACAACTCGCGGCTCGACACCACCAAGCTGCAGACCACCTTCGGACTGCGCCTGCCGCCCTGGCAGGAAGGCGTCGCGCGCATGCTGCGCGAGACGCTCTGACCGACTGACTGATTTTTCCGGCCCCTACAGAAGAAGACCCCCATGACGCAACGCAAAGGCATCATCCTCGCCGGTGGCTCCGGCACCCGCCTGCACCCGGCCACGCTCGCCATGAGCAAGCAGCTGCTGCCGGTGTACGACAAGCCGATGATCTATTACCCGCTGAGCACCCTGATGCTCGGCGGCATGCGCGACATCCTGATCATCAGCACGCCGCAGGACACGCCGCGCTTCCAGCAGCTGCTGGGCGACGGCAGCCAGTGGGGCATGAATCTGCAGTACGCGGTGCAACCGAGTCCTGATGGGCTGGCGCAGGCGTTCATCATCGGCGAGAAGTTCGTGGGCAATTCGCCGAGCGCGCTGGTGTTGGGGGACAACATCTTCTACGGGCATGACTTTGCCCATCTGCTGGGCGGTGCCGACGCGCAGGACTCGGGAGCCACTGTTTTCGCGTACCACGTGCACGATCCGGAGCGCTATGGCGTGGTGGCGTTCGACGCGCAGGGCAAGGCCAGCAGCATCGAGGAAAAGCCGCTTAAGCCCAAGAGCAACTATGCGGTGACCGGCCTGTATTTCTACGACAACCAGGTCATCGACATCGCCAAGGCGGTGAAGCCGAGCCCGCGAGGCGAACTCGAGATCACGGCTGTCAATCAGGCGTACCTCGATCTCGGCCAGCTCAACGTGCAGATCATGCAGCGCGGCTACGCCTGGCTCGATACCGGCACGCATGAAAGCCTGCTCGAGGCGGGGCAGTTCATTGCGACGCTGGAGCACCGGCAAGGGTTGAAGATCGCTTGCCCGGAGGAAATCGCGTGGCGACAAGGGTTCATCGACAAGGAACAACTGGCGCGACTGGCCTTGCCATTGCAGAAGAATGCTTACGGCAAGTACCTCAATCGGCTGCTTGCCGAAGAGCACTCATTCTGAATACTGACTCACAACAATTTCTTCGGTAGCACAAGCCATGCATGCATCAACTCAAACCCTGACGGGTCAAAAATACCTCGTAACCGGCGCAGGCGGGTTCATCGGCAGCCATCTTGTCGAAGCGCTGGTGCGCGCCGGCGCAGACGTCACTGCCATGGTTCGTTATGGTTCCGCATCGAGCTGGGGCAACCTGGAATTCGCGCCCGATGATGTGAAGGGCCAGTTTCGCGTTGTGGCGGGCAACATCGACGATGGTGATTTCGTCATGCACGCCATGCAGGGCATTGACGTCGTCTGCCATCTGGCGGCGTTGATCGCCATTCCGTATTCGTACGTTGCGCCGCGCAGCTACGTGCGCACCAACGTCGAGGGAACGCTCAACGTCGTGGAGGCCGCGCGTCGGCTGTCGGTTCGTCGCGTCGTCCACACGAGCACCTCGGAGGTGTACGGCACCGCGGTGCGCGTTCCAATCGACGAAGAACATCCGCTGCAAGGGCAGTCGCCTTACTCGGCCTCGAAGATCGGGGCGGACAAGATTGCCGAGAGCTACTACCGCTCGTTCGATACCGGTGTCGTGACCTTGCGCCCGTTCAACACCTTCGGCCCGCGTCAGTCGGCCAGGGCATTCATTCCGACGATCATCTCGCAGGCACTGACGCAGGACGTGATCAAGCTCGGGTCGCTGACTCCCGAGCGCGACATGACCTTCGTGACGGACACGGTCGCCGGTTTCGTCGCCGCTTCGGTGACACCCGGCATCGAGGGGCAGACCATCAACCTGGGAACCGGCTCGACCTACACGATCGGCCACTTTGCCGAGCGCATCCTCAAGCTGATGGGCGTGGAAAAAGAGATCGTTGCGGACACCGCGCGCATGCGCCCTGACAAGAGCGAGGTCTTGAAGCTCGTCTCCGACAACGCACTGGCCGCGAAGTTGATGGGATGGTCGCCGCAAGTCGATCTGGATGAGGGATTGCGCCAGAGCATCGAATTCATCCGGCGCAACATCCACCTGTACCGCCCCGCGGTCTACACCGTCTAAGGGAGCACGTATCATGAAAGCAGTCGTCATGGCCGGCGGCAAGGGCACCCGCCTGCAGCCGTTCACCGCCTCGTTTCCCAAGCCTCTCATGCCCCTGGGGGACATGCCCGTGCTGGAGCTGCTGCTGCGGCAGCTTCGTCGTGCCGGCGTCGAGGAAGTCTTCCTCGCGGTCAACCATTTGCATCACCTGATCCGCGCGTTTTGCGGCGACGGTTCGCGATTCGGGCTGAAGATCGACTACAGCCTCGAGGACAGCCCTCTGGGCACGGCCGGCCCGCTCGGCGCATTGATCGACAAGGTCGGCGAGAACTTCATCGTCACCAACGGCGATCTGCTCACCACTTTCGATATCGGTCAGCTGATCCGCACGCATGCGGAGCGGCAGTCGGATGCCACGATCTGTGTCTACGAAAGAGAGGTCAAGATCGATTTCGGGCTCATCCAGGTCGATGCGGAGATGAATCTCCAGGGCTACCTCGAGAAGCCCATGAGCAAGCACCTGGTCAGCATGGGCCTCTACATGCTCAATCGCGATGCGGTGAAGCCGCATGTCAGCGAGGGCGTTCACCTGGACATGCCGGACCTGTTGCTCAAGCTGAGCGCGGCCGGCAAGAAGGTGCGCTGCCATCAACAGCCCGAGAGCTTCTGGCTCGACATCGGTCGGCCGGATGACTACTCGACGGCGCAGAAGATGTTCGACGAGAGTCGCGAGCTTTTCCTGCCCGAGTAGCCCATGCGTGTGCTTGTCACCGGTGCCAGCGGATTCGTCGGGCGGGCGGTGCTTGAAGAACTGCGGGCGCGCGGCCTTGAAGTCTTCGCCGTCAGCAGAACCGAACGGCCTGCTGTCGCAGGCGAAGCAAGGCGCGTGCTTTCCGATCCTGCCGATACGGCCGAGGTCCGCGCTCTGCTCTCGTCCATAGAGCCACAGTTCGTCGTGCATCTGGCGGGTGTTTCCTCCGCCCCCTCTTACAGCGAGCTCTACGAGGCCAATGTCGTCTTCGCGGCCAACCTGCTGGATGCCGCGCTCGCCATGTCGCGCAAGCCGCGCGTGCTCCTGGCGGGAAGCGCAGCCGAATACGGGGCAGTGCCCGCCGCCCAGCAGCCCGTGCACGAGGATGTGGCGTGCCGTCCCAACACGGCCTACGGTGCAAGCAAGCTGGCCCAGACGAGTCATGCCTTCGTCGCCGCTTCGCGTGGGCTGCCCGTGGTGGTGGCCCGACTGTTCAATCCCATCGGACCTGGCATGCCGAAATCTCTGGCCCTGGGAAGCTTTGCACACCAGATCGCCAGCATGGGCGCGCGTGGCGGTGTGCTGGCAACCGGCGATCTCGATGTTGTGCGGGACTTCATGGATGTCCGGATCGCTGCGAAGCTTCTCGTCGATCTGTCCCTGGTGAGCGACACCTCTGCGCAGGTGGTGAACATCTGCAGCGGCGACGGACAACGTCTGCTTGACCTGACCCAGCGCTTGATCGCTGTCTCCGGCGTGCCGGTCGAGTTGCAGCACGATGAATCGCGACGCGGCAACAGTGATGTCAGAGCTTTCGTCGGCGATCCGTCCAGGTTGAAGGCCCTGGGGCTGCATGCCGGGCGCTCCGACATGGACTCGGTTCTCGACGCGATCCTGCGCAGCGCGCGCGAAGAGATCTCCGCAACTTAGACCGAGGGCGTGCAAGGGACGTGTTCGGCCCGATGCCGGACAGCCCTTTCGTTTTCTACTGGCAAACAACAAAAATGATCTGCAACGCGTGTTCCGGTACCAGCTTCAAGCCGTTCGCCATCCGGGCGGATGGCATGGAAATCAAGCGATGCAGCTATTGCGGCCTGGGTGTGATCGCCAACCTGCCTGAGAGCACGCAGGCGTACTACGACGACAACTATTACGTGAACGGCACGAGCAGCGGCTATGCGGACTACAACTTCATGGCCGAGCACGGACTGGGTTGGGCGGCCGCGCTGGTCCGGCTTCTGGCCGACCACGGAAAGATCCTCGACATAGGCTGCGCGGACGGCTACTTGCTGGACAAGTTCACAAGCGCTTTCGACAAGTCCGGCATCGAAGTCAATGCCAAGGCGGCCGGGCAGGCGCGGGACAAGGGCATCCGGCTTCTTGGCAACGACCTGCTGGATCCGCAGCTGGTGCATGACCATCGCGCCGGGTTCGATGTGGTGACCGCCATCGCCGTCTTCGAGCATCTGCTCGATTTTCGCGGTGGATTCCACGCCGCCATCGAACTGCTGAAAGACGACGGGTTCCTGCTGTTCGAGGTACCTGTCATGTCGGCCGAGGCCAGCAACGCGGCATGGCTGAACAGTTCGCTGGAGCACATCTACTATCCAACCGAGGGGGCGATCCGCCACATCGTCGAAACGGAGCTCGGCGCTCACCTGATCGGCGCGGAAGTTCTCATCAAAGACTACGCTTCGACTTATGTCGGCATCGTCACGAAGAACGAACGCCAGGCTGCGCGCGTCAAGGAAGTTTTTGACCGCTTGATGAGCGCCGACTTCGATGGCGCGACGGCCGAGGAAGCCAAGGCCCTGACGCACCTGTTCCTTCTGCATGCGGGCCAGGCGACCGAAGCCTCGGTGCGATCGCTCACTCGACTGGACGGCAACGAGTTCACGCCGCCGCTGGTTGCGCGCATCGCCCAGCTCTGGTCGTTTGACCTGAAGCGGCTGCAATCCGGTGCCTGGCAACCGGTGAGTTTCGGGGCCGCGAGCCGCGAGGTCCAACGCCTGAAGGGCGAAGTCGAAGTGATCCTCGCAGACGCGCGTCTCAATGCGGCGCAGGCCACCGAGGCCATCAACTTCGAGATCAGGCGGGCCGCGGAGCGTGAGGGAGAAGCGGCGGCGCTTCGCAGGAAACTCTCCGAGGAGGTCGCGAAGACCGCCGCCATGGAACATCGGGCGCTGGAGGCTGCGGGTCGGCTGGAGGCCATGCAACAAACCATCGCATGGCGGGCCACGACGCCCTTGCGTCGCTGGGCGACGAACAATCCCCGCGCGGCACGACGGGCCAAGCAAGTCGCAAAGCTGGCGTGGTGGACGCTTCGGGGTCGCATCTTCGATCACCTGCGGGAATTCAGGCGCCGGCGTGCGCTGGCCGGAGGCGGCGCCAGGAACCTGGAGGCCGCAAGGCGCACTGCGGCGGCGGTCCGTCTCCTCGCGCCGGCAGGCGTGGTGCCGGATGCCGTGAAACCGCCGAGCGGAGCGGACTGGCCATTGGATCGGCCGCTCGTCAGCATCGTGATTCCTTGCTTCAACTACGGCCACCTCGTGGGCGAGGCGATTCGCTCGGTCGAGGCGCAGACCTTCACCGACATCGAGATCATCGTGGTGGAGGGGGGCTCGAGCTCCCCCGAATCCCGCCAGCGCCTGATCGACGCCGTCTCCAAGGCATCGCCCAAACTGCGTCTGTTGCTGCAGGACCAACCGTACCGTGCCGGCGCCAACCGCAACTTCGGCATCAGCCACGCCAGGGGCAAATACATCTGCTGCCTGGATGCCGACGACCGCATCGCGCCGACTTACATCGAGAAGGCGGTCTTCATGCTGGAGCATTCCGGCTACGGGGTGGTCTCGCCGGGGCTGCAGTTCTTCGGCGACAGGTCGGATGTCTGGACGCCGCACGAACGCCCGACCCTGGACATGCTGCTCGATGGCAACAATGCGCTCACTTGCGCCGTGTACAGCAAGGAGCTCTGGCGCAAGGCCGGTGGCTACCGGGACACGGACCCGACCACCGGCCATGTCCACGAGGACTGGTTGTTCTGGGTGCGTCTTGCGGCGCTCGGCGCGCGCTTCATCGGCATTCGCGAGCCGCTTTTCCACTATCGCAGCCACGGCAACACGCTGAGCAATCGAAGCGACGTGCTCGATAACGAAATCCAGAAGCTGCTGGTCCGCCGCTTCAACGACGACGTGCTGACGGAAGACGTGCTCCAGTCCGCGAGAGCGGTCAGCGCTTCCCCACCAGGCCGTCCGCCGCAGTCTTTTGCGACCCGGCGAAATTTCCATGTTCAGGCGGCCACCGGCCCCACACTGTTGATTGCCTTGCCATTCCTGGTTCTGGGCGGTGCCGAGCGTTTGTTGAGCGCCATCGTTGCGCAATTGGTGCGAAATGGGTGGCGCGTGGTGATCGTGACCACCGTGCCCGTGGGGCAAACCCACGGCGATACCACCTCCTGGTTCGAATCGGCAACGCCGGAAATATTCCATTTGCCGCGGTTTCTCGAAGTCGAGTACTGGCGGGACTTTCTCGATCACCTGCTGCAATCCAGGGATGTCCAGATTCTCTGGGTGATCGGCAGTGCTTTTGCCTATGACTGCCTGCCCGCATGGAAGCTCAGGTATCCGCGCCTTGCCGTGGCCGACTTGCTTTTCAATACGGTGGGCCATACAGCCAACAACCGGCGGTATGCCGACTGCATCGACCTGACCTTCATTGAAAATACCGAAGTCCGGGAATGGTTGATCGCCGCAGGCGAATCGCCGGGGCGCATCAGCCTGGTGGAAAGCGGTGTCGATCTCGATCAAAACGCGCCGGCGGCCCCAGGGCAACTGTCCGTGATGGCCGGTGATATTCCTGAAGATGCGACAGTCGTCGGATTCTTTGGCCGTTGGTCCGAAGAAAAAGACCCTCTGGGCTTCGTCGAAATAGCAAAGCGCCTTTCCAGCGAATCGAAGGCGGTGTTTTTGATGACCGGCACCGGGTCTCTCGAGCCGGAACTCAGGTTGGCCATTGCAGCGGCCAATTTTCCGCCGGGAAGATTCCTGTTGAAAGGGTCCGTACCGGATCTCAAGCCTTACCTCCAGGCGTGCGACATCCTGTGCCTGCCGTCACGGCTTGACGGGCGGCCGAACATCATCATGGAAGCATTGGCCAGCGGCGCGGCGGTGATCGCGTCCAGGGTGGGGGCGCTGCCGGACATGATCGAAGAAGGGCGGCAAGGCTATCTGTGCGCGCCCGGTGCGTACGATGAATTCGCTCGCAGGATTGAAGAGCTTGCGTCGGACAAGCAGAAGCTCCAAAACTTTCAATTGGCAGCCAGAGCCTTTGCGGAGAGTCGTTTCGACATTCAGGCAATGCTCCGGCAATATGAGGGCGAGCTGCGGCGCTTGATTGGACGGGGGTGAACCAGTCCAGCCAACTCCGCGCAATACCTGCGGGTGGTCGCCGAAGCCTGCACCGTTGTTTTCCCGATCTCCTTGCATCGATACGCAGGCAACGGGGGGTGACGCCGGGCAATCCAGTCGGGATTTTGGATAACAATGTCCTCATCGTGGCGCCGGGTTTGACGGCGAGCGTTTCTCTAACGATGAAGTATGAAGATATCTCCTACCAGCATTCCGGACGTCGTTGTCCTGGAGCCCAAAGTCTTCGGTGATGCCCGAGGCTTCTTTCTCGAGAGCTACAACGAGGAAGTGTTCCGGCGATCGACGGGTTCGGAGTTGACGTTCAAGCAGGACAATCATTCCCGCTCGTCGAAGGGTGTGTTGCGGGGGCTGCATTTCCAGGTCGAGCAGCCACAGGGCAAGCTGGTCCGCGTGGCGCGCGGCGCCGTGTTCGACGTCGCGGTCGACATCCGTCCCACGTCTGCGACTTTTGGACAATGGGTCGGTATCGAATTGAGCGAGGACAACAACCGGCAGCTCTGGATTCCTCCCGGCCTGGCACATGGCTTCCTGGTGTTGAGCGAAAGCGCAGACTTTCTCTACAAGACCACTGAATACTATGCGCCTGCCCACGAGCGAAGCATTGCGTGGAACGATCCGGCCATCGGCATCGAGTGGCCACTGTTCGGTGCCGCCCCGGTCCTGTCGGCGAAAGACGCCGCCGCGCCGTCGCTTGCCGCCAGCCTTGCCGGAGACGGGCGTTGATTCTGGTCACTGGCGGGGCCGGATACATCGGGTCCCACACATGCATCGAGCTGGCGCGTGTCGGGCATGAATTCGTGGTGTTCGACAATTTTTCCAACAGCACCCCTGCAGTCCTGGCGCGCATGGAGCAAATCATCGGGCGGCCGGTGATTTGGCATGCGGGCGATGTCCGTGACCCAGCGGCATTGGACAAAGTCTTTGCAGGGCATCCGGTGTCCGCGGTCCTGCATTTCGCGGGGCTGAAGGCGGTGACCGAATCGATCAGCCAGCCGATCGACTACTTTGACCACAACGTGCACGGGTCCATTGCGCTCATGGGAGCAATGGCGCGTGCGGGATGCAAGACCTTGGTCTTCTCGTCATCCGCAACGGTCTACGGGCCCGAGCAGCCGATGCCCGTTGCCGAGGATGCACCATGTGCGGTGAGCAATCCCTACGGGCGCACCAAGCTGGTTGTGGAAGACTTGCTGAATGAGCTGGGCCGCTCCGATCCGCAATGGCGCATTGCGACGCTCCGGTACTTCAACCCGACGGGGGCACACCCCAGTGCGCTGATCGGCGAAAGCCCTTTGGGTACGCCCAGCAACTTGATGCCGCTGGTGTGCCAGGTGGCAGCGGGAATCCGCCCGTCGTTGCAGATATTCGGTGACGATTACCCGAGTCCTGACGGAACCGGCGTGCGCGATTTCGTCCATGTCATGGATCTTGCAGAGGGCCACGTGGCTGCGCTCGATTTCCTTACGAAGAATCAGGCTCGCATCGTGGTCAATCTCGGAACGGGGCACGGAACCTCGGTGCTGGAAGTCATCCAGACGTTCGAACGGGTCAGTGGCCAGCGTGTCCCTTATGAAATCGTGCCGCGGCGGGATGCGGACATCGGCATCAGCTTTGCCGATGTGCGTCTTGCGCGCGAATTGCTGGGCTGGGTCGCCAAGCGCGATGTCGATGAGATGTGCCGCGATGCATGGCGGTGGCAGGCTGCGAACGGCAGCTGAAGAGAACAGGCGATCGCTTGCGGGCGAATCAGTCGATGTAAGACGATGAAAAAAATCCCGAAACGGGACGGGGGAGACGCAGTGTCTGATTCAATGTTGTCGACTGGCGCGACGGTGTGCGCCAGTCCGGGTGTATCTCCCGGCGGCGTGCGAGTTGGTCACGGTATTGCCGGCGAAATGCCGCTGTCGCACTCCGGCGTCGCCGGCGCTTTCAGGGAAGCTGAATGAGCCGTCTCGTGTTCGTTTCCACGGAGCTGGCTCCGTACACGCCCGGGGCCGTTGGCCGGGTGATGCGCAACATGCTGCGCGCGCTCGACGAAGCAGACCGCATGCGCACGACCATGGTGATGGTCGATGCCGCCGTTGACGCCGTGGCGTTCAGGGCCGCGTTCCCTCATGTGGAACTGGTCGAGGTCGACACCCGGGCGCCTCAGGCTCGCTTCACCGATTCGCGCCACCACCCTCCGGCCTCGGCGTACTCGAACACGCTGTGGCACTGGCGCTCGGCTTGCGTCTTCAGGGCCCTGGCCGAATTGAGCAAGAGCGGACCCATCGATTACCTGGAGTTTCCGGATCTCGGGGGGCTGGCATTCTGTACCTTGCAGGAACGCCGGCTCCAGGACTTTCTGCCCGATGCCATCGTCGCCGTTCGTCTTCACGGATCGCACACCGCCCTCCTGCACGCTGAAGCGAGACCGCTCGCGATCGCAGATCTCAACTTGAGCGACCTCGAGCGCAAATGCCTGCGCGATTGCGACTACGTCATTGCGTCCAGCCTCGCGGTGAGCGAGGCCGTGCGCGACATCTTCGATTTTCCGGCGCAGGAATGGGAGCCTCGGGTGCTCTGCCATGTGCCGTTCGATGGGATGTCGCTGGTCACAGACACGGTGCCCGCGTCATATGGCCAAGCCGTGGTCTTCGCCTCCGAATTCCAGCGGTCGGGGCGCCCCGATCTCTTTGTGCGCGGCGTCGTCGGCCTGATGCGCAATTGCCCGCAGTACACCGGCGCGATGACGCTGGATGCGCGCAGCACCGACGAGGCCTATCGTGCGCAGATCGAACGGCTGGTTCCGCCGACGCTTGTCGAACGTGCCGTTTTTCTGGCGCACGCGGAGCAGCAGGTGTTCGACGCGCTTGCCGCACATGCGACGGTCGTGTTCCCCGGCACCTTCGAGGCTGCGGCCACGGCTGCGCTGAACGTGTCACTTCAGGGGGGGCGCGTGATCCTGAACAAGGCGAATCCCGCCTTCGGCGAAGGCACGCCTTGGCTTGACGGGATCAACTGCCTGACGTTCGACGGAACGCCCACGGGACTGGTCGAGGTGCTGGAACGCAACTTCGCCCGCAATGAGAAACTGGTGCCGGTGCGCCATCCGGAAAGTCCGTGGCCATGGCTCAACGCTGCGAAGCGAAAGCGGGCGTGGCGGGCATTGGGTGAACACCCCCCCCTGGTCTCGGTCGTGGTGCCTCACTACAACCTCGGGGGCTATTTGCCCGCGACACTCGAGAACCTGATCGGGCAGAGCTACGGGAACATCGAAATCCTCGTGGTGGACGATGCGTCGACGGACGCACAGAGCGTGCTCGCGATCGACGAACTCGCACGCAGCGCGGACCCCCGCATCAAGGTGATCCGACTGGCTGCGAATGTCGGTCTGGCGGGCGCGCGCAATGTCGGCGTTCGTCATGCGACCGGACCGTACGTACTGACACTCGACGCCGACGACCTGATCCATCCGCGTTTTCTCGAGGTCGGCGTGGCCGCGCTGGAGAACAACGCGGAGTTCGATATCGTCGTGACGCCGGCGGGTTATTTCATCGATGGAGACGTGCCGCCTGTGGTCGGAGCGGTGGTCACTCCCTGCCGTGACTACGCCATGTTTTCCGGTGAAGCCGTTGTCGCCGGATTGCTCGAGAACAGGTTTTCCACCGCAACTGCGCTCTTCAGGCGCTCGGCGATGGAACGGTTTCCCTATCTGGAGAGCTTGAGTTGCTACGAGGACTGGTCGCTCTTCATGAGGATGTGCGATGCGGGCCTGCGGTCCATCGTGACCACAGACGTTTTCTTCTTCTACAGGAAACGGCGCAATTCGATGGTGCACACGCCGCGCGATCTTGCCCGCAGGCGCATCGAATACAGCGACCTGCTGCGAACAAGTGCCCCTGCATCGCTCAGGCAGAAATCCAGGCAGCTTTTGGTGGGCCTTGGCTCAGCGGTCGCCGGCAACCAGTCGGAGGCTGTCGACGACTCCGTGGTCGCACCTCCCAGGATGGAGCCCACGGCGGAAGAACTCATCAGCGGGCTCTTCGGATCCGGAGGGCAGTACGACGAGCAGATTGTTTTCGCGAGCCTCAAGGCTTCGCGTTGGCTCGAGCGCAACGCGCCTTGGATCATTCGGGGTGGCGTGTTGGCTGCCCGCTGGACTTGGCAGGCCTATCGCTTCGTTCGCCGCAAATGATGAAAATTCGGCTCGTTGATCCAGGCAATGGATACGCCACACTGAATCGACCGAATCAAGATTGCCGATGCCTCGAATCAAAATTTATGGAAGGAACTGATTTGCACTTTGTCAAATCATTCGTTTGATGAAAACAGAAAAAAATAAAATCGACGACTTGCTTGAATCAAGGCATCTGAAGCTGTTGCTCATATTCTTCGGCGTTGCATTGGTCGCAAGAGGCGGCGTGCTCGACCGAGGCTTTGCCGTGGATGATTACTCATTTGGGCAAGGATTTTCAACGAGTGAGTTTGACGTCTTTTTGGCACAAGGACGCTTTTTTCTGGCCGCAATCGATGCGGCTATACACGCCTTGGGCGTAAACATAGCCGATATCTATATTTCTTTGGGACTTCTGTCACTGCTGTTGCAAGCCGGGTTGATTTTGGCGGTGTTGAGATTTGTTGGGGCGGCTGATAAGCCGGGTGCCATCGTTGCTGGCTCGCTGATGGTGGCGCACCCGTACTTTGCCGAAATACTTACCTTCCGCATGGTACTTCCGGGCTATTGCGTCGGAGCATTGCTTACGATCATTGCGCTTGAAGCATTGTCGCAAGAGGCAGAGAAGAAAAAAAGAAACCTTCTGATCTCTCTCGTCGCGACGGTAGGCATGCTTTTTATTTATCAGGGATTTTTGAATTATTTTTCAGTCGCATTGATTTTTTCATTCTTGTTTGGTGAGGTTTTTAAAAGCGCATCGACATCGAATAACCAAATCATCACGGATCATCGCAGTCGAGCCTTGAATCTATTGCTTGTTTGCTTTGTTTCGATTGTGATTTTCCTGGCGATCGTGACCGCTGCCAAAAAATTCGGCCTCATCAGTTTGACGAGTCGTGCGGCATTTATCAGGTCGCATGAAGTGCCCGAGAGAATTTCTCAGATTTTCGACCTGATTGCAAAGGTATATTGGCTTGGAGAGCCAATGGGGGCCCATTGGGTGAAAGTCATCATTGCCATGATGCTTGTCATTAGTAGCGTTGCGGTATGCGTTGAGATTTTTCGAAGCCCAAGGGACGAGGGATTTCGAACAAAAACGATGGTGTTTTTACTTGCAGGCCCGTTGCTCGTATTGGCGACAGTGGGCGTTGTCCTCCCTTTCAAGGACTGGTGGCCAGTGCCAAGAGTGCTGTCGCAGACGTCACTGATCACCGGGTTGATCTTCTTGCTCGCGTATCCGATATTGCGCCAACGGCTGGCGAAAATACCCACAGCCGCCTTCATGGTGCTTCCGGCCGTCTTGATCTCGGCATTTATTTTCAAGAGCAATCAAGTTTTCGCCGATCAGCAGCGCCTGAATTCGTGGGACAAGATGAGAGTCAATCGAATCATTGCGCGCCTGGAGAAAAATCCTGATTTTCAAAAAATAGAATATGTCTTTTTTAGCGGCGGAAGAGGAGGCTACCCAGCGGGGTTGAATACCATTCAAGGCGATATGAATGTATCCGCGCTCTATCCGTCTTATTCAAAACTACCGTTATTCTTGGAGACTTCTGGATATAAATTCAAATTGGCAGTTGGTGAGCAGGTGACTCTCGGCGAAGGTTTCTGCAAAACTGCAACGACATGGCCGAGCGAAGCCTCAATTTCTGTGGTTGGAAACTTGGCGATGATCTGTTTGGGTGATTGATTTTTTTGAATTTCCATTTGCCTTTCTGGGGCTATGGATTGAAGTAGTTCGGCCGATAATTTGAAAATGTGATGCATTGCAATGAATGACGCTCAAAGAGTATCCGTCGTAATTCCTGTTTATGCGGGAGAACAGACGCTTGCCGCACTTGTCGCCGAAATTGAAAAATTTACCTCGCCTCAAAAAACGGGCGGGGGCGTCGATTTTTTTGTGTGCGAAATATTGCTCGTTCACGATTGCGGTCCGGACCGTTCAGACGTCGTGATTGGCGCGCTCTCAAAGAAATATTCTTTCGTTCACCCGGTATGGCTGTCTCGTAATTACGGGCAACACGCCGCGACGATGGCTGGCATGGCGAGTGCCACCGGTGATTGGGTGGTCACCATGGATGAGGATGGGCAACAGGACCCGGAAAGCATCCAGGTCCTGATGGATCAAGCGCTGCGAGAAGGTTTGCAGCTTGTTTACGCCCAACCTACAAATCCGGCTCCGCATGGGCTTGTCAGAAATTTTTTCAGCAAAGCCGCCAAAATCATAAGCATGCGGCTTTTGGGCAACGCATCCATTGGCCGCTTCAACAGTTTCAGGTTGATCGACGGAGAAATAGCGCGTACCTTGTCGGCGTATTGCGGAAACGGTGTATACCTTGATGTCGGGCTTTTCTGGATAACTGGCCGAATTGGGCATTGCCCACTCGAACTTAGAGAAGAGTTCGGCCGACCATCGGGCTATTCGTTTCTTTCACTCGTCAAACATTTCTGGAGCCTGGTCCTGACGACCGGAACCCGACCGCTCCGACTGATCACGATCGTTGGGGCATTTTCAATACTTTTTGCTATTGGATTTGCGCTCTATGCCCTGTATGAAAAATACACGGGACAAGTTCCCGTGGAGGGTTGGGCATCGCTGGCGGTCGTGATGGCTTTTTTCTCAGGAGTCATCCTCACAGCACTCGGAGTCATTGCGGAATATCTAGCGGTGACGATGGGGATCGCAATGGGCAAGCCGCTCTACGTGGTCAGTTCCAAGCCGACCCGGTCGAACCGTTCATGACACTGGCTTGGGTCTTGGGTGCGCGAGGTCTGCTGGGATCGGCTTTGTGTCGGGCGCTCTCACTTCGCGGTGTGAGGTCATTTGTGCCCTCGGAAAAATTTCAATGGACCAATGAATCGAGTCTGCGGTCGCAGATCGAATCGGCCGTCCGTGAATTTTCCGCCCATGCGAGTCAAGCGAACCACTGGGAAATCTATTGGGCCGCAGGCGTGGGGACCATGGCAAGCTCCGAAGAAGCACTTGGGCCGGAGACCCGTGCCTTGGCTTGGCTGCTGGAATTGATCCAATCGGACACCCGGCTTGTCGCCATGCCCGGCAAACTCGTTTTCTCTAGCTCTGCGGGAGCGATCTACGCGGCTTGCTCGGACGAAGTGATCACAGAGCAATCCTTGCCAGCGCCTAACAGCGCATACGGCCGGGAGAAGCTGAGTCAAGAAGATTTGCTGCGATCGTTTTGTGCTGCGAATCCAGCGATGACGGTACTCCTTGCCCGCATATCCACGCTCTATGGTGTGGGCCAGGCAACGGGGAAACCGCAGGGGCTGTTGACGCATGTCGCACGCAGCATCGTTCGAAACAAGCCGGTAAAAATTTATGTTCCGATCGACACCATTCGTGACTATATCTCGGTCGATGATGCGGCAACGGAAATAATTTCAGTGCTTGATGAATTGAATTCAAGCCGCGGTTTATCCGTGAAAATTATTGCCTCGGAGCGCCCGGTGACGATCGCTGAAATAATTTCCATATTCAAAAGGGTCGCGAAAAAATCGCCGAAAATCACGACTGGAGTCAGTGAGTCATCAATGCTATTTTCGCGGCGTGTTCAGTTTCGTTCCATTGTTCCGATCGGGGCACGCATGCGAAAAATTCGCAGTCTCACGGTGGGAATTGCGCAATTGCTCGGTGCCGAGCGGTGTGTGCATGCAAATCCTCGCCGCCAATCAAATTCGGACTGATCTCGTGAACTTATTGAAAATGAAGAGAGATGAAATTTTCTCCTCTCAATTCATTCGATTTCTCGTTGTGGGTGTCATAAATACCCTGAGTGGGTTGTCGATAATATTTGCTGCGAAGTATTTCTTTCATGCGGGGGATGTCGTCGCGAATCTCATAGGCTATGGCGTTGGGTTGTGCATAAGTTTCAATCTCAACAGCCGATGGACGTTTGCGTACCAGGGGCGGCAACTGACTGCGGTAGTGAAATTTATTCTTGCTACTGCAGTTGCTTACGGCGCAAACCTTTTGACAGTCATTGTTGCAATAGAACACCTTGGGTTGAATAGCTATCTTGGGCAGGCAATGGGCATGCCTGCGTACACAGTGACAGCCTATCTGGCGAGCAGGTATATCGTGTTTCGCCCGACCCGTTCGTGACCCGGAGCGGTTGCTGCTGGGACGCAGGTCAATCGGAATTGTTTTTCATCGGTGTGCTGCTGGTGGCTGCGGGTGTCACAGTTATGAAATGTCAACCGTATACTCGCCCGACTTGCTTCGGCGCGGGACACCTTTCTTCTGACTTACCACACCGTTGCACATGACTCTTTTTATCTATGGGGCCGGCGGACTGGGACGCGAAGTGCTGTCCGCCCTGCAAGCATGCGGGGAGTGCGTGTCCGGCTTCATGGTTGATCCGGGCTTCTCGACGGCGGATATCCAGGGTCTGCAAGTGCGAGCCGAGCGTCTGGAGGCTTTGTCGGACCCTGCCGCGCGCTTCGTCCTGGCGGTCGGGGATGGCAGGGCGCGTCAACGTGCTGCGCTGTCGCTGGGTACCGGCACTGAGTTCGTCACGGTGCGGCATCCGGCCGCAGTGATCGGCTCCTGCGTTTCAATCGGCGAAGGAACCATGGTCATCGGCCTGTGCAGCATCACGACGGATGTTTCGATCGGGTCCCACGGGCTGATCAATCCCGGTTGCACGATCGCCCATGACTGTGTGCTCGAGGACTTCGTCAATCTCGGGCCTTCGTGCGCTCTTGCCGGGCGTGTCACGATTCAAGAGGGCGCGAATCTGGGCGTGGGCGTCTCAGTCGCGCCAGGCGTCGTGATCGGTGCCTGGTCGACGGTGGGGGCCGGCGCGGTGGTGATACGGGACGTCGAGCCCGGATCGACCGTCGTTGGCGTTCCGGCGCGCCCCATTCGGCACAGGGGTGACCCTGACCCTGCGGTTCTCTCTTCGACCTAGTCTTTTATCGCCCCACTGCTCAGATGCCTCAAGCCATGCCCAATCAAGAACACGACGCTTCCCCGGCGACGATCAAGGTTCTGCGACCGAAACTGCCGACGTCGGCTGAACTCCTCCCTTACCTGGAGCGCATCGACAGCTCCCGCACATACAGCAACTACGGGCCGCTCAATGGAGAGTTCGCGCGCCGTCTCGGCGACCTGGTCGGAGGAAGTCACACGACGCTGACCTCCAATGGAACCACCGCAATTGAGCTTGCGCTCAGGTTGCGCTGTGACCAAGGCGGTCATTGCCTGATGCCGGCATTCACCTTCATCGCCAGCGCGCACGCGGTGTGCAATGCCGGGCTGACGCCGTACCTGCTTGAAACAGACCCGGACTCCCTGGCGCTCACGCCCGAAATCGCGACCGCAGCGCTGAACTCGGTGCCTGGTCCGGTCGCGGCGGTGCTGGTCGTCAGTGCCTTCGGCGCACCACCGGACTTCGCCGCTTGGGCCGACTTTGAGGCGCGGCATGGGATTCCCGTCGTGTTCGATGCGGCGGCGGCATTGACCTCGCTCTCCGGTATCGGTCAGCAACCCGTGTGCGTGAGCCTGCATGCCACCAAGACGCTGGGCATCGGTGAAGGCGGTGCCATCTTCTGTGCCGACCGGACGCTGATGGACCGCGCAACGGCCATGACGGGCTTCGGATTCGTCGGTCAGGAGCGCCTGTCGTCACTGCGCGCGGGCAACTATCGCATTTCCGAATACTCGGCAGCGGTGGGTCTTGCCGGGCTGGACGGGCTGCCGATGCGCCTCGAGGAGATGCGTGAATTGACGGCCGCGTATGCGAGTCGACTGGAAGGAAAAGCGGTGCAGCTCCAGCGCGGCGTCGGAATCGATTGGGTCACCATGACACTGAACGTGATTGTTCCGGCTGCGGATGTTGCCGCGACCCTGGGTCGACTCGACGATGCCAAGGTCGAGTGGCGCCGCTGGTGGGGCCTGGGTTGCCACAAGCATCCGGCGTTCAAGGATGTGCCGATGTCCGATTTGTCGGTCACCGATGCCCTCGCGCCTCGTGTCATCGGCTTGCCTTTCCATGCCGACCTGTCGCCGGGTGACCTGGACCGCGTCACCGGTTGCCTCCAATGAGCACGAGCCCGCTTCTTTCGTACATCGTTCTTTCGTACAACTACGAGCGCTACATAGGCAAGACATTGCGCAGCATCCTGGACCAGACGGTGCAGGACTTCGAGATCGTGGTCGTGGACGACAGATCCATCGACAACTCGGTGGCCGTCGTGTCGGCCATTGATGACCCGCGCATCAGACTGTTCGTCAATGAGAAGAACCTGGGCGGTGCGGCGAGCTACAACCGGGCGGTTCAAGAAGCGCGCGGCGAGTGGTTGGTCAACCTGGATGCGGACGATTGGGTCGATCCGCGAAAGGCTGAAATCCAGTTGGAGGCGGCTGCTCGGAATCCACAACTCGATGTCATTGGCACCTATGTCGAGATCTATGACGAGAATGACAATCGACATCCGTCGGCCGATGCGATGGAGGCGGGATACAACCAGCCGCGCGACCTGAATCTGGTCGACACCTGGATCGGTGCCAACCATCTGTGTCGGTCCTCCACCATGGTGCGCGCTTCCGCGCACAAGCGAATCGGGTTGGATGACCCGCTGATGGTCCGTGCGCCCGACTACGAACTGTGGACGCGCGCGCTGCAGCACGGGTGCAAGTTCGCCATCATTCCGCAGCGCCTGACTTTCATTCGTGCGCACTCGCGCGGCGTGACCCATGGTGATCCGGTCGGCACGCTGCTCGAGGTCAGCTACGCGATGCAACGCAATCTGGTGCCCCTTGCCGAGGCCCGTTCGCTGCTTCTTTCCATCACTCGAATGGTTGCATGGACATGCCGCCATCCATCGCTGAGCCAGTTGCCTCCATTGCAGGCGCACAGGCTGATGGGCGTGATGATGCAATCGACTGCGGCCTCCGATTTCCAGCATTTCCTGGCGATGCTGGGAAACTACAGCGACCATCCCGAACTCGCTGAAGTCGGTCGACGCTCCTTTGCATTCGTGGGGCCGAGCGCCGATGCCTATCAGGATGTCGACAAACTTCACAGTGACATCCGGGCCTATATCGAGGCGAGGGACTACTTCAAAGGGGAGTGCGAGAACTGGGAGCGCGCCTACCGCACGCTTCAAGCCGAGCACCAAGCGCTCAACGACGCTCTGGCCTCACGCGGTTCACTCTCTCTTCCCCGGCGTGCTTGGTCGCGTCTTATCCGTACCCTGACCAAATGAACTCGCCCCGTATCCTGGCGCTGCTCCCTTTCCTGGTGAAGGGGGCTCTCTCGATTGCGATCTTCCGTGCGCTCCGAGCGCGCGGAGTCGAAATCACGGTTGCCTATTGCGGCGATGCCTCGGCGGACTACGAGCCCGATGCGCTGGAAGATTTCGCCTCGACCGGGCACCTTCTCGATCTGTCCGACATGAGCGCGGTGACCCGGTTCGATCTGGTTCAGAAACAGCTTGTCGATCGCAAGATCGATCTCGTGCTGCAGGTAGGCGCTACACAGCTGTATCACCTGCTTCCCTATTGGAAAGAGCGGTTGCCTGCGCTGCGGATCGCCGACGTTCTTTACAACGAAATCGGCCATACGTTGAATCACTTCCTCTATGAAGGATGTTTCGATGCGGTGATCGTCGAGAGTGATTTCATGGGCGGTTTCATCAGACGTTCATCCCTCAGGCCTGATCCTCCTGTTGTCGTCGTTCGCAGCGGTGTCGCTCTGGACGAGTTTTCTCCTGCCACGACGCACAGCGGCTCGGGACTCAAGGTCGGATATGTGGGCCGGATGTCAGACGAGAAGAATCCCGTCGGATTCGTCGAGTTGGCACGGCGACTGGCGAGCCTGAACCCCGGGCTCGAGTTCGAAATGTTCGGCACGGGCCCCGATGCGGCCATGGTCAAGGAGCGCGTTGCAGCCAGTGGGATCACAGAAAGACTGAGATATCACGGCTTTGTGGAGCACGCCCGAGATGCGTTGCACCAATTGGACGTACTCATCCTGCCGTCGAAGTTCGATGGCAGACCCGTTCTGGTCATGGAGGCGAATGCGTGTGGTATTCCCGTGATCGCAGCGCCGGTGGGCGGAATCCCTGAACTGGTGGCCGACGGGGTCAACGGCTTTCTGATGCATCCGACTGAAACCGAGCGCATTCATGGGTTGCTGTCCAGGTTGCAGGAGCAACCGCAGGCACTCCAAGCGCTGAAGACCGCAGCGCGCGCCCATGCGCTGGAGCATTTCAGCCGCGACAAGATGATCGAGGCGTATGCAGCCGCCTTTGCGAAAGTGGCCCTCGTTTGAAAGAGACTCACGACCGGTATCGCGAGCTTCGCTGTGACGCGCGTAGCAGCAAGCGCACGGGCCCAAACGATGCCGCAGCAACCCACCATTGAAAATCTAAGGGCGCTGACCAGCCTGCGGTTTTTTGCCGCAATGATGATTGTGGTCTTGCACGGGTCCAACAGCCTTGCCTGGCCATGGCTGCGCGGTGCGCCTTTGGCGCTTGCACAGGGCGTCAGTTTCTTTTTCGTCCTGTCCGGTTTTATCCTGACGCATGTCTACGCTGATCGCCCGCCTGGGTCGATCCTGACGTTCATGCGCGCAAGGGTGGCAAGACTTTGGCCAGTGCACGTGGTCGGCATTGTCTTACTGGTCGTCGGCGTCGCGCCAGACTCGATCACGTTCGACGGTCCCGGGATTTTCAACAAGTGGGTGGTGCTCGGCTTCAATGCCATCCTCGTGCACTCGGTTTTCCCCTTTCTGGCGTACACGTTCTCGTGGAACTCGGTGTCGTGGAGCATCTCGACAGAGATGTTTTTCTATCTGGCGTTTCCGTTTCTGCTGGTCAACATCGAGCGCACCTGGCACTGGAAGCTCTTGGGCGCCGCTCTGTTGGCGGCGGTTTTGATCGCAGCGCTTCGCATCGCGGCGGTACCGATCCAAAGCGATGACTTCAATCGATTCACTGCGGGCTATGCGACCTACCCGAGCCCATTGATGCGTGGGTTCGAGTTTGTGCTGGGCATGTCGACCAACGTGCTGTGGAGGAAGTATCTGAGCCCTCAGTCCAGATCGCTGTGGTGGTGGACGGCAGTCGAAGTGTTCGCACTCGCTGTCTTCACATGGTGGATGTTGACGGGCTTCTACGTGGTGCAACGACAGTTCCCGAGCCCGTGGTTCAACCTGTTTTTTCAGCCGGCCGGATCGTGCTGGGCCTTTGCATTGGCGATCGGGTGTCTTGCCTCCGGTCGCGGCCTGGTCGGGCGATTGCTGTCCGTGCGCCCGCTCGTATTTTTTGGCGAGATCAGCTTCTCCATCTACATGCTGCATCTCATTCTGATCAAGGCATTCGTCACCACGTTCGCATGGCCGGGCGTCCCCGAGGTTGTCTACTTCAGTGTGCTCTTTGTGTTGGCGACGACGGTCTATCTGCTCGTTGAAAAGCCTGCACAGCGGCTGCTGCGTGGTGGGAGCAAGGCCAAGACCTTGCATCCGCCGATTGCAGAGCGAGCGGCGGCAAAGTAGAGCGCCATCGACCCATGAGAGAAACCTACCTTGACGGCCTGCGCGGCTGGGCGGCGCTCGTCGTCGTCCTGTGCCACGCGGGAGAGGTCCTCTGGCCAGCATGGCATCCTGGCTTCTTCCCTCTCCTCACCGACGGGTCATTTTCGGTGTTCATCTTTTTCGTTCTCTCCGGCTACGTGTTGAGCGTGGGGTTTTTTCGGACCGGTGAGCGACGCGCGGTCGTCGACCTCGCGCTTCGACGCTATCCACGGCTCACTGTGCCGATCTTTGCGGCTTCGTGTCTGGCCATGGTGTTGATGGCGCTTGGCTGGATGCGCAACATCCCGGCGAGCAAAGTGGCAGGAAGCGAGGGCTGGCTGCCGATCGTCTATACCTTCACCCCCACCGTGGCAGACGTGCTGCACTTTTCCTTCTGGAGGGTGTACGTCGACGGCTCGCCGGCAAGCTCCTACGATGCGCCACTTTGGACCATGCCCGTCGAGATGCAAGGCTCGATCCTTGTCTTTGCGGCGCTGCTTGTCATGGGGCAGGGGGCTGTGCTGCGAGGCGTCATTCATGTGGCGCTGCTCGCGATCACCGGATGGCTTGCATCTCCGTTCGTGGCGATGGCCGCAGGGGCCGCGATTGCGAACTTCACGCAACTCGACATGCATCGGAAGCTGGGCGAATCAAAAGCCGCGCCCGTGGTGTCGTGGGCGCTGCTGATCGGTGCGATCGTTTTAGCCGCGGTGCGGCCGAAGGACTTCGGGCCGGTGTGGCTCACGCTCTGCAGCGCCGGGCTGCTCTACGGCGTGTTGCTCAACAAAGGATTTCAGCGGGCACTTTCGTTGCCGATATCCCAGTGGCTCGGCCGGATCTCCTTCTCGCTGTACCTGTTGCACGTTCTGGTGCTCTGCAGCTTCACATCGTGGGCCTATCTGGCGTTGGGGCGCGGAGAGAAGCTGTCGAGCAGCGGGACCGCTGTGCTGCTGTGCGCAACGGTCGGCCTTTGCCTTGTCGCTGCCACCCTGTTCCATGCGGTGGAAAGAGGGGGCATCGCCCTAGGGCGCCGCTTTTCACGGGCCGTCCTTCGCACCGTCTAGTCGCGGCGCGTCTTCGATTCGCGATGCGCCGCAGTCGTCCAGGTGCTGCGCCCTGATCCGGAGCGGTCCCTGGAGTTTCTCGACACGCCGTTCAGGATGGATTCAACAGCGACTGCAGCTGCTTGTACATCGCAGCGTTGGTCGCTTTCAGGTTTTCAGTGTCGTGATGCAGGCGATCCCACTCATGCTGCCAATTTTTCGCCTGTTGCTCATGCCATTTCGCACTCTCCAACGCACCTCCGGCGTTGTCTGCGACGACCCGGTCCGTGTGCCAGAGCTGCGTCAGGCGCTTCACCAGATTGAAGCTGTAGGCGTGCTTGACGAGCGTAGGCAGCGCCAGAATGCGGTCTGCCGTCACGTTGAATGAGTGGACGACGTTGTACGCAAGATTGATGCAGGTCTCCGCGTCGGAAAGGCCGGCAGGCGAAGGCTTTGTCATGGCCTCGAAAAGCTGACTCACGCGAGAAAAAACCTGCGGATCACGGGCGGCAACGCCGATATAGGTCGAGCTGTAGCCGGCGATGTCGGACTCGAATCCCGTGAACTGATAGTTCGGGAATTCCTTGAACAAAGCCTCCAACCCCTTGACCGTGGGGTAGTACACATGCTCGTACGAGGATTCGAGCCAATCCTTGTTGTTCCTTGTGTACGACATCAGCGGAACCTCGAAGATGAGGACGCCGTCGGGTCGAAGGGATTGCAGGGAAACATCGAATGCGCCCCTGAAGTCGTTCACGTGCTCGAAGGTTGCGATCGACGTGATGAAGTCAAAACTGCCGTGCGTTCGATTGCTGACTGCGGGATCGAACACATCGGAGGCAATGACGGCCACGCCTCTCTTCTTGGCCACGCTGGCTGCGGCCGCATTGACCTCGATGCCGAAGCGTTCGTAGGCCCCGTTCAGGCTTTGGAGCAAATGGCCGTTGGCGCAACCGATGTCCAGAATCCGGCCCGCGGGTGAGATCGCCTCCAGGACCAGCTTGACCCACAGAAGGCTGTGGTCCGCCGTGAACTCGTAGTCGTGGTACCCGACCTCGTCCGCGTTGCTCGCGCCGTAGTACGTGTCTTCATAGAAAACGCTCGTATCTTCGGGAACCACTTCGACGACCCCCATGTCGCAGTTCTCGCAGAACAGGACATTGCGCCCATCACCCCGTGTCAGTGACCGGCCCGCACGGACAGACGCGCAAACGTTGCATTTGAAATGCATATTCATTCAATCCTTGAGGGGCGCAATACGGGGGCAATCATCATTTTTGTTGAATGTCCCGAGGCTTTGTGGAGGCCGAAGAGAACCAGGGCGCCGGAAGCCGTACCTTCAACTTTCGACGATTCGCCCGTGCTCCATGTGAATCACGCGATTGCACTCTTTGGCAATCAGGTCGGGCGAGTGCGATGCCAGCACCAGGATGCCCGACTTCGACACCACGTCGCGCATCCGCTTCTCGGCCTTCTCGGTGAACGCAGCATCGCCCACCGACAGCCATTCGTCCATCAGCAGGATGTCGGCTTCGACGCTGGTCGAGATGGAGAACGCGAGCCGCATCATCATGCCGGTGGAGTAGGTGCGAACAGGCATGTTGACGTACTCGCCCAGCCCGCTGAACTCGCAGATCTCGGGCGTGAGCCGGTCGACCTCTTTCTTGCTCATGCCCATCACGAGGCCGCGCAGCATGATGTTTTCGATGCCGGTGGCGTCCATCTCGATGCCCAGTGCGGGGTCGATCAGGCTCGCGACGGAGCCCTGGCGCGTGAATTCGCCCGACGACGGCTCATAGACGCCCGCCAGCGTGCGCAGCAGCGTGGACTTGCCTGCGCCGTTGTGGCCGATCAGCCCCAGCCGGTCGCCGCTCTTGAGCTCGAGGTTGAGGCCGCTGAGCGCCTGCACCACGGTGACCCCGGTTTCCTTGCCGAAGCGCCCGCCGGTGACGGACGCCGCCAGCGTCTTCTTGAGCGACACCGAGCCTGCCCCGTAGATGGGGAAGCTGACCGAAACGTTTTTAAGTGAAATGGATGCCATGGATCAGAGCCAGTAAACGACGCGGCGACGGTATTTGACGAACATCACGCTCGCGGCGGTCAGGCACAACACGGTCCACAGACCGATACCGATCCAGCTCTCGAGGTGGGCTACGCCGCCCATCAGCGGTGTGCGCAACAGGTCGAGCATCTGCGCGAAGGGGTTCCAAAGCACGTACTTGGCGCGGCCCGGGAGGTTCTCGGGGAGCCAGAACACGGGCGTGAGGAACATCAGCATCTGCATGACGCTGGTGATGATCTGGGTCACGTCGCGGTAGCGGGTGCAAATGAGGCCCAGCAGCAGGCCGAGCGCGTGGGCGTTGACGACGAGGATCAGGAAGGCCGGAATGACCAGGAGAACCGACCATGACAGCGAGACACCGGCCCAGAGGGCGACGGGGATGTACAGCACGATCTGGTGGGCGAACTGGATCAGGTTGCGTCCCAGGCCTCGCCATACGAAGAGACTGACGGGGAAGTAGCCCTGCTTCAAATAGTTGGAGGCGCCGACAAAGGCGTTGCAGGCATCGGTGACGATGGCGGAGAAGAAACCCCAGAAGATCACGCCGAGCGCCAAGTGCGGGAAGAACTTGTCCAGCTGGGTGCCGAAGAGCGAGGCGTACAGCGGGCCCATGCCGCCGATCATGATGCCCATGCTCAGCGTGAGCCACAGCGGCCCCAGCATGGAGCGGCGGTAGCGCAGCACGATGTCGAACCACGCCAGGGTCCACCAGATGTCGGTGCGGCGGGTGCCTTCCCACCAGTCGGCCAGGGCGCTTCGATGGAGATTGGAATGAACTTGGCTCATGCGTGTGCGTCAGTGTCTTTGTCTGCCATGCGGATGGTGATGTGCAGGGTCAGGTTCCCACCGCCGCGTGAAACGGCGATGAGCAAAAGCGCTTCGTGGCCGAGGGGGTCAAGCGGGATTTCTTGGAGGGCTATGGCCGGATGGGCCGGGACGGTGCTCGTGCGAGCCCGCGCATTTTATTCAGAGTATCAACTGAGAGATAATTTTACCGGCTCCGGTTCCCGTGCAATTCGTAACCATGGAAGAGCCCACCGCTCCCCCGATCGGCCGGGTTGTGGCTGCCATCGGCAGCATGCCCGACAGAAAAAACGATCAGCCCATGCGCAATTCCCGTTCCCTCGAAGTCTCCGTCGCCCTGTGCACCTACAACGGCGCCCGCTTTCTGCGCGAACAGGTGCGCAGCATCTGCCTGCAGACCCGGCCGCCGATCGAGATCGTGCTCTCCGACGACGCTTCTCGCGATGGCTCGGTCGATGTCGTGCGCGCCACGGTGGCCGAATGCGCGGCGGAGCGCCCCGGGCTGGCCATCGCCTTGCGGGTCTTCGAGAACCCCGTGGCCCTGCGGGTCGTCAAGAATTTCGAGCAGGCCATCTCGGCCTGCACCGGCGACCTGATCGCGCTGAGCGACCAGGACGACGTGTGGGTGCCCGACCGGCTCGAGCGGATGGTGGCGCCTTTCGTGCAGGACGACAACCTGTGGCTGCTGCACACCGACGCGCGCTTGGTGGATTCGCAAGGCCGCGACCTGGGCAACACGCTGTTCCATGCGCTCGAGGTCACGCCGTCCGAAATCGAGCGGATTCACACCGGCCGGGCCTTCGACGTGCTCCTGCGCCGCAACCTCGTGACCGGCGCCACCACGGTTTTCCGCCGCGCGCTGCTCGCCGATGCGCTGCCTTTGCCCGTCGAATGGGTGCACGACGAGTGGCTGGCCATCGTCGCGTCGACGACGTCGCGGGTCGACCTGCTGGAAGAGCCCCTCATCGAATACCGGCAGCACGAATCCAACCAGATCGGTGCCCGCCGCGACACCTACAAGGAAAAAGTGCGCAAGGCGCTCGCCTCGCGCGGCAACACGCACGTCGAGCGCGCGATCAAGGCCGAGCTGCTGCTGGAGCGCCTGCTTCAGCTGGGCGACCGCGTGCCTCCCGAAATCCTCGACAAGGTGCGCAGCAAGATCGTGCATCAGCGCTTTCGCGCCGCCCTGCCGGCCTCGCGCCTGGCGCGGTGCGTGCCGATCCTGCGCGAAGCCATGACCGGTCGCTACGACAAGTTCGGTCGCGGGGTGCGCGGCGTGGTCCGCGATCTTTTCGAGTCTGTCTGATAGAGCACACAACAACAATGAATTCCACCCACACCCCCATGAACTCTCCCCGGCCCAGCGAGCCGCCGGCCTGGCCGAGCGTCGTGGTCATCATTCCGTTCTACAACGGCGCCGATTTCATCGAGCGTTCGGTGAAGAGCGTGTTCGAGCAGTCGGTGCCCGCGCACGAAGTGATCGTGGTCAACGACGGCTCGCGCCCCGAAGAGCGCGCTGCGCTCGACGGGCTGGCCGCCCGCTACCCGTTCCGCATCCTCGACAAGGAGAACGGCGGACAGGGCTCGGCGCGCAATGCGGGCGTGGCGGCGTCGACGTCCGAGTACATCTGCTTCCTGGACCAGGACGACTTCTACCTGCCGAACCACATCGAGACGCTGGTGTCGTCGATTCCGGCGGACGACCGCCTGTTCGGCTACATCTACGCCGACCTGTACGAGGCGGACGGCGACGGCAACGTGATCCGCACCGGCGTCATCAAGGACCACGCGCAGCACCCGAAGCGCAGCATCTTCGACCTGCTGCGCTACGACATGTTCGTGCTGCCCTCGGCCACGCTCGTGAGTCGCAAGGCCTTCGACGCGGTGGGTGGTTTCGACTCGCAGTTCATGGGCTACGAGGACGACGACCTGTTCCTGCGCATCTTCCGCAAGGGCTACAGCAATCACTTCGTGGACAAGGCGGTGACGGTCTGGTGCATCCACACGGCCAGCACCTCGTTCGGCATCCGCATGGTGCGCAGCCGCTTCAAGTACTTCAAGAAGCTGCTGCAGATGTTCCCCGACGAGCACCAGCGCGGTCGCTACTACCTGCGCGAATACCTGATGCCGCGCTTCCAGCTGTTCTTCGTGAACGAAGCGATCGAGGCCATCAAGAAGGACGACCAGTACCGCGGCGAGATGACGGCGGTGCTCGACGACTACGCGGCCATCGTCTTCGCAAACCCGTATGTGGGCCGCAAGAAGAAGCTGCGTCTGTGGATCACGTTGTTCCTGCTGCGTCGCAGCACGCCGGGCATGGTGCGCTTCATCGGCGCGCTGACGAAGCTGCCGGGCATTCGCAGCCTGCGCAAGGTCTACAAGTCCTGACGATGCGCACCGCGGCGGCCCCGAGGCCGCCGCAGCCTGGTGCTCAGCGGGCCGGCGCCGGCACCGGCGTGGTCATTGCCGGGTCCATGTAGGTCGCGTGCTTGCGCACGTACTCGGCGCGCAGGTGGCCAGCGTCCTTGTAGATCGGCGTGGCGTCGGCATCGGCGCGGGTGCACCAGTCTTTCTCGCACAGGGTCGGAATCGGGTCGATCACGATCGCGCCGCTGCGCTGCGCGATCTGCCGCATGCGCTCGTGCAGCACCTTCTGCTTTGGGTCCCAGGGCGCGGTGGGCGACATCTTGCCCACTTGCATGTCGCCCAGGCGCCCGCCCTTCACGAACTCTTCGGGGCCGAAGCCTTCGCCGACCGGGTTGTCCAGCAGCAGGTAGACCTGCTTGTGCTTGGCCAAGGTGGTCAGCACGGTCTCGAGCATGTTGAGCGAGAAGTCCACCCCGCCGCCGCCCATGAAGCGCCGTTTGTCCTTGCCGTCGAAGAAGTAGTAGCGGTCGGCCGCAGCGGTCTCGGCATTGGGCTTGCCGGTCTCGGAGAAGTAGCAGTTCCAGCAGCCACCGAAGACGACGGCATCGAACCGGTCGCTCATGGCCAGCCGCATGCCGCCGTCGCGGCGTTCGCCGCAGAGGTTGTTCTGCTCGTCGACCACGTTGGGAATCGGCGGGCAGGCGCCCCAGGTCACGAAGGAGAGCGAATCGAGCGTGCCCGGCGAGGTCTTGGCGAGCTCCACGGCGCGCGGCCCGTACTGTTCGACGTGGCTGTCGCCGAAGAACAGCACCCGGCGCTTGCCCTGGCCGATCTGCTGCAGCACCTCGCCGTCGACCTTGATCGGACTCAGGCCATCCGGGTAGGCCCAGTCCTTGGCGGCGGCAGCGGTCTTGTTGAAGTACGGATCGCTGTGGCGGCCCACGTAGTAGCGCGTGGTCGCCAGCAGCCCGAGCACGACGAAGCCGACCATCACTGCGACCAGCCCCGCCGTGATCGCCGGGTTCTCGCTGCGGCGCGTGTAGCGCTCGACGAAACGGTAGGTGAGCCACGCGAGCACGAACGACGCCACCAGCATCAGCGCGCGAATGCCGTCCGGCGGCAGCTTGCCTTCGAGGATGTGCGCGTAGGCCAGCAACGGCCAGTGCCACAGGTACAGCGGATAGCTGATGAGCCCCACCCACACCATCGGCTTGGACGCGAGCACGTAGCGGTTCAGCACGCCAGTCGGCCCGGCGGCGATACAGAAGAAGGCGCCGAGTGACGGCAGGATGGCCCAGAAACCCGGGAAGGCCTTGCCGCCGCGGATGTAGCACAGGCCCAGAATGATCAGCACGAGGCCGGCGATCGACTGCGCGTGGCGGCTCCAGCCCGGCTTCGGTGGCGGCCGGTGCAGCCGCGCATAGGCCAGCATGCCGCCGATCATCAGCTCCCAGAAGCGCGACAGCGGCGAGTAGAACGCGGCCGTGCGGTGGCTGTGGATGGTCGTCACGTTGAGCAGGAACGACATCGCTGCCACCGTGCCGAGCACCGTGAGCATCCGCCACTTGCGCTTCCAGGCCAGGCCCAGCAGCACGGGCCAGAAGATGTAGAACTGCTCTTCGATGGCCAGCGACCACAGGTGCAGCAGCGGCTTGGTCTCGGCGGCGTTGTCGAAGTAGCCCGCTTCGCTCCAGAAGGCAAAGTTCGAGACAAAGCCCGCGCCCGCGGCCACGTGCTTGCCCAGCTGTTCCCATTCGTGTGGCAGCAGCGAGAACCAACCGAAGGCCATGGTGGCCAGCAGCACCAGCGCCAGCGCCGGAAAGATCCGCTTCACACGACGCGCATAGAACTCGCGGTAGCTGAAGCCGTCGCCCTGGAAGCTGCCCAGGATGATGGTGGTGATCAAAAAGCCCGAGATGACGAAGAAGATGTCGACGCCGATGAAGCCGCCCTTGATCCACTGCGGGAACGCGTGGTAGCCGAGCACCGAGAGCACCGCGACGGCGCGCAGCCCGTCGATGTCCGGGCGGTATTTCGGGTGGACCAGGTGGGCGTGTTCGGGGAGGGAGGGCGGGCTGCTCGGTGTCGTCATCGTCGGTGCTGAAAGCGGCGCTTGCGGGCTTTTCTTGCGGGGCTTTTCGGCCCCGATTGTCCTCGCAAACGTCGCGGTGCCTTTTTCAGGCGGTGGCGCGCTGCAGCCGCCAGTACCGCCAGAACGCCCCCGACAGCCACACCTTGAGCAGGCTGGTCACGTGCCAGTACAGGTACTTCTTGCTGCGGTGGCTGGCGCGCTGGGCGTCGTGGCGTGCGCGCAGGTCTTCGGCCACCTGGAGCTTCCAGCCGGCCAGCCGGGTGCGGGCGCAGATGTCGAAGTCTTCCCCGTACATGAAGAAGCGCTCGTCGAAACCGCCGATCTGGCGGTAGGCCTCGCTGCGGAACAGCATGAACAGGCCGGGAATCCAGGCCGGCACGGCCGGCGGCTGGTAGCCGGGCTTCTTGCGGCCCAGGATCTCGAAGGGGGTCAGCAGGTCGCGGTGCGGCTCGGGCACGGGGCGGCCCGACTCCAGGATGCGCGGCGTCATGAGGCCGGCGTCGGGCGCGGCCTGGGCGAGCATCGGGGCGAGCACGTCGGCGTCGAAGCGGATGTCGGGGTTGAGCACCAGGAACCAGGGTGTGTCGCAGCGCGCAAAGGCCTGGTTGTGGTTGGCACCGAAGCCCAGGGGCGCCGGGTTCTCGATCCGCTCGATGGCAAAGCCCCAGGGCCGTCCTGCGGTCAGGTCGGCCTCGGGAATGTTCAGCGTGAGCACGACCTTGGCGATCGAGTCCCGGCTGTGGCGGTCGAGCTGCTCGAGCAGCGGCAGCACCAGCGCGAGCTGGCCGTGGCTCACGATCGACAGGGTGACCGGGGCTTGGGGTGAAGAAGGGGGCGTGGGCATGGTCTAATTTCGCTCGGGAATTCTAGGGTTCCCCCAACCCCACTCATGATTGCCCTGATCATCCTCAGTTTCTTCGTCTCCGCCATCGCGGTGCAGCTGTTCATGCGCCGCGCGCGCAGACACGCGCGCCGCTACGGCGCCGACATGCCCCAGCGTTTCCACAAGGGCCACGTGCCGCGTCTGGGCGGGGCCGGCATCATGCTCGGCATGAGCGCGGCCTGGCTGGGCGCCGGCCTGATCGAGCCGCTGAACATCGCCTGGCCGCTCAAGACCTCGATGCTCACGCTGGTGTGCATCCTGCCGGCCGTGCTCGGCGGCATCGTCGAAGACGTGACCCAGCAGGTCAAGGTGCGCTACCGGCTGGGCCTGACCATCGGCTCGGCGTTGCTGGTGTGCTGGGTGCAGGGGCTGGGCGTGGCGCGCACCGGCTTCGAGACGCTCGACGGCTGGCTCGCAGTGCTGCCGTATGCCTCGCTGGTCTTCGCGGCCCTGGCCATCGGCGGCCTGCCGCATGCCTTCAACATCATCGACGGCTACAACGGGCTGGCTGGCACCGTGGCCGTGCTCGTGTGCCTGGCGATCTCGCACGTCGCGCTGCAGCTGGGCGACCGGCAACTGGCCGCGATGGTGATCTGCCTGGTCGGCGCCACCTTCGGCTTCCTGGTCTGGAACTACCCGCGCGGCAAGATCTTCGCGGGCGACGGCGGCGCCTACGTCTGGGGCATGGTGATCGCCGTGGCCTGCGTGACGCTGGTGCAGCGCCACCGCGTGGTGTCGCCGTGGTTCCCGATGCTGCTGCTGATCTACCCGGTGTGGGAGACGCTGTTCTCCATCTACCGCAAGCTGGCCCGGGGCCAGTCGCCGGGCACGGCCGACGCGCTGCACTTTCACCAGCTGATCTTCCGGCGCATCGTGCGCGTGGCCTTCGCGGACGACGAGGCGCGCCAACTGCTGGCGCGCAACAACCGCACCTCGCCGTACCTGTGGATGTTCGCCGCGCTGTCGGTGGTGCCCGCGGTGCTGTTCTGGAACAACACCTTCGTGCTGATGCTGTTCTGCCTTCTGTTCGTCACGACCTACGTCGGGGCGTACCTGATGATCGTGCGCTTCAAGGTCCCGCGCTGGCTGCGGCCCTGACCGCCGGCGCACCCTTGTTGCGAGAATCCTTTCCTTCGTCCACCGCTTCGGAGCCTGACTGTCCATGACCGATCCCGTCCTCAACATTCCTCCGCGCGACAAGGCCGAGATCCTGGCCCAGGCGCTGCCGTACATCCGCAAGTTCCACGGCAAGACCATCGTCATCAAGTACGGCGGCAACGCCATGACCGACCCGGCGCTGCAGGCCGACTTCGCGGAAGACGTGGTGCTGCTCAAGCTGGTCGGCATGAACCCGGTGGTGGTGCACGGCGGCGGCCCGCAGATCGAGGCCGCGCTCAACAAGTTGGGCAAGAAGGGCAGCTTCATCCAGGGCATGCGCGTGACCGACGCCGAGACCATGGAAGTCGTCGAATGGGTGCTGGCCGGCGAGGTGCAGCAGGACATCGTGGGCCTGATCAACCAGGCCGGCGGCAAGGCCGTGGGCCTCACGGGACGCGACGGCGGCCTCATTCGCGCGCAGAAGCTCAAGCTGGCCGACCGCACCGACCCCAACGTGCACCACGACGTGGGCCAGGTCGGCGACATCGTCTCCATCGACCCCAGCGTGGTCAAGGCGCTGCAGGACGACGCCTTCATTCCCGTCGTGAGCCCGATCGGCTTCGGCGAAGAGAACGAGAGCTACAACATCAACGCCGACGTCGTCGCCGGCAAGCTCGCCACGGTGCTCAAGGCCGAGAAGCTCATGCTGTTGACCAACACGCCCGGCGTGCTCGACAAGAACGGCAACCTGCTCACCAACCTGAGCGCGCGCGAAATCGACGAGCTGTTCGCCGACGGCACCATCTCGGGCGGCATGCTGCCCAAGATCGAAGGCGCGCTCGACGCGGCCAAGAGCGGCGTGAACGCCGTGCACATCATCGACGGCCGCGTGCCGCACGCGATGCTGCTCGAGATCCTGACCGACCAGGCCTACGGCACGATGATCCGGGCGCGCTGAAGGCCCTCGCGTGCCTTCGGCGACCCGAAGGCGCGCGCTCACTGCGCTGTGCGAGAATCAATTGATTACATCTTTGCACGCGCTCCCATGCAGAACGAAGAGACAGCTGCCCCCGGCGTAGAGACCCCGGCCGACACGCCCGCCGCCGCACCGACGCGCAAGCGCCCCAAGCCGGGCGAGCGGCGCGTGCAGATCCTGCAGGCGCTGGCCGCCATGCTGGAGCAGCCCGGTGCCGAGCGGGTCACCACCGCCGCGCTGGCCGCGCGGCTCGAGGTGAGCGAGGCGGCCCTGTACCGCCACTTCGCGAGCAAGGCCCAGATGTTCGAGGGCCTCATCGATTTCATCGAGCAGAGCGTCTTCACGCTGGTCAACCAGATCCTCGAGCGCGAAGGTGCCACCGGCAGCCAGCAGGCCGCCCGCATCCTCACGCTGCTCGTGCAGTTTGCCGAGCGCAACCCCGGCATGACGCGCGTCATGGTCGGCGATGCGCTGGTCTACGAGAACGAGCGCCTGCAGCAGCGCATGAACCAGTTCTTCGACAAGATCGAAGCCACGCTGCGCCAGGTGCTGCGCGGCGCGGCCGCCGCCGACGGCTCGGCCACGCCCAGCGTCGATGCCCAGGTGCGCGCCGCGGCGCTCACGGCCTTCGTGGTCGGGCAGCTGCAACGCTTTGCGCGCTCGGGTTTCCGCCGCGCGCCGTCCGAACACCTGGAAGCCACGATCGCCCTGATCGTTTGACGGCAAGGCCGGCCGGCTCGGCACGGCCATGCCGAACTCGACGCGCCCCCTTGCGGCGCGTACGATGAATTCCCTCCCTTGCCGCCACGCGGTGCCGCGGTGACAAGCCCGTTTCGCATGACCTCTGGATCGGAGGTTCGCATGAGTGCTTGTCGTTGCAACAACCCGCGCAGCCGCGGCCATCGGCCTGATGGAGCGCGCCATGCCTGACGCCGCCGCCCGCCCGGCCCTTCTCCTGCACGCCGTCGTGCTCACCGCGGTCGCCATGGTCGCGTTCGCGGCCAACTCGCTGCTGTGCAGGCTCGCGCTTCAACAGGGCGGCATCGATCCGGCCAGCTTCGGCAGCATCCGGCTCGCGTCCGGCGCGATCACGCTGGCGCTCGTCGTGCGGTTCCGCGCGCAGCCGTCGGCCCTCGGGCGCACCAGCTGGCTCCCGGCCGTCATGCTGTTCGCGTACGTCGCGTTCTTCTCCTTCGCCTACCTGAGCCTGTCCGCGGGCACGGGCGCGCTGATCCTGTTCGGTGCGGTGCAGCTCACGATGCTGGGCGCGGGCCTGGGCAGTGGCGAGCGCTTCGGGGTGCTGGCGTGGTTCGGCTTTGTCCTCGCGGCGGCCGGACTCGTCTACCTGGTGTCGCCCGGCGTTGCCGCGCCGCCGCTGCTCGGCGCCGTGCTGATGGCGGTGGCGGGCGTGGCGTGGGGCGTGTATTCGCTGCGCGGCCGGGGCGTGGCCGACCCGCTGGCGGCCACGGCGCGCAACTTCCTGCGCGCGGTGCCACTGGCCTTCGCACTGAGCCTGGTGTTTGCCACGCGCGCGCACGCCGATGCGCGTGGCATTGCGCTGGCCGTGGCCTCCGGTGCGCTGACCTCGGGGCTCGGCTACGTGGTCTGGTACGCGGCGCTGGGCCGCCTGTCGGCCTTGCGCGCGGCCACCGTGCAGCTGTCGGTGCCGCTGCTGGCGGCGTTCGGCGGCGTGCTGTTCCTGTCGGAGGCGATCACGCCGCGGCTGGCGCTCGCCTCGGTGGCGATCCTCGGCGGCATCGCGCTCGTGCTGAGCCAGAAGTCGCGCCGCGCGGCGCGGCGTTAGACGACGGCCACGCCCACCTTGGCACCGGCGGCGACGATCTCGCCCCACGTCGCGTCATCGACCCACACGCCGTCGCGTCGACGTGCCGCGCGCGCCTGGCGTTCCGGCTCGCCCGCGATCTGCACGGCCTCGAAGCCCTGGCCCTGCGGGCTTTGCCGCAGCCAGTCGATGAACGCGCGCGCCTCGTCGTCGAAGGCCTTCTGCGTGCCGAGCTTCACGGGGTCGATCAGCACCGTCAGCATGCCGTTCAGCACCGTGCGCGCCGTGTCCGCCGGCCGGTGCCAGGTGCCGCCGCCCGTGAGCGCGCCGCCCAGCAACTCGCAGGCCACCGCCATGCCGTAGCCCTTGTGCTCGCCGAAGGTCATGAGCGCGCCGAACAGGCCGTTGCCCTGCGGCACCACGACCACGCCCGGGTCGTTGGTGGGCGCACCGCGTTCGTCGATGAGGTAGCCGTCGGGCACCTGCTCGCCCTTGTTGTGGGCCACGCGCATCTTGCCCTGCGCCACGCGGCTGGTGGCGTAGTCGAGCACGAAGGGCTCGGCGCCCGCGAGCGGAATGCCGATGCAGCACGGGTTGGTGCCGAAGCGCCCGTCGCCGCCGCCCCAGGGCGCCACCACGGGCCGCGAGAGCACATTGACGAAGTGCATCGCCACCAGCCCCTGCGCCGTCGCCATCTCCGCGAAGTGCCCGATGCGTCCCAGGTGGTGTGCGTGCGCGAGCGTGAAGATGCAGCTGCCGTGCTGCTTCGCGCGCGCGATGCCCAGCTCCATCGCCTGCACGCCGACGATCTGCCCGTAGCCGTGCTGGCCGTCCAGGCCCATCAGCGTGCCGATGTCGAGGTTGACCTTCACAGAGGCGTTGGGCACGAGGCCGCCCTCGGCCACTGCGTCGATGTAGCGCGGCAGCATGCCCACGCCGTGCGAGTCGTGCCCGCTCAGGTTGGCCAGCACGAGGTTGGCGGCCACCTGCTGCGCCTCGGCGGCCGTGCTGCCTGCGGCTTCGAGGATGCGGGCGACGTTGGCTTGCAGGCCGTCGGCCTGCAGGGTTCTGGACATGGATCAGGCTCCTCGTGCGTTCAATGGGATGGCGTGGCCGAAGGGGAGGGCGGGCATGGACTGCGCGGGCCTCACATCACTGCGCCGACCTGCCAGGGCACGAACTCGTTCTGCCCGTAGCCGTGCTGCTCGCTCTTCGACTGCGCACCCGAGGCCGTGGCCAGCACCAGTTCGAAGATGCGTTGGCCCATCTCCGCAATCGAGGCCGTGCCGTCGACGATCTCGCCGCAGTTGATGTCCATGTCTTCTTCCTGCCGCTGCCACAGCGCCGAGTTGGTCGCGAGCTTGAGCGACGGCGAGGGCGCGCAGCCGTAGGCCGAGCCGCGCCCCGTCGTGAAGCAGATCAGGTTCGCACCGCCGGCCACCTGGCCCGTGGCGCTCACCGGGTCGTAGCCCGGCGTGTCCATGTAGACGAAGCCGTGCGCGGTGACGGGCTCGGCGTACTCGTACACCGCTTCGAGGTTGCTCGTGCCGCCCTTGGCGACCGCGCCGAGCGACTTCTCGAGGATGGTCGTGAGACCGCCCGCCTTGTTGCCCGGCGAGGGGTTGTTGTTCATCTCGCCCTCGTTGATCTCGGTGTAGTGCTCCCACCACTTGATGCGGTCCACGAGCTTCTGGCCCACCTCGCGCTTCACCGCACGGCGCGTCAGCAGGTGCTCGGCGCCGTACACCTCGGGCGTTTCGCTGAGGATGGCCGTGCCGCCGTGCGCCACCAGCAGGTCGACCGCCGCGCCCAGCGCCGGGTTGGCGCTGATGCCCGAGTAGCCATCGGAGCCGCCGCACTGCAGCCCGATGGTGATGTGCGCGGCGCTGCAGGGCTCGCGCTTCACCGCGTTGGCGCGCGGCAGCATCTCGTTGATGAGCGCCACGCCCTTCTCGACCGTCTTGCGCGTGCCGCCCGTGTCCTGGATGTTGAAGGTGCGGAAGTTCTCGCCTTCGGCCAGATGCCCGGTCGCGAGCCAGGCGTTGATCTGGTTGGCCTCGCAGCCGAGCCCGACCACCAGCACGCCCGCGAAATTCGGGTGCGTGGCGTAGCCCGTGAGCGTGCGCTCCAGGATCTGCATGCCCATGCCCTGCGTGTCCATGCCGCAGCCGGTGCCGTGCGTCAGCGCGACGATGCCGTCCACGTTCGGAAATGCCGCGAGCGCCTGCGGATTCGTCTTGCGCGAGAAGTGGTCGGCAATCGCGCGCGCGGCCGTCGCCGAGCAGTTCACGCTGGTCAGCACACCGATGTAGTTGCGCGTGGCCACGCGGCCGTCGGCGCGCCGGATGCCCATGAACGTGGCCTCGCGTTTCGCGGGCGCGGGCTTCACGTCGGCACCGAAGGCGTAGTCGCGTTCGAAGTCTCCCTTGTCCGGGCCCATGTCCAGGTTCTGCGTGTGCACGTGCTCGCCCGCGGCGATGGGCTTGCTCGCGAAACCGATGATCTGGTTGTAGCGGCGCACCGGTTCGCCCGGTGCGATGGCGCGCATGGCGATCTTGTGGCCCGGCGGAATCAGGCCGCGCACGGCGACGTGCTCGACGACGGTGCCGCCGAGCAGTTGCGAACGCGCGATGACGACGTCGTCGGCGGGGTGGAGTCGGATGTAGGGCGTCATGGTCAATAGAACATCTTGGGAACCCAGAGCACCAGCTTGGGCATGTAGGTGATCACGCCCAGGCTGAGCAGGAGCGGCACCAGCCAGGGCAGGATGGCCATCGTCGTGCGCTCGAAGCTCAGGCCCGCCACGCGCGCCAGCACGAACAGCACCATGCCCATCGGCGGGTGCAGCAGGCCGATCATGAGGTTGAGCACCATCACCAGGCCGAAGTGGATCGGGTCCACGCCGAGCTGCGTGGCAATGGGCAGCAGGATCGGCACGAGGATGGTGATGGCCGCCGTCGGCTCCAGGAAGCAGCCCACGAACAGCATCAGCAGGTTGGCCAGCAGCAGGAACACCCACGCTTCCTGGGTGAAGCCCAGCACCCAGCTCGCGATGCTGGTGGTGACGCCCGTGGCCGTGAGCATCCAGCCGAAGATCGACGCGGCCGCCACGATGAACAGCACTGTGCTCGTGGTCTCGATGGTGTCCAGGCAGACCTTGATGAACATCTTCCACGACAGCGTGCGGTACCACGCGAAGCCCAGGATCATGGCCCACACGCAGGCCGCAATGGCGCCTTCGGTGGGCGTGAACAGGCCCGTGGTCATGCCGCCGATGAGCAGCACCGGCGTCATGATGGGCAGCAGCGCCTCGAAGCGGAAGATCTTGTCCAGCACGAAGAGCGAAGCCAGCCCCGCGAACACCGTGAGTTGCGGCGGCGTGCCCAGCTTGGTCACAAGCACCCACAGCATCAGCGGCCAGCCGACCACCACGGCCAGCTCCATCAGCGCCTTGAACAGGCGCGTGCGCGAGAACTTGACGTCGGCGCCCCACTTGTTCTTGTGCGCGTAGTACGCCACCGTGAGCATCATGAGGATGGCCATCAGCGCACCCGGCAGCAGGCCCGCGAGGAACAGCGCGCCCACCGACACGTTGGCCATCATTCCGTAGATCACGAAGGGCAGGCTCGGCGGAATGATCGGGCCCAGCGTGGCCGAGGCGGCCGTCACGCCCACCGCGAACTCGGTCGAGTAGCCGTGCTCCTTCATGGCCTTGATCTCGATGGTGCCCAGGCCGGCCGCATCGGCAATGGCCGTGCCGCTCATGCCCGCGAAGATCACCGAGCCCAGCACGTTCACGTGGCCCAGGCCGCCCTTGAGCCAGCCCACCAGCGCCAGCGCGAAGTTGTAGATGCGCGTGGTGATGCCGGCGTTGTTCATCAGGTTGCCGGCCAGGATGAAGAAGGGCACGGCCAGCAGCGGAAAGCTGTCGATGCCGCTCACCATGCGGTGGATCACCACGAACGGCGGCAGCGTGCTGTCGCTCACGAGGATGTAGACCAGCGAGGCGCCGGCCATGGCGATGGCCACGGGAATGCCGCCGGCCATGAAGAACAGGAAGATGATTTTCAGCATGGGGTTCCGTCGGGAGGCGGGGCCTCCGTGTTTGACCGAGGTGTGCCGGCGCGCGCCGCCTCAGCGGTCGTGCAAAGTGGATTCGGGTTGTTCGAGCACGCTGTAGCCGCGCTGCCAGTGGATGCGCAGCACCTGCAGCGAACGCCACGCCATCGCGGCGAAGCCGAACACGCACAGCGCGTACACCACGTTCATCGGCAGGTCGACGATGGTCATGCGCGTCTGGTTGCCGATCTTCAGCATCATCTGCACCGTCATGGCGACGGCCGCGACGAAGAAGGCGGTGCGCAGCACATCGACGGCCATCGAGAGCGCACGGCCCATCGCGCGCGGCATGTGGCGGTAGAAGAAGTCGACCTGGATCTGGTTGTTCTTCGCCACCCCCACCGCCGCGCCGACGAAGACCACGCCGATGAGCATGTAGCGCGCGACCTCCTCGGTCCAGGCCGCCGAATCGTTCATCACGTAGCGCGTGACGAACTGGTAGAACACCGTCAGGCCCAGCATCCAGAACAAGGCCAGGGAGATCCAGCCTTCGGCGATGGTGTCCGACAGGTCGACCACTTCGTCTTCCGCATGGAAGTGGCCCTCGTCGTCGATGATCTTCTGTTCGGTCATGGCCGCTTCGCTTACTTGATGGCCAGGATGCGGTCGTAATCTTGCTGGCGGTAGCCCTGGTCGGTGGGCTTCGTGGCCTTGAGCACCGCTTCACGGAACGCGTTCTTGTCGACCGTGATCACGTTGTTGCCCTTCTTCTTGAACTCTTCCACCAGGCGCGCTTCGGACGCGATGATTTCGCGGCCGGTCTTTTCGGCGGCTTCCTGCATCACCTCGGTGAAGATCTTCTTGTCTTCCGCCGAGAGCTTGGTCCACAGCTGGCCCGAGGTGATGGTGAGCAGCGAGTCGACGATGTGGCCGGTGAGCGAGATGTTCTTCTGCACCTCGAAGAACTTCTTGGCCTCGATGGTCGGCAGTGGGTTCTCCTGCGCATCGACCGTGTTGTTCTGCAGTGCCAGGTACACCTCGGCAAACGCGATCGGCGTCGGGTTGGCGCCCAGCGCTTTCGGGAACGCCAGGTAGGCCGGTGCGTCGGGCACGCGGATCTTCAGGCCCTTCATGTCCTCGGGCTTGGCCACGGGCCGTGCGGCGCTCGAGGTGACGTGGCGCGCGCCGTAGTAGCTCAGCGCCGTGATGTGGTTGCCGCTCTTGTCGTCGTAGCCCTTGGCGAGCTCCTTGAACACGTCGCTCTTGGCGTACTTGAGCTGGTGTTCGGCGTCGCGGAAGATGAACGGGAAGTACGAGATCGCCAGCGGCGTGTAGGTGCGGCCAGCGAAGCTCGCGCCCGACAAAATGATGTCGACCGTGCCCAGCGTCAGGCCCTGGTTGATGTCGGCTTCCTTGCCCAGCGTGGAGGCCGGGAACACCTGCACCTCGTAGCGGCCGTTGGTGCGCTTCTTGATCTCGTCGCCGGCCCACACCGAGTACTTGTGGAAGGGCTCCGAGGTCTCGTACACGTGGGCCCACTTGAGCTTGGTCTGCGCACTGGCGATGCCCGCCACACCCAGCGCGCCGGCTGCGAGGGCGCAGGCGGCCAGTGCCTTGAGGGCGGTGCGTTTGCTGTTCTTGCTGCTGATCATGTGGCTTGTCTCCGTTGTAGTCGTTGGCAAAAATTGCTGGCGAAAAATCAGGAAGGCTTGGCGCGGCGCCAGCTCGCGCTGAAACGGTGGTGCGAGTTGTCCATGTGCGCGTGCATGGCGGTGCGCGCGGCCTCGGCGTCGCGCGCGGCAATGGCGTCGCGAATCGCCTCGTGCTCGGCGATGGCGGCGCGCCACGAGGTCACGGTCTCGAAGTAGCCGCCCAGCCGCGTGAAGATCGGGCCGCGGCGCGAATCCCAGAAGCCCTGCACCGTCTCGGCCAGCACCACGTTGCCGCCGGCGTTGACGATGGCCAGGTGAAAGGCGCGGTCGCCGTCCAGCGGCATGACGTTGCGGTCGGCCATCTCGCGCATGGCGGCAATGGCGCGCGTCATCGCGTCCACGTCCTTGCGCTTGCCCGACAGGGCGGCGATGGCGGCGGTCTCGCCTTCGATCACGCGGCGCGCGCGGATCAGCTCCAGCGGCCCCCACTCGGTGGGCGCCACCGGCGCGCTGGCACGGTGCGAGCGGTCGAGCACGTACACGCCCGAGCCGGTGCGCACCTCGACCCAGCCCTCGACCTCGAGCGCAATGAGTGCCTCGCGCACCGAGGGCCGGCTCACGCCGAGCTGCTTGGCCAGGTCGCGCTCGGCGGGCAGGCGCGCGCCCACGTCGAACTCGCCCTTGGCGATCAGCCCCCGGAGCTGGTCGGCAATCTGGCGATAAAGGCGTTGGGGTTCGACGGTCTGGAGCGGCACGGGACGAGAGGGCAGGTGGCGGGCGAGGCGGTGGATCGGCTTAAGGGTTGTCCTGAATTGGACAAGTGGTAAGGCCAATTCAGAATACGGCGATTCACAGTTGTCACCCATCGGGCCTAACCCGAATCCACCCCCGCACACCCCTGCATCCGCAGAACACCCCAGGAGACACCGACCATGAGATTGAAGGGAAAGACCGTGCTCGTCACCGCCGCCGGCCAGGGCATCGGCCGCGCGAGCGTGCTGGCGCTCGCGGCCGAGGGCGCCCATGTGTGGGCCACCGACGTCAACGAGACGCTGCTGGCGGCCTACGCCGGCGTAACGAATGTCACGGCCCTGAAGCTCGACGTGCTCGACAAGGCCGCCATCGGCGCGCTGGTGGCGCAGCTGCCCACGCTCGACGTGCTGTTCAACTGCGCGGGCGTGGTGCACAACGGCACCATCGAGCAGGCCAGCGACGACGACCTCGACTTTGCCTTCCGCCTCAACGTGCGCGCGCAGATGTGGACCATCCAGGCCGTGCTGCCCGGCATGCTCGCGGCCGGGCGCGGCAGCATCATCAACATGGCCAGCGTGTGCTCCAGCATGAAGGGCCTGCCCAACCGCTTTGTCTACGGCACCACCAAGGCGGCGGTGCTCGGCCTCACCAAGAGCGTGGCGGCCGACTACGTGGCACGCGGCATCCGCTGCAATGCCGTGTGCCCGGGCACGGTCGACACGCCCTCGCTGGGCGATCGCATCAATGCCAACGCCGACCCCGAGGCCGCGCGCAAGGCCTTCGTGGCGCGCCAGCCCATGGGCCGCCTCGCGCAGGCCGAGGAGATTGCGCCGGTGGTGGTGTTCCTGGCCAGCGACGAATCCATCTTCGCCACCGGCCAGTACTTCACCGTCGACGGCGGCATCACGATATGAACCGGCTCGATTTCGAAGGCCGCCATGCAGTGGTCACCGGCGGTGCCACGGGGCTGGGCTTCGGCATCGCGCAGCGGCTCGTCGCCTCGGGCGGCAGCGTCACGCTGTGGGACCGCGACGAGGCCGCCGCCGGACGTGCGGCCGAAGCGCTCGGCGCCAAGGCCTTCGCACTGAAGGTCGACGTGACGCAGCAGCCGTCGGTTGCGAAAGCCGTGGCCGCCACGCTCGCGCACGCGCCACGCATCGATGCGCTGGTCAACAGCGCCGGCATCACCGGGCCCAACGTCAAGCTCTGGGACTACCCGGTGGACGACTGGCGCCAGGTGATGGAGGTCAACGTCAACGGCGTGTTCCTGTGCTGCCGAGAGGTGGTGGCGCAGATGCGCAAGCAGGGCGCGACGGGCGAGGGCCGCATCGTCAACATCGCCTCGGTCGCCGGCAAGGAAGGCAACCCCAACGCCAGCGCCTACAGCGCAAGCAAGGCCGCCGTCATCGGGCTCACCAAGTCGCTCGGCAAGGAACTGGCCGACACCGGCATCCGCGTGAACTGCGTGACGCCCGCGGCAGTGAAGACCGCCATCTTCGACCAGATGACGCCCGAGCACATCGCGTTCATGTTGTCGAAAATCCCCATGGGCCGTTTCGGCACGGTGGACGAAGTGGCCGCACTGGTCGGCTGGCTTTGCACCGAAGATTGTTCTTTCTCCACGGGCGCCGTGTTCGACCTGTCCGGCGGCCGCTCTACGTACTAATCCCCCATTTCAATGCACTGAAAGGAACGCATGAAACTCGTCCGCTATGGCAACCCCGGCAAAGAGAAGCCCGGCCTCATCGATGCCGAAGGCAAGCTGCGCGACCTGAGCGCCATCGTCAAGGACATCGGTCCCGACCAGCTCGGCGATGCCGCCATTGCCAAGCTGCGCAAGACCAAGGTCGACAAGCTGCCGCTGGTCAAGGGCAAGCCGCGCCTGGGCAGCCCCGTGGCCAACGTCGGCAAGTTCATCGCCATCGGCCTGAACTACGCCGACCACGCGGCCGAATCGGGCCTGCCGGTGCCCAAGGAACCCATCGTCTTCATGAAGGCCACGAGCTGCATCCAGGGCCCGAACGACCCGGTGATGCTGCCCAAGGGCTCGGTCAAGTCCGACTGGGAAGTCGAACTCGGCGTGGTCATCGGCACGAAGGCGCGCTACGTCTCGCAGAAGAGCGCACTCGACTACGTGGCCGGCTACTGCACCATCAACGACGTGAGCGAGCGCGAGTTCCAGATCGAGCGCGGCGGCACCTGGGACAAGGGCAAGGGCTGCGACACCTTCGGCCCGCTCGGCCCCTGGCTCGTCACGCGCGACGAGATCGAGAACCCGCAGAAGCTCGCCATGTGGCTCGACCTGAACGGCCAGCGCGTGCAGACCGGCAGCACCAAGACCATGATCTTCAGCGTGGCCAAGCTCGTGAGCTACGTGAGCCAGTTCATGACGCTGATGCCCGGCGACGTGATCACCACCGGCACGCCGCCCGGCGTCGGCATGGGCATGAAGCCGCCGCTGTACCTGAAGAAGGGCGACGTGATGACGCTGGGCATCGAAGGCCTCGGCGAACAGCGCCAGGAAGTGCTGCCCTTCAAGCTCTGATCACGCGGATCAGTTCGTCGTACACCAACCGCACGCGCGCCGGCACCGGCGCGCGCTGCGGGCGGTAGACGTGAACCGGCCAGGGCTCCGGCGCATCGGCCGCCAGCAGCTCCACCATCGCGCCTGATTGCAGCCACGGCTCCGCCAGCGGGCCGATGAGCTGGCCGAAGCCGATGCCCGCCAGCACCGCGGCGCATTCGGCGTCGATGTTGTCCGCAACGAACGCGGGCGACGATACGGTGAACACCCGCTTCTTGTTGAACGCCCAGGGCCAGGGCCGGCCCGAGCTGCGGTCGATCAGCGCCGTGACCGGCAGCGCAGACAGCGCATCGACGGTGCGCGGCGCGCCGACCCGCTCGATGAGCGCCGGTGAGGCCACCACGCGCAGCGGCATCTTTCCCACGCTCCGGGCCACGAAGCGCGCGTCGCGCATCGGCCCGACGCGCACGCCGATGTCGATCTGCTGGTCGACCACATCGGCATGCTGCTCCGACAGCCGCAGGTCGAGCACCAGCCCGGGGTGCGCCACCAGCAGCGGCGCCAGCGCCTGCGGAATGAACCGGCCGTACACATGCGGCGCCGTGACCCGCACCGTGCCCGCGTGCTGCGACAGCGCGCGCCGGTCGATGCGGTGAAAGAGATCGTCGACGCCGCCCACCGCGATGCGAGCGCGTTCGGCGAGTTGCCGCCCGAAATCGGTGAGCTGCACGCCGCGCGTGCTGCGGTGAAAGAGCGGCTCGCCCAGTTCGTCTTCGAGTTCGCGCACCGCGCGCGTCACCACCTGCGGCGACACCGACAGGCGCACGGCCGCCTCGCGGAAGTTGGCGGCAGCTGCGGCGGTGAAGAACACGCGCAGGGCTTCGAGGCGGTTGGGCATGAGGTGTTCCTTGATTCCTGGATATGGAATTCTGAAGTCGCCAGAGTTTCATTTACTGGAACGCGTGGATTTTCCACACTGCATGCACTTCTTCCACACCCCTCAAAGGAAATTCCCATGACTTCCGTTCAAGACAACATCCAAGGCAAGGTCGCCATCGTCACCGGCGCGAGCAGCGGCCTGGGCGAATCGACGGCGCGCCACCTGGCCGCGCGCGGCGCCAAGGTGGTGCTCGCGGCCCGCCGCACCGACCGGCTCGACAAAGTCGTCGCCGAGATCCGCGAAGCCGGCGGCGAAGCCATCGCCGTCGCCACCGACGTGGCGAAGCGCACCGATCTGGAAAAACTCGCTGCCGCCACCGTCGAGGCCTTCGGCCGCATCGACGTGCTGGTCAACAACGCGGGCGTGATGCCGCTGTCGCCCCTCGACAAGCTCAAGGTCGACGAGTGGGACCGCACCATCGACGTCAACATCAAGGGCGTGCTCTACGGCATTGCCGCCGTGCTGCCGCGCATGCAGGCACAGGGCACCGGCCACATCGTGAACGTCGCATCGATTGCCGGGCTGAAGGTGTTCACGCCCATCGGCACCGTCTACAGCGCGACCAAGCACGCGGTGCGCGCCATCTCCGAGGGCCTGCGCGTGGAGGTGGGCAACAGCGGCGTGCGCGTGACCATCGTGTCGCCCGGCGCCGTGGACTCGGAACTGAAGCTCGGCAGCAGCGACGCCGAGAGCGCCGCGGGCGTGAAGGCTTTCTACGACGCCAACCAGATCCCCGCCGACTCGGTCGCGCGCGCCATCGTCTATGCGGTGGAGCAGCCGGCCAACGTGGACATCAACGAGGTCGTGCTGCGGCCCGTGTCGCAGGAGTTCTGAGGCCGCAAGGCAAGGGTGCGACCCCCTGGCGGTCGCCCCTTGCTTTGGCTAACCTTCATTAACCTACCGCGGACCAAGGTCATTTGCGGTCAAAAGTGCAAAGCCCCTGCAAAATAGAACGACCGTTCGTTTTATTCGGAGCTTTCACGATGTCTGCCACCGCCGTTCCCGCCAAGCCGGCCCGCGCCGCCCCCAAAGGCCAGCAGACCAAGGCCATCATCGTCGACGCCGCACTGGCGCTGGCTGCGCAGATCGGGCTCGAGGGCCTGTCGATCGGCGCCGTGGCCGAAATCACCAAGATGAGCAAGTCGGGCGTCTTCGCCCACTTCGGCTCGCGCGAAGAACTGCAGATTTCCGTGGTGCGCGAGTACCACGCCCGCTTCGAGCAGGAAGTGTTCTTCCCGGCTCTGACAGCCCCGCGCGGCCTGCCGCGCCTGCGCGCCATGTTCGCCAACTGGATGAAGCGCACCTCGACCGAAATCGACTCGGGCTGCATCTACATCAGCGGCGCTTCCGAATTCGACGACCGCCCGGGCCCGGTGCGCGATGCGCTGGTCGAGTCGGTCAGCATCTGGCAGGCCGCCGTGCTGCGCGCCATCGTGCAGTCGAAGACCGAAGGCCACCTGCGCGCCGACGCCGACGAGCGCCAGGTCGGGTTCGAGATCCACGGCCTGATCCTCGCGCTGCACTACGAAGCCCGCTTCCTGCAGGTGCCCGGCTCCATCGGCCGCGCCAACGTCGGCTTCGACAACATCCTTGCGCGTGCCGCCACGCCGGACGCGCCGCCCGCCTCCAACGCCGCCGAGTCCGCGCCCGCTGCGCGCGGCACGCGCCGGCTCAAGACCGTGCGCTGAGCGCCGCGGCTGCCCGTTTCGTTTTTCTTTCCGTTTTCGTTTTTTCCAATCTATCTAGCTTCGACCAGGAGAGTCCCGGATGCCTACCTACAACCCCCCCGTGCGTGACATGCAGTTCGTGCTGCACGAAGTGCTCAACGTCGCCGAGGAACTCAAGGCACTGCCGGCCCACGCCGAGACCGATGCCGACACCATCAACGCCGTGATCGAAGAGGCCGGCAAGTTCGCGGCCGAAGTCACCTTTCCGCTGAACATCAGCGGCGACGAAGAAGGCTGCGTGCTCGACAAGGCCACGCACGAAGTGAAGACCCCCACCGGCTTCAAGGACGCCTACGCCAAGTACGTCGAAGGCGGCTGGCCCGCGCTGTCGTGCGACCCGGCCTTCGGCGGCCAGGGCCTGCCGTTCGTGGTGAACCAGTGCCTGTTCGAAATGCTCAACAGCGCCAACCAGGCCTGGACCATGTACCCGGGCCTCTCGCACGGCGCGTACGAGGCGCTCAAGGCCCACGGCACCGACGACCAGAAGAAGACCTACCTGCCCAAGCTCACGAGCGGCGAGTGGACCGGCACCATGTGCCTGACCGAACCCCATTGCGGCACCGACCTGGGCCTCTTGCGCACCAAGGCCGAGCCGCAGGCCGACGGCACCTACCGCATCACCGGCAGCAAGATCTTCATCTCGGCCGGCGAGCACGACATGACGGACAACATCATTCACCTGGTGCTGGCCCGCCTGCCGGACGCGCCCAAGGGCAGCAAGGGCATCAGCCTGTTCGTGGTGCCGAAGTTCCACGTCAAGGCCGACGGTTCGCTCGGCGAACGCAACCCGATCTTCTGCGCCGGCCTGGAGCACAAGATGGGCATCCACGGCAACGCCACCGCGCAGATCGTGATCGAAGGCGCCACCGGCACGCTGGTGGGCGAGCCCAACAAGGGCCTGGCCGCGATGTTCGTGATGATGAACGCCGCACGCCTGGGCGTGGGCAACCAGTCGCTCGGCCTGACCGAAGTGGCTTATCAAAATGCGCTGGCTTACGCCAAGGACCGCATCCAGATGCGTTCGCTGTCGGGCGTGAAGGCCAAGGACAAGGAAGCCGACCCGATCATCGTGCACCCCGACGTGCGCAAGATGTTGCTCACGGCCAAGGCGTACGCTGAAGGCGGTCGCGCGCTGCAGATCTTCTGCACGCTGCTGCTCGACAAGGAGCACAACCATCCCGATGAAAAGGTGCGCAAGGACTCCGGCGAACTGGTCGCATTGCTCACGCCCATCGTCAAGGCCTTCATCACCGACAACGGCCACATCGCGACCAATTCGTGCATGCAGGTCTTCGGCGGCCACGGCTTCATCAAGGAATGGGGCATGGAGCAGTTCGTGCGCGACAACCGCATCAACATGATCTATGAAGGCACCAACACGATCCAGTCGCTGGACCTGCTGGGCCGCAAGATCCTGGGCAACAACGGCGCCTCGCTGAAGAAGTTCGGCAAGCTCGTCGCCAAGCTGGTGGAAGAAGAAGGCGTGAACGAGAAGATGGCCGAGTTCATCAACCCGATCGCGATGCTGGGCGACCAGCTCACCAAGTTCACGACCGAGATCGGCTTCAAGGGCTTCCAGAACCCCGACGAAGTGGGCGCCGCCGCCGTCGACTACCTGCGCGTGGCCGGCCACTTCGTGTTCGGCTACCTGTTCGCCCGCATGGCGCAAGTGGCCCTGCGCGAAATCGCCGCGGGCAACACCGATCCGTTCTACGTCGCCAAGCTGCAGACCGCACGCTTCTACTTCGCCAAGCTGTTCCCCGAGACCGTGATGCTCATGCGCACCGCGCGCGCCGGCAGCAAGGTGTTGATGGACACCGACGCAGCACTCGCGTAAGCGACACACAGCCTTTCTTCATCGACCCACCGGGAGCCCGCTCATGAAAGCTACGCTTGCAGCCGTCTTGTTCACCGTCACCGCCGTCTCGGCCATGGCCCAGAGCACGCCGGTGGGCCTGTGGCGCAATGCCGACGACAAGACCGGCGAGGCCAAGGCCGAGATCCGCATTGCGGAGACCAACGGCGCGCTCAGTGGCCGCATCGAGAAGTCGTTGAAGAAAGACACCAAGCCCGACGCCACCTGCGATGAATGCGGCGACGACCGCAAGGGCAAGCCCATCGCGGGCCTGGAGATCATCCGTGGCGGCAAGAAGGCCGAGGGCAAGGACGTCTGGGAAGGCGGGAAGATCCTCGACCCCGAGAACGGCAAGGAATACCGCGCGAGCTTCACGCCCATCGAGGGCGGAAAAAAGCTCGAGGTCCGTGGCTATCTGGGCCCCTTCTGGCGCACCCAAACCTGGAACCGCGTTCCTTGACCCACCCCCGTAGCTGCTCACTTCGTGTAGCAGCCTCCCCCTCAAGGGGGCAACACCAGCGGCCCGGCAAAGCCGGTTCCGCGGTGTTCCCCGAACTGATTCAGAACTTCGAAACTCCGCTATGTCCCGATTTCAAGTGAAGAAGGTCGCCGTGCTCGGCGCCGGCGTGATGGGCGCGCAGATTGCCGCCCACCTCGTCAACGTGCGCGTGCCTGTCGTGCTGTTCGACCTGGCCGCCAAAGACGCGACCGGTGCGGTCGCTCAAGGTGCAGCGAAGAACGGCATCGTCACGCGCGCCATCGACAACCTCAAGAAGCTCAAGCCCGCGCCGCTCGGCGACGTGGCCGATGCGGGCCTGATCGAGCAGGCCAACTACGAAGACGACCTGGCCAAGCTCGGTGAATGCGACCTCATCATCGAGGCCATTGCCGAGCGCATGGACTGGAAGCTCGACCTGTACAAGAAGATCGCGCCGCACGTGGCCAAGCATTCGATCCTGGCCTCGAACACCTCGGGCCTGTCGATCACCAAGCTCAGCGAAGCACTGCCTGAAGCCCTGAAGCCGCGTTTCTGCGGCATTCACTTCTTCAACCCGCCGCGCTACATGTTCCTGGTGGAGCTGATCAACACGCCCACCACGCAGCCGCAGGTGCTCGACGACCTCGAGGCCTTCGTCACCAGCACGCTCGGCAAGGGCGTGGTGCGCGCGCACGACACGCCCAACTTCATCGCCAACCGCGTCGGCATCGCCGGCATGCTGGCCACGCTGAAGGAAGTCGAGAAGTTCGGCTTGACGCCCGACGTGGTCGACGACCTCACCGGCAAGAAGCTGGGCCGCGCGAGCTCGGGCACCTTCCGCACCGCCGACGTGGTGGGCCTGGACACCATGGCCCACGTCGTGAAGACGCTGCAGGACAACCTCAACGCCGAGACCGATCCGTTCTATGCCAACTTCGCGACGCCGCCGGTGCTCGCCAAGCTGCTGGAGCTGGGCAACCTGGGCCAGAAGGCCAAGGCCGGTTTCTTCAAGAAGGTCGGCCGCGACATCCTGCGCTTCGACCTGAAGAGCGGCGAGTACGTGCCCGCCGGCACCAAGGCCGACGAGGTGTACGGCCGCATGCTCAAGAAGCCCGCGGGCGAACGCCTGAAGCTGCTGCGCGAGAGCGAAGGACCGCAGGGCCAGTTCCTCTGGGCCATCCTGCGCGACGGCTTCCACTACGCCGCCGTGCACCTGGCCGACATCGCCGAGAGCGCACGCGACATCGACTTCGCGATGCGCTGGGGCTTCGGCATGAAGCAGGGCCCGTTCGAACTCTGGCAGGAAGCCGGCTGGGCGCAGGTCGCCAAGTGGGTGCAGGAAGACATCGACGCCGGCAAGGCACTGAGCACTGCACCGCTGCCGAAGTGGGTGTTCGAAGGCCCGGTCGCACAAGCCGGTGGCGTGCACACGCCCGAAGGCTCGTGGAGCGCCTCGCAGAACAAGTTCGTGCCGCAGCGCAAGCTGCCCGTGCATGACCGCCAGCTGTTCCCCGAGAGCGTGCTGGGCGCCAACGCGGCCGATGCCAATACGGCCGGCACGACGATCAGCGACGAAGGCGATGTGCGCGTGTGGACGCTCGACGGTGAAGTGCTCATTGCGAGCATCCAGTCGAAGATGCACGCCATCAGCCCCGACGTGGCCGAAGCACTCGGCGCCGCGGTCGACCTGGCCGAAGCCGAATACAAGGGCCTGGTGATCTGGTCGCCCGACGAGGTGTTTTCGGTCGGCGCCGACCTGCAGGCGATGCTGCCGGCCTTCGTGGTCGCGGGCATCGGCGCGGTCGAAGGCGCGGAAGAAGAGCTGCAGAACGTCATGCTCAAGATCCGCTACGCCAACGTGCCGGTGATCTCGGCCGTGCGCGGCATGGCACTGGGCGGCGGCTGCGAGCTGGCCATCCACTCGGCCAAGCGTGTCGTCGCAATGGAAAGCTACATCGGTCTGGTCGAAGTCGGCGTGGGCCTGATCCCCGGCGCGGGCGGCCTGACGTACATCGCACGCCGCGCGGCCGAGAACGCATCGGCTTCCACAGGCACCGACCTGCTGCCGTTCCTCACCGAAGGCTTCACCGCCGCGGCGATGGCGAAGGTCGGCACCGGCGCGCTCGATTCGAAGAAGCTGGGCTACCTGCTCGACAGCGACGTGATCGTGCCGAACAAGGACGAGCTGCTGTACGTGGCGCTGCAGCAGGCCAAGGCCATGGCCGACGCCGGCTACCGCCCCCCGCTGCGCCGCACCTTCCGCGTGGCCGGCCGCAGCGGCGCCGCCACGATCAAGGGCCAGCTCGTGAACATGCGCGACGGCGGCTTCATCAGCGCGCACGACTTCCACATTGCCAGCCTGATCGCCAACGTGGTCACCGGCGGCGACGTGGACGCGGGCTCGCTCGTGACCGAGGAATACCTGATGACGCTGGAACGCAAGGCGTTCTGCTCGCTCATCGTGCATCCCAAGACGCAGGAGCGGATCATGGGGATGCTCAGCACCGGCAAGCCGGTCCGCAACTAAGGACAGATTTCATGAGCAGCAAGCAAGTACAAGACGCCTACATCGTCTCCGCCACCCGCACCCCCATCGGCAAATCCCACCGCGGCTACTTCCGCAACTACCGTCCCGACGACCTGCTCGCGACCACGCTGAAGGCAGCGCTGGCCGCCGTGCCCGGCCTCGACCCCAAGGCCATCGAAGACATCATCTGCGGCTGCGCGATTCCCGAATCGCAGCAGGGCCTGAACGTCGCGCGCATCGGCGCAGTGCTGGCGGGCCTGCCGACCAGCATCGGCGGTATCACCGTGAACCGCTTCTGCGCTTCGGGCCTGTCGGCTGTGCAGATGGCGGCGGACCGCATCCGTGTCGGCGAGGCCGATGTGATGATCGCGGCCGGTGTCGAGAGCATGAGCATGGTGCCGATGATGGGCAACTCGCCCTCGCTGTCGCCTTCCATCTTCGAACGCGAAGGCGACGTGGGCATTGCCTACGGCATGGGCCTCACGGCCGAGAAGGTCGCGCAGCAGTGGAAGGTGAGCCGCGAGGCGCAGGACGCGTTCGCGCTCGCCTCGCACCAGAAGGCACTGGTCGCGCAGGCCGCCGGCAAGTTTGCCGACGAGATCACGCCGATCGAAGTGACCGACCGCACGCCGGACCTGGCCACCGGCGAGTCGATCGCCAAGACCCGCACCGTGAGCCTGGACGAAGGCGCGCGCCCCGACACCAGCATCGAAGGCCTGGCCAAGCTGCGCACCGTGTTCGCCGCGCGCGGCACCGTGACGGCCGGCAACAGCTCGCAGACCTCCGACGGCGCAGGCGCGCTGATCCTGGCCAGTGAGAAGGCCATCAAGCAGTACGGCCTCACGCCGCTCGCGCGTTTCGTGAGCTTCGCCAGCAAGGGCGTGCCGCCGCACATCATGGGCATCGGCCCGATCGAGGCGATTCCCGCTGCGCTGCGCTATGCCGGCCTGAAGCACGAAGACATCGACTGGTTCGAACTCAACGAAGCCTTCGCCGCGCAATCGCTCGCGGTGATGAACACGCTGGGGCTCGACCCGTCCAAGGTCAACCCGATGGGCGGCGCCATTGCGCTGGGCCACCCGCTCGGCGCGACCGGCGCGATCCGCGCGGCGACCGTGGTGCACGCGCTGCGCCGCGAGAAGCTGAAGTACGGCATGGTCACGATGTGCGTGGGCATGGGCCAAGGCGCCGCAGGCATCTTCGAGCGCGTCTGATCGGCAGGGGAATCACGGCCATGCACGGCACGCAGCAGCAGCGCCCTGCCGGCGGTGCATGGTCCCCGGTGCGTGCCGCAGTGCAGCACGCCAACGTCCCGCACACGACTGCGTGAGGTCATCCACCGGAGGCACACTGGCGATCACCATGCGCACGACCCCACACCCCTTCGACAAAGCCCTGGCCCTGCACCACAGCGACATCCGCGTGGGGCACTTCACGGGCACCACGAGTCCCGACTACTGGAACATGGTCGGTCCGTTCGGCGGCACCACCGCGGCGCTGGCGCTGCAGTCGGTGCTCCAGCACCCCGACCTGCTCGGCACGCCCATCGCGTTGACGGTCAACTACGCGGCCGCGCTCGGCGAGGGCGCGTTCGACATCCAGGCCACTGCCGTGCGGACCAACCGCTCGACGCAGCACTGGACGGTGACGATCACGCAGCCCGGCGCCGACGGCACGACGAACATGACGACCACCGCCACGGTGGTGACGGCCGCACGCCGCGACACCTGGAGCCAGGCCGACCTCACCATGCCCGAGGCGCCGGCGCCCGAGTCGGTCGATCGCATGAGCATCGGCCCGTCGGGCGTGGCCTGGCTCGACCAGTACGAGATGCGTCCCTTCAGCGGCGGCATTCCCGCGAAATGGGACAGCAGCCTGCAGCACAGCGAAACCCGCATCTGGGTGCGCGACGCGCAGGCCCGCCCGCTCGACTTCGCCTCGCTCGCCGCGTTGAGCGACGTGTTCTATCCGCGCGTCTGGCTGCGCCGCGCCAAGCATGTGCCGGCGGGCACGGTGTCGATCACCACGTACTTCCATGTCGGCGCCGCCGAACTGGCCGAGGTCGGCACGGGCTACCTGCTGGGTTGCGCGGCGGGGCAGCAGTTCTTCAACGGCTTCTTCGACCAGAAGGCGCAGCTGTGGAGCGAGAAGGGCGCGCTGCTCGCCACGTCCAATCAGATCGTCTACTACAAGGAATGAACGTCATGGCGCTCACCAAGGCTGCTCTCATCGTCGGCGCGGGCGATGCCACCGGCGGCGCCATTGCCCGCCGCTTCGCACGCGAGGGCTACGCCACCTGCGTCACGCGGCGCAGCCTCGACAAGCTGCAGCCGCTGGTGGCGCAGATCGAGGCCGACGGCGGCCGGGCCCACGCCTTCGCTTGCGATGCACGCAAGGAAGAAGAAGTGGTGGCGCTCATCGAGCAGATCGAATCGACCGTCGGGCCGATCGAGGTGATGGTGTTCAACATCGGTGCCAACGTGCCGGAGAGCATCCTCACCGAGTCCGCGCGCAAGTACTTCAAGGTGTGGGAGATGGCCTGCTTCTCGGGCTTTCTCAACGGCCGCGAAGTCGCGAAGCGCATGGTGGCGCGCGAGATGCCGACGGGCGCTCATCGCGGCACGATCATCTTCACCGGCGCCACGGCGTCGCTGCGCGGTGCGGCCCACTTCGGCGCCTTCTCGGGCGCCAAGATGGCCTTGCGCGCGTTGGCCCAATCGATGGCGCGCGAGCTGGGGCCGCAAGGCATCCACGTCGCGCATGTCGTGGTCGATGGTGCCATCGACACCGAGTTCATCCGCAGCAATTTCCCCGAGCGTTATGCGCTGAAGGACAGCGACGGCATCCTGAACCCGGACCACATCGCCGACAGCTACTGGATGCTGCACTCGCAGCCGCGTGACGCGTGGACGCACGAGCTTGATCTGCGTCCCTGGTCCGAGAAGTTCTGACCGGCGCCAGACCTCGCGTCGCGACGCACAGCCATAAGGAGACACCCATGACGAAATCCGTCGAGTTCTTTTTCGACGTCGGCAGCCCCGCTGCCTACCTGGCCGCCACGCAGCTGCCGCACGTGTGCGCTGACACCGGCGCCGAGCTGGTCTGGAAGCCCATGCTGCTGGGCGGCGTGTTCCAGGCCACGGGCAACCATTCGCCGGCCGAGATCAAGGCCAAGGGCCCGTACCTCACGACCGACCTGCAGCGCTTCGCCAAGCGCTATGGCGTGCCCTTCATGCACAACCCGCATTTCCCGATCAACACGCTGTTGCTGATGCGCGGCGCGACCGGCGTGCAGATGACGGCGCCCGAACGCTTCGGCGCGTACGTCGATGCGGTGTTCCATGCGATGTGGGTCGCGCCGAAGAACCTCAACGACCCCGCGACCGTCGGTGCCGTCTTGCAGAATGCAGGCTTCGACGCCGCGGGCCTGCTCGCGCTGGCCGGTGCGCAGGAGACCAAGGACCGCCTCAAGGCGGTCACGCAAGAGGCAGTGGAGCGCGGCGTGTTCGGCGCCCCCACCATGTTCGTCGGCGACCAGATGTTCTGGGGCCAGGACCGCCTCGACTTTGTCCGCGAAGCCCTCGTCGGCGCCTGAGCGCGTCGCCCCCCGTTTTACCCATCCAAGGATCTTTCCATGAGCGACATCCTCGTCCACACCGAAGCCGGCGTGATGACCATCACCTTCAACCGCGTCGACAAGAAGAACTCGATCACCAGCAGCATGTACGCCGCGATGGCCGACGCGCTCGCCACCGTCGAGACCGACGCGGCTGTGCGCTGCGTGCTGTTCCAGGGCGACCCGACGATCTTCAGCGCCGGCAACGACATCGGCGACTTCCTCAATGCGCCGCCCGCCAACACGGAGTCGCCGGTGTTCCGCTTCCTGCGCGGCATCGCCACCTTTCCCAAGCCGATCGTCGCGTCCGTCTGCGGCCCGGCCGTGGGCATCGGCACCACGATGCTGTTCCACTGCGACCTCGTCTATGCGGGCGACAACGCGGCCTTCTCGATGCCTTTCGTCAACTTGGGCCTGTGCCCCGAGGCCGCGTCGAGCCTGCTGGTGCCGCAGATGCTGGGTTACCACCGCGCCGCCGAAGCGCTGCTGCTGGGCGAGCCCTTCATGGCCGAGGCCGCGCTCGAAGTGGGCCTGGTCAACCGCGTGGTGCCGCCGACCGAAGCCAACGGCATCGCGCAGACGCAGGCCCGCAAGCTCGCGGCCAAGCCGCTGAGCGCGCTGATCGAAACCAAGCGCCTGCTGAAGAAGACGCAGATGCCCGCCGTGCTCGAGCGCATGGGCGAAGAGGGCGCGAGCTTCGGCCGCATGCTGCGCGAGCCGGCCGCGAAGGAAGCGTTCGGCGCTTTCATGGAGAAGCGCAAGCCCGATTTCTCGAAGGTCTAAGCCTTCCGTGGACTTGCCTGCGGACGGTGGCTGCGTACACTGTTCCTCGTGCCTGCTCCAGACATCAACCCGCCCACAGCGCCCGCCACACGGGCGATGCGTGCTACTGAAAAAGTAGCATTCGGGCCCACGCGCCGGCATGCTTTGGGCTTACTCGCGGGCACGCTCGCGGCGCCCTCGCTGGTGCTGGCGCGCGTGCGGCCATTGCGCATCGGGGTCATCGGTTCGTGGTCGGGGCCCTATGCGGGCGGCGGGCGCCAGTTCGACGCCGGCATGGCGGTCTGGCTGGCCGATCACAAGCAGCAGATCGCGGGCCGGCCGGTCGAACTGCTGCGCCGCGACGTGCCCGGCAGCGCGCCCGAACAGGCACGGCGCCAGGCGCAAGACCTCATCGAGAACGAGCGCGTCGACCTGCTCACGGGGCTGGATTTCAGCTCCAACGCGTACGCCGTCGGCACCGTCGCCACGCAGTCGCGCGTGCCGACCGTGATCATGAACGCCGCCTCCTCGGGCATCACCGGGCGCTCGCCGTTCATGGTGCGGGTGTCGTTCACCATCGCGCAGGTCACGGCGCCGCTGGCGCGCTGGGCGCTGCAGCAGGGGCTGCGCGACGTGTGCACCGTGGTGGCCGACTACGCCTCGGGCGTGGACGCCGAAAGCGCCTTCGTCTCCGGCATCACCGCGGGCGGCGGGCGTGTGGGCGCGATGCTGCGCGTGCCGCTGAACACGCTCGACTATTCGGCCTACATGCTGCGCCTGCGCGAGCTGAAGCCGCAGGCCGTGTTCTTCTTCCTGCCGTCGGGCCAGATGCCGGCCATCTTCCTGAAGTTCTGGCGCGACCGCGGCATGGCCGACACCGGCATCCGCCTGCTCGCCACGGGCGACGCCACCGACGACCACTACCTGGACGGCATCGGCGAACTGGCCGAGGGGCTGGTCACCAGCCACCACTATTCCTTCGCCCACGAGTCGCCGGCCAACCGGCGCTTCGCGGGCGCCTTCGAGGCCGAGTACGGCAGCCACCTGCGCCCGGGCTACTTCGCCGTGGCGGCGCACGACGGGCTCGCGGCCATCGATGCGGCGCTGAGCGCACCGGGTGCGCGCGGTGGCAAGGCGGGCGCCGAGCGGCTGGTGGATGCGTTCCGCGGCCTGCAACTGGACAGCCCGCGCGGGCCGGTCGAGATCGACGCCCACACGCGCGACGTGGTGCAGTCGGTCTACATCCGCCGCGTGGAGCGGCGCGACGCGCGCTGGATCAACCGCGAGTTCGAGTGCATCGAACGGGTGCGCGACGCCGGCATCGGCCTCGGCTGAAGAAGGAGGCCGCTCAGGCGGCCGGCTGTTCGATGGGGCGGGGGCGGCCGTTGTCGTCGATGGCCACGTAGGTGAAGGTGGCCTGCGTCACCTTGATGTACTCGCCCTGGGCGCGAAAGCGCTCGGCGAACACCTCGACCGTCACCGTGATCGAGGTGCGGCCCACGCGCACCAGCTTCGAATAGAACGAGAGGATGTCGCCCAGCCGCACCGGCTGCTTGAAGATGAACTCGTTGACCGCCACCGTCGCCTGGCGCCCCTTGGCGTAGCGCGCCGGAATCACCGAGCCGGCCAGGTCGCACTGCGCCATGACCCAGCCGCCGAAGATGTCGCCGTTGGCGTTGCAGTCGGCCGGCATCGGAATGACCTTGAGCACCAGCTCCATGTCGGTGGGCAGGCTCTTGAGGGTGGCGGCGGCCGTCGCTGCGGCGGAAGAGGCACTGGAAGAAGAGGACATGGGCACAATCTGAGGCAACAACAACAGCCACGATTGTCCTCCATGCGCCGAAGCGGCGAAGCCCTTTCCCCCTCTCCCCATGCGCCTGGCGGCCATCCGCCGGACCGCGCCGACCGTTCCGACTGGGCGACCCTGCGTCGCCTCTTTCCCTATCTCTGGCAGTACAAATGGCGCGTGATGGCCGCGCTCGCCTTCATGGTGGGCGCCAAGGTGGCCAACGTGGGCGTGCCGGTGCTGCTGAAGAACCTCATCGACACGATGACGCCCAAGCCCGACATGGCGCAGGCGCTGCTCATCGTGCCCATCGGGCTGCTGCTGGCCTACGGGCTGTTGCGCTTTTCGACAGCGCTCTTCGGCGAGCTGCGCGAGCTGATCTTCGCCAAGGCCACCGAAGGCACGGCGCGGCAGATCGCGCTGGAGGTGTTCGGCCACCTGCATTCGCTGAGCCTGCGCTTTCACCTGGAGCGCCAGACCGGCGGCATGACGCGGGACATCGAGCGCGGCACGCGCGGCGTGCATTCGCTCATTTCGATGTCGCTGTACAGCATCGTGCCGACCATCATCGAGCTGGTGCTGGTGCTCACCATATTGGGCGTGAAGTTCGATTCGCTGTTCGTGTGGATCACGGGCGCGGCGCTGGTGCTGTACATCACCTTCACCGTCACGGTGACCGAGTGGCGCACCCAGTTCCGCAAGACCATGAACGAGCTCGACTCGATGGCGCAAAGCCGCGCGGTCGATTCGCTGCTGAACTACGAAACGGTCAAGTACTTCAACAACGAGGAGTTCGAGGCGAAGCGCTACGACGCCAGCCTCGACCGCTACCGCAAGGCCGCCATCAAGAGCCAGCGCACGCTGAGCATGCTCAACACCGGCCAGCAGCTGCTGATTGCGATCAGCCTGGTGCTGATGCTGTGGCGCGCCACCTCGGGCGTGGTCGAGGGGCGCATGACGCTGGGCGACCTGGTGATGGTCAACGCCTTCATGATCCAGCTCTACATTCCGCTCAACTTCCTGGGCGTGATCTACCGCGAGATCAAGCAGAGCCTGACCGACCTGGACAAGATGTTCGTGCTGATGGAGAAGGAGCGCGAGGTGCGCGACGCGCCCGGTGCGCAGCCGTTGGCGGGCATCAACTCCAGCATCCGCTTCGAAGACGTCAGCTTCGCCTACGAACCCGAGCGCCCGATCCTCAAGCACGTCAGCTTCGAGATCCCCGCCGGCAAGACGGTGGCCGTGGTCGGCCCCTCGGGCTCGGGCAAGTCCACGCTCGCGCGCCTGCTGTACCGCTTCTACGACGTGCAGCAAGGCCGCATCACCATCGGCGGCGAAGACATCCGCGCCGTGCAGCAGTCCAGCGTGCGCCGCGCCATCGGCATCGTGCCGCAGGACACGGTGCTGTTCAACGACACGGTCGAATACAACATCGCCTACGGCCGCCCCGGCGCCACGCGCGAAGAGGTCGAAGGCGCCGCGCGCGCTGCGCGCATCCATGACTTCATTTCGGCCACGCCCAAAGGCTACGAGACGACGGTGGGTGAGCGCGGCCTGAAGCTCTCGGGCGGCGAAAAGCAGCGCGTGGCCATTGCGCGCACGCTCTTGAAGAACCCGCCGATCGTGATCTTCGACGAGGCCACCTCGGCACTCGATTCGGCCAACGAACGCGCCATCCAGTCCGAGCTGCGCAGCGCCGCGCAGGGCAAGACCACGCTGGTCATCGCGCACCGTCTCTCGACCGTGGTCGAGGCGCACGAGATCCTGGTGCTCGAATCGGGCGTGATCGTCGAACGCGGCACGCACTCAGAGCTGTTGGCCCAGCAGGGGCGCTACGCCCAGATGTGGGCTTTGCAGAAGAGCGAAGCAGTGCCTTTGCTCTAGCCCGATCATTCATTCCCTTTCCTATCGATTCAGGAGTTCAGACGTGTCGACCAAGATTCCCCTGCTGGTGCTCAACAGCCTCTCGAGCGCCCACCAGGCCCAGATTGCCGAGGTCTACGACATGACCTACGCCTTCGGCGACGCCGAGCGCGCCGCCGCCATCGCCGAGCACGGCGCCAAGTTCCGCGCGGTGCTGACCATCGGCGTCATCGGCATCACGCCCGAGGAAATCGCGGCCATGCCGGCGGTGGAGCTGATCTGCTGCCTGGGCGCGGGCTACGAGGGCGTGCCGCTCGACGTGACACGCGCACGCGGCATCGCCACGGCCAACGGCGCCGGCACGAACGACGACTGCGTGGCCGACCACGCCTTCGGTCTGCTCATCAGCATCGTGCGCGAGTTCCGCAAGCTCGACCGCCTGTGCCGCGAAGGCGTGTGGCGCGAAGCCATTCCGCAGCCGGCCAACGTGTCGGGCAAGAAGCTCGGCATTCTGGGGCTGGGCACCATCGGCCAGAAGATCGCCAAGCGCGCCGCCGCCTTCGACATGGAGGTCGGCTATCACAACCGCAAGCCGCGCGAAGGCGCCACGCAGCGCTACTTCGACGACCTGAAGTCGCTCGCCACCTGGGCCGACTTCCTGATCCTGGCCGCGCCGGGTGGGCCGGCCACGAAGCATCTCGTCAATGCCGAGGTGCTCGATGCGCTGGGGCCGCAGGGCTACCTCGTGAGCATCGGCCGCGGCAGCGTGGTCGACACCGAGGCGCTGGCGAAGGCGCTGCGCGAACACCGCATCGCGGGCGCAGGCCTGGACGTGTACGAGAGCGAACCCAAGCGACCCGAGCCGCTCGTCGGCCTGGACAACGTGCTGCTCACACCGCACATGGCGGGCTGGTCGCCCGAGGCCACGCAGAAGTCGGTGGACCACTTCCTCGCGAACGCCGAAGGGCACTTCGCGGGGCGGGGCGTGCGCACGCCGATCTGACGGTTTTGCTCCTTCCCCCTCTGGGGGAGGGCTGGGATGGGGGCGGGCAGAGCGCCCGATGGATGCGCCGCGTGCCCCCACCCCCGCCCTCCCCCGGAAGGGGAGGGAGTCAATCCAACGCAGAGGGGCGCCGCGCGCCCCAGCCGCAGGCCTGGTCATACGCATGCCCCAGCCGCAGCACCTCGAGGTCCGCATGGATCGGCCCCGCCAGTTGCAGCCCCATCGGCAGCCCGCCGTCGCCGAAGCCCGCGCGCACGTTGAGCGTGGGCAGGCCCGCGAGCGTGAAGGGCGTGACGATCTCCATCCAGCGGTGGTAGGTGTCGCTCTTCACGCCGTTCACCTCGGCCGGCCAGTGCAGCTCGGCGTCGAACGGGAACACCTGCGCGGTCGGCGCGAGCACGAAGTCGAAGCGCTCGAAGAGCTTGAGGAACGCGCGGTACACGTTCGAGCGGTAGAGCGAGGCCTGGTACAGCGAGGCGGCGTCGAGGTGGCGGCTTTGCTCGATCTCCCATTGCGCCTCGGGCTTGAGCTGGGCGAACAGCTTCGGGTCGCTGACATAGGCGCCGAGCTTGCCGCCCACCAGCAGTTGGCGCAGGCGCAGCCACGCGCTCCAGTTGTGCTCGCGCGGCACGTCGAGCGTGCAGGGCTCGACCTCGCAGCCGATGGTGCGGAAGGTGTCGAGCGCCTGTTCACCGAGTTCGCGCACGCCCGGTGCCAATGGCAGCTCGGGCCAGACGCTGCCGAGCCAGCCGATGCGCAGGCCCTTGCCGTCGCCGTCCAACTGCATGTCATCGGGCGAGGGCAGGGCGTGCGGCGACGACAGCGGCACGCGCGTGTCGAAGCCTGCCTGCACGGCCAGCAGCCGCGCGGCGTCTTCGACCGTGCGCGCCATCGGGCCTTCGCAGCCGAGTTGCTGGAAGAAGAGTTCCTGCTCCGGATCGCCGGGCACGCGTCCGCGCGAGGGGCGCATGCCGATCACGTTGTTGAAGGCGGCGGGGTTGCGCAGCGATCCCATCATGTCGCTGCCGTCGGCCACGGGCAGCATGCCCAGGGCCAGCGCGACGGCCGCGCCGCCGCTGCTGCCGCCCGCGCTGCGGTCGGGCGCGTAGGCGTTGCGCGTGGTGCCGAACACCGTGTTGTAGGTGTGCGAGCCGAGCCCGAACTCGGGCGTGTTGGTCTTGCCGATGACGACGGCGCCGGCCGCGCGCATGCGCGCGACGTGCAGGCTGTCGGTGCGCGCGGGCGAGCGCGGCGACAGCGGCGAGCCCATCGAGGTCGGCAGGCCGGCGGCGTGGCTCAGGTCTTTCACGGCCAGCGGAAAGCCGTGCATCCAGCCGCGCCGTTCGCCGCGCGCCAGTTCGGCGTCGCGCTCGTCGGCCTCGGCCAGCAGCTGCGCCGGGTCGCGCAGGGAGACGATGGCATTGAACTGCGGATTGAGCGCGTCGATGCGGGCGAGCGACGCCTGCATCACCTCACGGCAGGACACGTCACGGGCCGCGATGCGGCGCGAAAGTTCGGTGGCGCTGAGGTCGGGCAAGTCTTGCAAGGCGTCGAAAGACATGGCGAATGCGGGAAAAGGAGGGGGAGCCCAGTATGGCGCGGCGCTCGCATAATCGCCGCGTATGGAAACAAAGTGGCTTGAAGACTTCATCAGCTTGGCGGAAACCCGCAGCTTCAGCCGCTCGGCCCAGTTGAGGCACGTGACACAGCCGGCGTTCTCGCGGCGCATCCAGGCGCTCGAAGGATGGGCCGGCACCGACCTGGTCGACCGCAGCTCGTACCCCACGCGTCTCACGCCCGCGGGCCAGACGCTCTACAGCCAGGCCATCGAGATGCTGCAGTCGCTGCAGAGCACGCGCGCCATGCTGCGCGGGCATTCGGCCGCGGGGCAAGACGTGATCGAAATTGCCGTGCCGCACACGCTGGCCTTCACCTTCTTTCCGTCGTGGGTCACCAGCCTGCGCGAGCACTTCGGGCCGATCAAGAGCCGGCTCATCGCGCTCAATGTGCATGACGCGGTGCTGCGTCTGGTTGAAGGCAGCTGCGACCTGCTGATTGCCTACCACCACCCCTCGCAGCCGCTGCAGCTCGATGCCAACAAGTACGAGATGGTCAGCCTCGGCGAGGAAACCGTGGCCCCCTGGGTCAAGGCCGATGCCGAGGGCGCACCGCGCTACCGGCTGCCGGGCCGCCCGGGCCAGCCGTTGCCCTACCTGGGCTATGCGCCGGGCGCGTACCTCGGGCGCGTGGTCGACCAGTTGCTGAAAGAGTCGGGCACCGCCATCCACCTCGACCGCGTCTACGAGACCGACATGGCCGAGGGCCTGAAAGCGATGGCGCTCGAAGGCCACGGCATCGCCTTCCTGCCGCAGAGCGCGGTGCGCAAGGAGGTCAAGGCGCGCAAGCTGGTGAGTGCGCTGCCGCCCGAGATCGACAGCCTCGAGGCCAAGATGGAAATCCGCGCCTACCGCGAGCGGCCCAGCGCACCGGTTCCGGTGAAGGCCGGCGCCGGCCGTTCGGCCGCGCGGGCGGGGTTGTCGGAAAGCATGCAGCCCAAGCGCACGGCCGACGCGCTCTGGTCGTACCTGGTCGGGACCCAGCCGCCGCACTGAACGAGCGTGAATGGTGGATGGATTTGTGCACTGCACAATCTATAAGCACCACGCATACGGCCCCCCGCAATCAGCATTGGCGGCCGGGCCGCGCCGCCACTACAGTCGCGGCAGTTTTTTTCGGCCATTGCACGCCGGGGATCGCCGGTAGCTGCTTCCGCCACGCACACAGCCGCTCCCACGCGGGCACAAAGGCTGCTTAGTGAAAGTCGGACAATGCGAAATGTCTGGATTGCACCAGGCTGGCGCCTCGATGGGCGCAGCCGGTGCGAGGCGGGCGGCGATGCCCGTGGGATGCACCGGGTTGGTCCGGGTATCCCGCAAAATGCGAGTGTCTAGAATTTCGTTCTATTTGTTTCAGTCACCCTCAGGAGCTTTTCGTATGAAAAAACAAGTATTGGCATTGGCTGTCGCAGCGCTCGCCACCAGCGGCGCCTTTGCACAGGCCAATGACACCCTGGCCAAGATCAAGGCCTCGGGCACCATCACCGAAGGCGTGCGTGAGTCCTCCGGCCTTTCGTACACGCTCGGCAATGGCCAGTACACCGGCTTCCACTACGACGTCTGCGCCAACATCATCAAGGACCTCGAGAAGGCCGCCGGCAAGAAGCTCGAAGTCAAGTACCAGCCCGTGACCTCGCAGAACCGCATCCCCCTGGTGCAGAACGGCACCGTGGACATCGAGTGCGGCTCGACCACCAACAACGCCACCCGCCAGAAGGATGTGGCTTTCGGCGTGACCACCTACGTCGAAGAAACCAAGATCGTCGTCAAGGCCAACTCGGGCATCAACTCGCTGGCCGACCTGAAGGACAAGACGGTTGCCACCACCACCGGCACCACGCCGCTGCAGACCGTGCGCAAGCAAAAGCGCGCCGAGAACCTGACCTTCAAGGAGGTCTACGGCAAGGACCACTCCGACAGCTTCCTGCTGCTGGAAACCGGCCGTGCCGACGCCTTCGTGATGGACGGTTCCATCCTGGCTGCCCTGGCCGCCAAGTCGAAGTCGCCCAAGGACTACAAGATCCTGAACGACGTGCTGGCCGTGGAACCCATCGCCATCATGATCCGCAAGGACGACCCGGCTTTCAAGAAGGCCGTGGACGACAGCATCAAGGCACAGGCCAAGTCGGGCGAGCTGACCAAGCTGTACGACAAGTGGTTCCTCAAGCCGATTCCCCCGGCCAACGTGACCATCAACCTGCCGCTCGGCGAAGCCACCAAGAACGCGTGGGCCAACCCGAACGACAAGCCCGCCGAAGAGTACGTCACCAAGGAATAAGCGCGCGTCGCTGCGTGAATGGACGCCCACCTTTCACGGTGGGCGTTTCTTTTCAAGGGACGGTATTTCGAAAAGAAGCTGAAGGAGTAAACACACATGGGAAACTGGGATTGGCAGGTCTTCCTGCAAGACCCCGGGGGGGAATATCCGAGCTACCTGCAATGGATGCTCTCGGCCTGGGGCTGGACGGTGTCGGTCGCGCTGCTGGCGCTGATCGTCGCGCTGGTGCTCGGCTCGCTGGTCGGCATCATTCGCACGCTGCCCGACAGTCCGTGGCTCGTGCGCTTCGGCAATGCATGGGTGGAGCTCTTTCGCAACATTCCGCTGCTGGTTCAGATCTTCCTCTGGTACCACGTGATTCCGGCGCTCATCCCCGTGATGAAGGGCGTGCCGAGCTTCATCCTCGTGGTGCTGGCGCTGGGCTTCTTCACTTCGGCGCGTATCGCCGAGCAGGTGCGCTCCGGCATCCAGGCGCTGCCCAAGGGCCAGCGCTACGCGGGCATGGCGGTGGGTTTCACCACGCCGCAGTACTACCGCTACGTGATCCTGCCGATGGCGTACCGCATCATCATCCCGCCGCTCACGAGCGAGACGATGAACATCTTCAAGAATTCGTCCGTCGCGTTCGCCGTGTCGGTCACCGAACTCACCATGTTCGCCATGCAGGCGCAGGAAGAAACCTCGCGCGGCATCGAGGTCTACCTGGCGGTGACGGCGTGCTACGTGGTGTCGGCGCTCATCATCAACCGCCTCATGGCATTCATCGAGAAGAAGACCCGCGTGCCGGGCTTCATCGTCTCGGCCAGCGGCGGCGGAGGACACTGACATGATGAATCTCGACCTGTCCTTCTACAACTGGGACGTCATCAGCAACTTCGTCATCAAGGGCTTCTACTTCAGCATCATGCTGACGGTGGTGGCCACGATCGGCGGCGTGATCTTCGGCACGATCCTGGCGCTCATGCGCCTGTCGGGCAAGAAGTGGCTCGATACGCCCGCGGCCATCTACGTCAACGGCATGCGAAGCATCCCGCTGGTGATGGTGATCCTGTGGTTCTTCCTGCTGGTGCCGGCGTCGTTCTATTCGCTGTTCGGTTCGCTCGGCTCGAACTACCGCTCGGAAATTTCGGCGGTGATCACCTTCGTTGCGTTCGAAGCTGCCTACTTCTCCGAGATCATGCGCGCGGGCATCCAGTCGATCCCGCGCGGCCAGGTGAACGCAGGCCAGGCCGTGGGCATGACCTACGGCCAGAACATGCGCCTCGTGGTGCTGCCGCAGGCCTTCCGCAACATGCTGCCGGTGCTGCTCACGCAGACCATCATCCTGTTCCAGGACACCTCGCTGGTCTACGCCATCGGCGCCTACGACATGCTCAAGGGCTTCGAAACGGCGGGCAAGAACTTCGGTCGTCCGATCGAGGCCTACCTGCTCGCGGCGGTCGTGTACTTCGTCATGTGCTACGCCCTTTCCTGGCTGGTGAAACGCCTGCACAAGAAAATCGCCATCATTCGCTGATCGAGTTGGCTGAACTGAACCGGAGAGAAACAAATGTCCGAAAAAATGATTGAAATCAAGAACGTCTCCAAGTGGTACGGCCCGGTGCAGGTGCTCAACGACTGCTCGGTGAACATCTCCAAGGGCGACGTGGTGGTGGTGTGCGGCCCGTCGGGTTCCGGCAAGTCCACGCTCATCAAGACCGTGAACGCGCTCGAGCCTTTCCAGAAGGGCGAGATCACCGTCAACGGCATTCCGCTGCACGACCCCAAGACCAACCTGCCCAAGCTGCGCTCCAAGGTCGGCATGGTGTTCCAGCACTTCGAGTTGTTCCCGCACCTGTCGGTGACCGAGAACCTCACGATCGCGCAGATCAAGGTGCTGGGCCGCACCGCGGACGAAGCCAAGGTGCGTGGCCTGAAGATGCTCGACCGCGTGGGCCTCATGGCGCACAAGGACAAGTTCCCGGGCCAGCTGTCGGGCGGCCAGCAGCAGCGCGTGGCGATTGCCCGTGCGCTGTCGATGGACCCGATCGTCATGCTGTTCGACGAACCCACCTCGGCGCTCGACCCCGAAATGGTCGGCGAAGTGCTCGACGTGATGGTGGCCCTGGCCAAGGAAGGCATGACCATGATGGTCGTCACGCACGAAATGGCTTTTGCCCGCAAGGTCGCGAGCCGCGTGATCTTCATCGACGTGGGCGGCAAGATCCTGGAAGACTGCCCGAAGGACGAGTTCTTCAACCACCCGGAAAACCGTCAGCCGCGCACCAAGGACTTCCTCAACAAGATCCTGCAGCACTGATTCGCTGCGGCGCTCAAAGCACAAAGCCACGCTGTCCGCAGCGTGGCTTTTTTCATGGGCGCGCCGTGTTCAGGGCAGCCGCGCGATGTGCTCCGTCAGCAGGTCGAAGAAGCCCTGTGCATCGCCGTCGACGATCCACTGCACGTTGGCGGGCCGCTTCAGGCTGCCGTGCCAGTCGGCCACGGTCTGGCCGAAGCCCATGCCTTCGCGGCTGTCGATCTCGACGTGGATGCGGCGGCCCTGGAACAGGTCGGGGCGCAGCAGGTAGGCCGTGACGGTGGCGTCGTGCACCGGGCCGCCCGGCATGCCGTAGTGCGCCATCTCCTGCGGCGCGTAGGCGTCGAGGATGTCGGCAATGATCGCGCCGGCTCGGTTGCCCAGCTGGCGCAGCCGCGCGATGCGCGCGTCGCTCGTGAGGATCTTGTGCGTCACGTCCAGCGGCAGCATCGTGATCGGCACGCCGCATTGCAGCACCGCCTCGGCCGCGTGCGGGTCGGCGAACACGTTGAACTCCGCCACCGGCGTGATGTTGCCGCCGTTGAAGTGCGCGCCGGCCATGAGCACCAGCTCGCGCAGGCCGCGCACGATGTCGGGCGCCTGTTCGAGCGCCAGCGCGAGGTTGGTCTGCGGGCCGAGCATGGCGAGCGTCACGCTGTGCTCGGGCGCGGCGCGCAGCGTGCGAACAAGGTAGTCGACGGCACTGCCTTCGGCCAGCGGCATGGCAGGGTCGTGCACGGCCACGCCCGTGAGGCCTTCGCGGCCGTGGATGTTGGCGGCGTAGATGGGCGTGCGCTGCAGGGGCCGCTCGGCACCCGCATAGACCGGAAGCTCCGGCCGTCCGGCCCATTCGCAGGCCAGGCGCGCGTTGCGCGAGGTCTTGGCCAGGGGGACATTGCCTGCCACCGTGGTCAGCGCCTGAATCGCCAGTGATTCGGGCGCCGCCAGGGCAAACAGCAGCGCGATCATGTCGTCCGCGCCGGGGTCCGTGTCGATGATCAGGGTGGTGGGATGCAGCATGGCGACATTGTCGCGATCGTCACCACCACCCGTCACCCCGATGCACGGGGAAGAAAGGAACGCGAGGCTTGCTTACTTCGCGCGGGCCGCGATGGCCTTCTCGGCCTTCGCCACCAGGTCGGTGCCGACGGTCGACTTCCACTTGTCGTACACCGGGCGCGTGGCCTTCACGAAGGCGTCGCGCTCGGCCGGCGTGAGGTTGGTCACCGTCACACCCATGGCCGCGATGTCTTTCAGCACGGGCTTGTCGGCTTCCACCAGGCCCTTGCGCGCGATGGCGATTTCCTGCTTGCCGGCGTCGAGCGCGGCCTGGCGCACGATGGCCTGGTCGGCCGGCGTCCACGAGGCCCAGATTTCCTTGTTCACGACGAACACCAGCGGGTCGGCCACGTAGCCCCAGGTGGTGACGAACTTCTGGCCCACCGTGTGCATCTTGAGCACGGTGAACAGGAACAGCGGGTTCTCCTGGCCGTCGACCGCGCCGCTGGCCAGCGCGGGCTGCGCGTCGGCCCAGCTCATCTGCGTGGGGTTGGCGCCCAGCGCGGTGAGCATGTCGGAGTAGATGGGCGAGCCGACCACGCGGATCTTCATGCCCTTGATGTCGGCCGGCGACTTGATCGCCCGCTTCGAGTTGGTGATTTCGCGGAAGCCATTCTCGCCCCAGGCAAGCGGCACCACGCCGGCCTTGTCGAGCGTCTTGAACATGTCCTTGCCCACTTCACCTTGCGTGAGCGCGTCGATGGCCGCGTAGTCGGGCATCAGGAAGGGCATGGAGAACAGGTTGAGCTGCTTCACCTGCGGCGACCAGTTGATGGTCGAGCCCACGGCCATGTCGATCACGCCCTGGCGCAGTGCGCTGAACTCGCGCGTCTGGTCGCCTTGAATCAGCGACACGCCCGGGTACAGCTTGATGTTGATGCGGCCCTGGGTGCGCTCCTTCACGAGGTCGGCCCAGATCTTTCCGGCCTGGCCCCACGGCGTGGGCGGGCCCAGCACCAGCGACATCTTGTACTCGGGCTTGTAGGCGGCCTGCGCCATTGCGCCGGTCGAGAACAGGCCGAGCGTGGCGGCCACAGCGGCAAGGCCGAGCAGGGTGCGGCGGAATTTCATGAGAGAGGTCTCCTCTTGGTCTGTCGATGGAACGAAAAAATCAGTAGCCCAGCTTGCGGGGCAGCCAGAGCGCGAGTTCGGGGAAGGCGATCACCAGCACCATCACCACGAACATCGAGAACAGCATCCAGCCCACCCACTGCACGGTTTCTTCCATGCGCACCTTGGCGATGCGGCACGAGACCATGAGGTTGACGGCCAGCGGCGGCGTGAACTGGCCCAGCGCCACCTTCAGCGTGAGGATCACGCCGAACCACACCGGGTCCCACTTGTAGTGCTGCACGATGGGCAGCAGCAGCGGCACGAAGATCAGGAAGATCGACACGCCGTCCAGGAACATGCCCACGGTGATGAGCAGCAGGATCAGCAGCGCCAGGATGCCGTACTCGCCCAGGCCCGAATTCACGATGGCCTGCGTCACCGGATCGATGATGCCCAGCGTCGAGAGCGAGTACGCGAAGATGCCCGCCAGCGACACCACCAGCAGGATCACCGCCGACAGCTCGCCCGACTCGCGCAAGATCACGAACAGGTCGCGCACCTTGATGGTCCGGTGGATGCACATGCCCACGAACAGGCCGTAGAACACCGCCACCACGGCCGCTTCGGTGGGCGTGAACCAGCCCGCGCGCATGCCGCCCAGAATCAGCACCGGCGCCGCCAGGCCCCAGATCGCTTCGCGAAAGCTCTTCCAGAACGGCGGGCGCGGCAGCGTCGATTCGAGCGCGCCCATCTTGTGCTTGCGCGCCAGCCACACGGCCGGAATCATCAGCGCCAGGCCGGCCATGATGCCGGGGATCATGCCGGCCGCGAACAACGCCGGCACCGAGGCGCCGGGCACCAGCACCGAGTACACGATGAACGCGACCGAGGGCGGAATCAAAATGTCGGTGGCCGCCGCGGCGCCCACCACGCTGGCCGAGAAGGCCGGCGGATAACCGGCACGGCTCATGGCCGCGATCATCACCGCGCCCACGGCGGCGGCGTTGGCCGGGCCCGAGCCCGAGATGCCGCCCAGGAACATCGCCACGGCAATCGCCACCAGCGGCAGCATGCCGGGGCCGCGACCCACGATGGCAATGGCAAAGTTGACGAGGCGCAGCGCCACGCCCGAGCGGTCGAAGATGGAGCCGACCAGCACGAACATCGGAATCGCCAGCAGCGGGTACTTGCCCAGGCCGGCGTAGAAGTTCTGCGGCACGGCCAGCAGGCCGAACCACTGGGCGTCGGCGTTGGCCAGCGCAATGCAGGCCGCGCCCGCCAGGCCGAGCGCGGCGCCGATGGGCACGCCCACCAGCATCATCACGACGAAGGCGACGAAGAGCAGGGTGGCGATCACTTGGCGTCGCCCTTCTTGCTGTTGTTGTTGTCGTCAGACTTGTAGTTCGTCTTGCGCCCGCGCCGGACCATCAGGCCGATGGCGCGCCCCGCGATCGCGAACGACACGATAGGCAGCCAGATCGAATACCACCAGGCCGGCAGGCCGATGCCGGGCGTGGTCTCCTCGAAGCGGTAGTCGTCCCACACCATGCGGATGCTGAGCGCGCCGATCAGCGCGAACAAGATGGCGATCATCAGCGCGCCGAACTGGGCCAGCCGCTTGCGCCGCGCCATCGAGCCGCTTTCAGAGAAGTACTCGATGCGGATGTGCCGGTCGCGCGCTACGGCGGCCGAGCCGGCCACCAGCGCCAGCATGATCATCAGGAACACCGAGAACTCTTCCGTCCACGCGAAGGACGAGTCGGTGAAGTAGCGCACCAGCACGTTGGCGAAGGTAATGAGCGCGAGCGCGCCCATGATGAGGACCGTGAGCCAGTCTTCGATGGCGAGGGGAACCTTGGTCGGTTCGTCGGCGGCTTCGATGTCGGGGGGAAGGGGGCTGGCGGCGTCCAGCGTAGGGCCGGACTCGGGAGGAGTTGTCATCGCAGGAAGGGGCAGCTGAGGCAGGCGCCATGTCACCGGGCGGACGCCGGGACGCGATCCGTACACCTTGACAGGCGAGCAGCGCTCGATCCTAGGGGGTCAATGACCATTCATATATCGGGGGTTTCCTTAGCTGTGGCGGTGCGCTGACGGCCTCGGCTGGGGGTCCTTCGGGGCGCGTGCAAAGGACACCGGGTACTCCCCTCCGCGAATGTCCCCCGCCTTCGGCTCCTCCTTGATTTCGCTGCGGGGAGCACCCGATGCCCTGCGCACGAGGAGTGCAGCTGTGAGGTTGGCGGTTCGACCGCTGCGGCGGATGGCAGATGGACGTGTGTGGGGGGGGCGTACTGCTGAGCTTTCGTGAGCGACAGGCACTGGCGAAGCAGAAGTCCGAAGGGCTGGTGTCGGCTGCGGTCGACATAGACATGGCTGCGTTCAATGTTCGCTTCAGACTGGTTGTTGTCGTTCGTTCGATCGATCGAACGAGCAGATCGGAGGGGTGCTATCGGTCACAAGCGGCCAATCGCGAATGGCTGCTTCGGCGATGCTCTGTCCTCATTCAGAAGGTGTGGGATCGCTAGCTCGGAGGAGTAGGCGATTGACGCGCGCAGCCTTCGCTGCTTAACATCAATGCACCTTCCACCGTCGACGTGCCATGAAACGCCGTGAGTTCGTTCTTGTTGGCACTGCGCTTGCCTCACTCGGCGTGTCGGCATGCACCCATTCGATCGGAGGCTTCGCCGCGACAACCTCGCGAGAAGATGGCGGGAACATCGCCGCGGGTGACGACGACAAGCTCGTTGACACCACCGCACTCAGCAAGATGGCCGATCGGCTTGCGGCTTCGGGCTCGAACATTCACTCCGTCCTTGTCGTGCATCGCGGTAAGCTCGTCTTCGAGCGCTACCTGCAAGGCAGCGATCAGGTGCCGACCAGCTTTTTCGGCAGCCGCGTAGAGAACATCGTCTTCAACGCCGGCACGCGCCATGCAATGAAGTCAGCGACGAAGAGCGTCGCGTCGCTCGCCGTCGGCATCGCGATCGACCGGGGGCTGATCCATGACGTCGACGAGCCGATCCTTGGCTTCTTCCCCGAACTCGCAGACCTGCGAACGCCAGAATCGGATCGCCTGTTGCTGCGGCACGCGCTAAACATGACGCTCGGCCTCGAATGGATCGAGTCGACGCCCGCCACCGGCGATCTCGCGAACGACGAAACGCGCATGTATTTTTCGGGCGATCCGTGCCGCTACGTGCTAACGCGCCGAGCTGTGGCGGCGCCTGGGCAGCAGTTCTTCTACAGTACCGGCGCCCTAGCGCTTGTATCAGCGATTCTGCATCGGGCCACCGGCAGACCACTGGACGAGTTCGCGCGAGTGAGCCTGCTGGAGCCCCTGGGCATCTCGGGCGAAGAATGGAGCCGAATGGGCAGAGACAGCGACGCCGGTGGTGGCCTTCGCATGCGTCCGCGGGACATGGCGAAGATCGGACAGCTCGTGCTAGCGGGCGGGCGCTGGGATGGACGCCAGATCGTGTCGAAGGGATGGATCGAAGCTTCCACCGCGTCACTCATCAAGGCAACGGACGACCAGGACTACGGCTACCTTTGGTGGAGCGGCCATGCCAGAGCGCACCGACGAACAGTCCGCTGGATCGGTGCGCTCGGTCGAGGCGGGCAATCGATCCGCATCGTGCCCGAGCTCGATCTCGTCGTCGCCGTGACGGCAGGCTACTACCAGGACTACAGCCCGCAGGCATTCAAGGTGCAGTACGGCGTGTTCAGCGATGTGCTGCAGGCTATCTCACCGTCCCAGTGACTCGGATACCGTGACTGGCGTCCGTGCTGTCAGCGCTTAATTGAACCGCGAAACATCGAGCGATCTTCGCGAAACGCCTACTACGGTGACTGGCCGCTTGGCGATGGCCCAAGTTGCACTCGCTACATCCGCTTGGGGCCCCTGGCTGAAGTTAACCTGCAGCCAACAGAAGCGTCGAAGGCTTCTGGAGCCCCTCATAATCAAAACCTGCCCCCCGCTTGTTCGAGATACCGATCTTTCGCCATGGATAAATTCTTGCTGCAACAGCAGGTGCTGGAACGGCTCGCCGAAGACCTGCTGCAAGCCGAACAGGCAGTGCGGGCAGCCCATGAAACGGCGACTCACGAAGAGAACATCGCCGAAAACAAATACGACACGTTGGGACTCGAAGCCGCCTACCTGGCCACCGGCCAAGCCCGGCGCGCCGAAGCCATACGCCAGGCGATGGCCAATTGGCGCCGATTCCGCCCGCGTCCCTACGACGCCATCAAAGGCATACAGCTCGGCTCGCTGGTCTGCCTGGTCGATTCCGACGACAAGCAGCAACAGCTCTTTCTCGGCCCGGATGGGGGCAGCATGACGTTGGTCAGCGGCACTCAGCTTGTTCAGGTCATCAGCAGCGAAGCCCCTTTGGGCAGGGCAATGCTGGGCAAATGCGAGGGTGATGAGGTGTCGATACAGGTCGCTCCCATCCGACAGCAGTTTGAGGTGCTGCGGGTTCTTTAAGCCGCAAGCAAGTTCACGCCGAATGGGCCGAGGTCAGCAGACGTGCAGGCGTCGTGAACGTACCGGCTGATCAGCAAGGTCAGCAGTACTTGAAACCGGCCACTGGGTCGAGATGACACGGGCGCATGAATGACCGCCGCGTGGCCAAGACCGTGAACTCAGGAGGCCAGCATCACCGGCAGCAACCGCTGCATAGCCCTCCTTCGTGTGCGGCCGCTTCAGTCTGTTGCGAGGCAGGCCTGCACGCCTGGCTATCTCGCGAATGCACAACCAATCATTTCATTTGCATCTTTTACTCAGGGCAAATTGGCCGGCGCATCATGCCTTGTGCATGTCGTACTGATGCACTTTGGGTCTCGGCTCGACCCACCCGGCCGCTCCGGTATCCAACTACTTCAATTGGAGACCCAAATGAAAAAATTCATTCCCAGCGCCATCGCCAGCCTCCTGATCGCAGGGGCAATTTTTCCGGCCGCCGCCAAGGAGAAAGTCGTCGACCGGAGCATCACGGAAGCGGAAGTCCTGGGGGCCCAGCAGGCCTGGTGCAAGGCGCTGGTCGACATCAGCGCCGCGAATTCCAGCGGAGGGCAGCCGGCCGCCAGGGCGCTGGCCGAGAAGGTCATCGACAGCGCCTACGCCTACCAGCTGGGCGCAGTGCTGTTCAAGCCGACGCTCACGACATCGCCGCAGACCTTCCGCACCGCTCGCGACGGCGCGCTGGCGTACTTCGTGGGCGGCAACCCTGCCTTTCCCAACGACACCGGCTTCGCCCTGAAGGGCTGGACTAAATGCGAGATTGCCAACAGTGCCGTGCTCATCCACGGCGACGTGGCCAGCACGCTGGGTAACGTGCTGTTCACCGACCCGGACGGCAAGGTCACCACGGTCGACAAGACCTGGACTTTCGTGAAGGACGGTGCCGGCAAGCTGCGCATCGTCGTGCATCACTCGTCGCTGCCGTACGCTGGCCGTTGAACACCGCGTTCGAGTGCAGCAGACATTGGGTCAGCTTTGACAAGGCGCCAAGCAAATCAGGGTAGATAGAGCCTCCATCCACAGTTCGCTGAAATCGCGCAGCGACGGAGGCTCCAGTTGCTGTCGAGCGGCAGTGGCCAGCGTGGCTGAACGCGTGCCTGTCTTGGGCTAGTAGGCGCCCATGTAGTCGCGCTTGCCGATCTCAATACCGTTGTGACGCAAGATGGCATAGGTCGTGGTCACGTGGAAGAAAAACTGCGGCAGTCCATAGTGCAGAAGATATGCGCCTGCGGTCAGCTTCTTTTCCTTGGGGGTGCCGGGGCGCAAGACGATCTCGCGGCTCTCGCTTGAATCAAATTGCTCAGACGTGAAGGAGCCGATATGGGCCAAAGCTTTGGCGATCAACGCTTGCAGGTCGGCGAAGCTGACCTCAGTGTCGGGCCAGGACGGTATCTCGGCACCAGCCAGGCGGGAGGCAATGCCCTTGGAGAAGTCTGCGGCGATCTGTACCTGACGCAGTAGCGGAAACATGTCAGGGAACAGCCGCGCCTGCAGCAGCGCATTGGGATCGATATTCTTCTGCGTCGCCTGGTCTTCGGCCTTCTTGAGCACGTCGGACAGGGCGCGCAGCATCTGCTGCATGACGGGAACGGAGGCGTTGTAGAGCGGGCTGGTCATAGTGAGTTCACTTCTAAAATTGGGCACGATGGCCGGAGTTGGCGTGGCAGAGGCCCTGCCGACCATGTAAGGCTAACAGCACAGGGCGAACTGAATCGCCCCGGCCTTTGTGGCCAGCTTTTCTTCCCGCTGGTAGTCGGAGCAGCCGCGTTGAAGGGCAGTTCACTGGCAAGAAGCGGACGTCAATTGCAGACGCACGACAGACCGCGATCGCTGCAAAGCAGTCGGTCGACCTCTCGCATCGAAGGACCGCATCGGGCCCCTTCGCGAAGGCAGAGCCACCGGCTACAGTCGGCCAGGAGCAGTCGGTGGCTCTTAGGTAAAGCGGACACTCAACGTCGGAGTTGACCGGTGCGCAGTGGCGTTGCTCCGCAAGACGTATGTTCACGTACACAGCCTGCGGCGCAAAGCCGCTGCGTGTCCGTGTCGAACGACCTGTTAGACCACACTCGTTGTACTCCACTGAGCCTTAAGCAAAGCATATTGCAGAAGGTCGTGGTGCCGGCCTGCCCAGTACCCTGCATCCCGTTGATGCCCCTCTTGCAGAAAGCCAAGCGTTGCGAGCAATGCCAGAGACGCCTTGTTGTCAGGGTGTACCTGCGCCTCGATTCGATTTAGTTGCACCTCTCGGAACCCCCACGTGATAACTGCTTCTAGCGCTTCTCTTACGTATCCGCGCCCCTGATGCGCCGGAGCGATTTCGTATCCGACTACGCAGGATCTCCAGTTTCGATTCCAGCGAAACAGGCCGCACGTACCAATCAGTCCTGGTCGGTCTTTCAGCTCCATGGCCCAGCGCGCTCCAGAAACCGGCTCTTTCCGCCAGCTCGCAAACGTAGCGACTAGCTTCCTGGCGTCGTCAAGATTGGGAATCGGATCCGACCCGAACCATCGCATGTGCTCGTGGTCACCATGGATTTGAAGGAGACTTTCCGCATCCGATTCCAGAATCTCGCGCAGGGTGAGTCGGGATGTCTCGAGCGTTGGGTAGTCGACCATGAGTTGCCTGCGGTCTAACGTTTGACATGAGAGGCGGCGCCCGGCTTTCCGGGTGATGTATCTCGCAAACCTTGCGAAACAAACTGGACCGTGCGAGATATTCTGGACACTCATTCCTCCTGTAAGTGGCTTGCGGCCTGAATTTGCACAGGGATGCCTGTTTAAAACCCAGGTACAAAAATCCGCTAAACCCGGCAAGTGTGAAGTCAGCAAACTATAGCGTTGCCCGTAGACAGGGACCGGGCCCGCCGACTGTACGTTCGGGCACCGATCAATCCGTTTTGAATCAAGGGCCGCTTTTGGGAAGAGGCCCCGTAGTCGGCTCAGGGCCCAAAGCCGCCGGTCGCCTTGCTCCAAAGCGGGCACTGCGACACAAGACCCTATTCGATTCCCACCGGCAAGCCAGACGCGCCATCCATCTTGCTGATGCGCCAGCGTCCTGGGTCATCGCGCTCAAAATCGATGTTGAAGTCAAAGCTCGAATTGACGCTAAGCAACAAGACACAAAACGCTTGTTCAGCGGAGCCCATTCGCTCGCGCAACGCCCAGGCCAATTCGCTCATTCGATTGAAGAACTCTGAGTTCCTCAACGCGGACAACAAGCTGATGTTGGCTCCGGCGACGTATGAAGCGTTCGACCCCGTCTTCAAGTGGTCCGCCTCGAATCTGAAGAATGCTCGGCTCCACCCCGGAACGTCACGCTGGAGCAAGTCCATGAAGGTCTTGGCCATCTCAACAACGATTTCGTCGCTACTCTGATTTGTCATTTGGGTTCGGTGCGAATGGGTAGCTCAATGTCCGGTCATGGCCGAACTCGGCCGCAGTAACGAGGCGAGTCCATGAGTGCCCCTTCACGTGTCCCGCCTCCACACTCTGGTGACGTTCATGGTTTCATCCAGTTCGACCCAGAGGAGCGTGTTTGGCATGTGAAGACCTGCCGGAAATTTGACTGCGGGCACATCACGCGGAGCACCGCTAGCAGCAAGTCCATTCCCAGGATGCAGAAGGATCCGTATCTCCCCCTTCGTCAGCGATCCGAAGACGACGGCAGGAACCTTTTTCAGCCAATCGGCCGGGTACTTCTCTTCTGCGATCAAATGGTCCTCCTCGCCCCTATTCAATACATCGATTTGCAACGCACCCGCGAAGGTCGGCTTCTGGCCGCATTCTGCCTATTGAGCAGCGATGCACGCCACAGCCGTTGCGGCCGTGGCTACGACGGAGTGCCATTCGGGAAGCTCGATGTACTCTGCATCGGAAAGCTTGGTGCCGTGCTTTGCGAAGACGGCTTCAATCGACGCAACTACCGCTGTAACTGTATCTGCCTCTGATGCATCTTTGAGAATCCAGCCGATGGTCGAGTGGGGGTCAGATGCAAGCGCCGTATCGTCAAACAGAAAGTGCACGGCGTAGTCAAACTCGTCATGCTGCACGCCATCTTCGAGCAGTTGATCGACCCACACACGGCGCTGATACTGCGGGTCGGCGAGGCCCTGCAGGTACTCGATGAGTTCCTGCCGCATTTCGGGATAGGTAATGTGGTTCATGAGAACTTGTTGAAGGTCCGCTTCTGGCCGAATCGCGTCATGGTAGCTTCAGCAGGATGCATCCCACGTCCCGCGTGCTCATTTTGAAGCTCTGGTCGGCTCGACCACAGGAAATCCGGTATGTGCCCGCCACCGAAGACGCCCTGAGCTCCTTCGAGAAGGAATTTGGCCCGATTCCACAAGACTTTCGCTGGTTCCTCGCCTCGTGCGGCGGTGGGGTCGTCGGCAGCGAATGGGTCGATGGAATCGAACAGCTCGCCGGCTCACACCGAAAGCACTTGCGAGAGCGAACGGCCGGCGAGTGGAAGGCGGATTTCTTTCTCATCGGATGGGATGGCGCAGGGAACCCCTTCGGCATCAACCCCGCGACTGGTGAGCTTGTAGCTGAGCTCGAGGGAAGCGATAAGGAAGTGCGGCTGCTATCGCCGTCGATTGAAGCCTTCTTACTGAAGGGCATCATCGCTTGAGCGTGCGGCTGCTTCTGGCCGCTTATCTACGGCGCCTTCTCGTCAGAGTCCACCACTACCGTCGACAAAAGGCATCGGAAAGCTTTTCGAGGTCATCGAATTCCTCAGCAGCATCCGTCAGCGTGACGAGTCCTTTGATGGTCGTTCGCTTGGAGATGTAGGGGTTGGCGGATAGATAGCCGTAGAAGTTCCCCTCCTTGTCGACGACGGCGGGTGCATCGGTGCTGTACTTGTTCCAGGGCGACGCACTGTTGTACTTCGAACCATAGGTGCCGTACGGGTTCCAGATGCTGTCCGATTGGTATCGTGAACCGAACTGACCGTAGGCATTGCAAACCGAGCCGCCGTCGTAGCTTCCGCAGTTCAAGCAGCCAAGAAACGTCTTGTGGCCGGTGCCTCCAAAGAGCAAGAGCGCCGTCGTTTGCGCAGAGGCTATGGAACCCAAATCTGAAAGGCTGGCCGCGGCAATCAGCCAGACCAACCGCCGACAATTGAACATGCCCTTCTCCATCCTTATTTTTCTAGATGCTACGTTCGCGCGCGCGATTGCGCTAGTTCTACAAACGAGGATATCTCACAGGCTGCCTAAAGTGTCGTTGCATGGTCCGACTGGCGGTTGAGCGGGAAAGTCCGGTCCTGGCCGACTGGAGCCGGCGGCATGCTACCTTCCGGGCCGATACGGCTCGTTGGAATCATAGATGGACGTACATCAGCCTCGCCGCCCGCACCGCCTCGGTTGGCTGCCCGCTGTCGACGCCGCGCGTTGCACGGGCTGCGGTTGGTGCGTCGCCGCGTGCAACCTTCACCTTCTCAGCCTCGAAGTCCAGCAATGGAAGAAGGCGTCGACGCTTCAAGATGCGGATCGGTGCACGGGCTGCAGCGATTGCGCAGTGACTTGTCCTTTTCATGCGATCACCATGCGAAAGGGCTGAAACGCCCTGGGCGCGCGGCTCGCCGCCCAGGCAATCCGTAGACCCGGACGCGTGAGCCCGACGGTCACGAGTGTCGGGTCCTAGCCCGGATTCTGCCCGACGCTCAAACCTCTCGAAGCTGCTCGGCAAACACAACAAAATTGCTGCTTCCTGCGGTGGATTCAACTCCCCAGGGTCGCGTCGTCACAGCGCTGACCAACGAGCGGCCTTCCGAATCAACCCACTGCGACTCGACCTCGCAAGCGATGACACCAAGCGCGGGAAGCGCACCGATGACGACCGCCGTGGAGGTCACGATGGCATCCTTCTCCACGAACCGGTGTGTCTGCCCTTTCGCATCGACCAAGAGGCATTCCACGAGGGGCGGATATGCGCTGTCGTCAACCACTTGCGCGATTTCAACGACGATGGCTTTCATCGGGAGTCCTATCTCAGTGACCAAGGTGATGGTCTGCGGCCGGCTTCAGCGGCTCATCCGCAATGTGGCGAACCGCCACGGCGCGATGCTACGATTTGTATCGAGGGAGTCGGGTGTCGAACCCAAGCTTTCGCCCCGACCAAATCGAATCTATGCAACCCAAACGAAGCATCTTCCGCGGCCGTGCAGCATTTCTGAATCGTTGGGGCTGGGGCGAATACGGAATGCTTGCCGCGTTCTGGGCGGTCCTTTCAATTCCCCTCCATGTTCACGGCTGGGGGTGGTGGTCGATTCTTAGTCTTCCAAGCTTCTTTGCTCTCATAGTGGCCGCGATAGCGGTCGCCGAACGCTTTGCGAGGCGCCTGCCACGTTTGAATGCAACGGACGACCATCTCATCGAGTTTTACACCCACCTAGCGGGCACCACCAAGCATGGGACGTTGACCTGTAATCGCGGCGTGCCACACGCGAGTTGGACGACCACGAGTGAGAGTGGAACGAAGACGACCGCGAATGCACTGCTGAGCCGCGACAGGTTCGCCAAACATTGGACGAGCGCTGGAGCCCGGTACCTGAACCCCTACAAAGTCTCCGCCGGCGGCGTAGTCCCGGACCCTGGGGCGCACTACGTCGTCAACGTACGGTTCACCAGGCAGGGTGAGACTTACGGGCTCATGTATGCGATTCCGCACGAGAGCTCCGCCGGTCCAATTGAATGGATTGATGCCTTGCAACGTGCTGAGTCGGTGGAGCGTCTGTAGGCAAGGGGCACCTGTGCTGGGTCGCAACCGCGCAGGTCACCAGGGTCTGCGTGCGAGTGAATTGGGCCCCGTCTATGAATGACCGGTCCTGGCCGAACCCGGAGGTCTAGCTTCGGCCAATGACAGTCCGCCTCCACTGCAAAGCGGATGCCCGCATCGCCTGCCGACGATCAGCATGGAACACATAGCTGCCACCGAGGCCTACCCCACAAGCACCTCAATCGAACCGAATTCCCTCCATCACAAGGGCTTCAGCCGTCGCACCCAAAAGAACCTGTTCACCAGGGCGGGCCGCGAAACACGCAGCCCGCAGACCAGCCGCTAACCGCCGGTCTCAAGCGCTGCGCGTCGCGCCTTCTCGCTCCGTTGAAACAGCTCCCCAGCCTTGCGAGCAAGTTCAGCCGCAAGCCAAAGCACGTTGTCCAGTTGTCGAGGTCCGTCACCGCTGCACCAGTCGATCTCTTCCCCATGGCAGACCCACAGGAGCGCTTCGAGTTGAGAGAGGGTGTTTTCGAGAAGATCCGCCGGGTCTTGGGCGTTGTCTTCGGAAACTACCGGCGTGCGAGGCCGGGCTATAGTCTTGGTAGCCATTTTTGTGCGCTTCTTTAGAGGGGTTGCACGAACTTGGTTAGACGGCCGGGGTGCTAGTAACACCTCGGCCGTCGCCTTTTGATACCTCGCATCTGCATCGCTGCTTTCGCACCGACGACCTGCCGCGAGGCAAGCAGCCTTCAAACATCTCGGTGGTGGGGGTGTGGCGCCTTTCTTCTTCCCTTGGTGGGGTGTCGAGTGACAGGGGCATTCACTCTAGAGAAGAACTCGGCGAAGCAGCCGGTTCATGCGGCACGAAGTCTCGGCGAGCGCCAACAAATGCAGCTTCTGCGATGCGCCGCGCACGGACCTCGTGGGCCTGGTGCCGCGGCAGAGCCTGAAGCCCTCAGTTCATCCAGCTGCGCGCCCGGTCCAGATGCTCCCGGCACTCCCGCACCATGCGCTCCAGCAATTCGGCACACGTCGGGATGTCGTCGATCAGCCCGATGCACTGGCCGGCCGAGACCACGCCGTTGTGCACCTCGCCCGATTCCAGCGCCGCGCGGCCGCGTGCGCCGGCGACCAGCGGACGGATGTCCTCGAACTCGCAGCCGCCGGGACGGCGTTCGGTGGCCACCACTTCTTCGGAGATCGCGTTGCGGAACACGCGCGCTGTGTTGTGCAGGGTGCGGAACATCAGCTTGGTGTCGCGCTCGGTCGCGGCCACCAGTGCCTGCTTGATGTTGTCGTGGATCGGCGCTTCTTGGGTCACGCAGAAGCGCGTGCCCATGTTGATGCCTTCGGCGCCCAGCGCCAGCGCGGCGGCCATGCCGCGGCCGTCGGCGATGCCGCCCGACGCGATGATCGGAATGCGCAGCTTGCGCGCCGCCACCGGCAGCAGCACGAGGCCGGGCACGTCGTCTTCGCCCGGGTGGCCGGCGCATTCAAAGCCGTCCACCGACACCGCATCGACGCCGTTGCGCTCGGCCGAGAGCGCGTGGCGCACCGAGGTGCACTTGTGGACGATCTTCACGTCGTGGCGTTTCAGGGCTTCGATGAAGTCTTTCGGGCTGTTGCCCGCGGTCTCCACGATCTTCACGCCGCTGTCGATGATGGCCTGGATGTACTCGGCGTACGGCGGCGGCTTCACCGCCGGCAGGATCGTGAGGTTCACGCCGAAGGGCTGGTCGGTCATCGTGCGCGTGCGCTCGATCTCGTGGCGCAGGTCGCCGGGCGTGGGCTGCGTGAGCGCGGTGAGGATGCCGAGGCCGCCGGCGTTCGACACGGCCGCGGCCAGCTCGGCGCGGCCCACCCATTGCATGCCGCCCTGGATGATGGGGTAGCGGATGCCGAGCAGTTCGGTGATGCGGGTCTTCATCGTCGCAGCCGCTTACAGCGCCTTCACGAGTTCCGGCACGGCCGTGAACAGGTCGGCCACGAGGCCGTAGTCGGCCACCGAGAAGATCGGGGCTTCTTCGTCCTTGTTGATCGCGACGATGACCTTCGAGTCCTTCATGCCGGCCAAGTGCTGGATGGCGCCCGAGATGCCTGCAGCGATGTACAGCTGCGGCGCAACGATCTTGCCGGTCTGGCCCACTTGCCAGTCGTTCGGGGCGTAGCCTGCGTCGACGGCTGCGCGGCTGGCGCCGAGGCCTGCGTTCAGCTTGTCGGCCAGCGGGGCCATCACTTCGGTGAACTTCTCTGCGCTGCCCAGGGCACGGCCACCGGAGACGATGATCTTGGCGGCCGTCAGTTCGGGGCGTTCGCTCTTCGTGACTTCACGGCCGACGAAGCTGCTCTTGCCGCTGTCTGCGACGCCTTCAGCGGTTTCGACCGTAGCGCTGCCACCGGTGGCAGCGGCTGCGTCGAAGCCGGTCGTGCGCACGGTGATCACCTTGGTGGCGTCGGTGCTCTGCACGGTGGCAATGGCGTTGCCGGCGTAGATCGGGCGCTCGAAGGTGTCCGGGCTGTCGACCTTGGTGATGTCGCTGATCTGCGCAACGTCCAGCTTGGCGGCCACGCGCGGAGCGACGTTCTTGCCGTTGGCGGTCGAGGGGAACAGGATGTGGCTGTAGTTCGCTGCGATCGCGAGCACTTGTGCAGCGACGTTCTCGGCGAGGTTTTCTGCCAGCGATGCGCTGTCGGCAGCGATCACCTTGGACACACCGGCGATCTGCGCGGCGGCCTTGGCGGCTTCGGCTGCGTTGGCACCGGCCACGAGGATGTGGACGTCGCCACCGCAAGCCAGGGCTGCAGTCACGGTGTTGAGGGTGGCCGGCTTGATGCTGGCGTGGTCGTGTTCGGCAATGACGAGTGCGGTCATGTTCGTTTCTTCCTCAGATCACTTTGGCTTCGTTCTTGAGCTTGTCCACCAGGGTGGCAACGTCGGGCACCTTGATGCCCGCGCCGCGCTTCGGCGGCTCGCTGACCTTCAGGGTCTTGAGGCGGGGCTTGACGTCCACGCCCAGGTCTTCGGGCTTGAAGACATCGAGCTGCTTCTTCTTGGCCTTCATGATGTTGGGCAGCGTCACATAACGCGGCTCGTTCAGGCGCAGGTCGGTCGTGATGACCGCGGGCAGCGTGAGCGTCAGCGTTTCCATGCCGCCGTCGACTTCGCGTGCGACGGTGACCTTGTCGGCTGCGAGCTCGACCTTCGAGGCGAAGGTGGCTTGCGGCAGGTCGGCGAGTGCAGCCAGCATCTGGCCCGTTTGATTGGCGTCGTCATCGATGGCTTGCTTGCCGAGGATGATCAGCTGGGGCTGTTCCTTGTCGACCAGTGCCTTGAGCAGCTTGGCAACCGCGAGGGGCTGCAGCTCTTCGGTGGTCTCGACCAGGATGCCGCGGTCGGCGCCGATGGCCATCGCGGTGCGCAGGGTTTCCTGGCACTTGGCATCACCGCAGGACACGGCGATGACTTCGGTCACGATGCCCTTTTCCTTCAGCCGCACCGCTTCTTCGACAGCGATCTCGTCGAAGGGGTTCATGCTCATCTTGACGTTGGCAATGTCCACCCCGGTGCCGTCGCTCTTGACGCGCACCTTCACGTTGTAGTCGACGACCCGTTTGACAGGCACCAGAACTTTCATGGCTGTTCCTCTTGAATGACAAAAAATGGGGAAGGGGTTACTCGAGCTTGGCGCCCGACTGCTTGATCAGGCGCTCCCACACGGGACGCTCCTGCTTCCAGGCTGCTGCAAAGAGTTCGGGCGAGCTGTCCTTGATCTCGAAGCCCATGGCCGCCACGCGCTCGCGCACGTCGGGCTGCTGCGTGGCCTTGCGCACCTCATCGGCGATGCGGTCGACGATGGCCTTGGGCGTCTTCGCGGGCGCGGCAATGGCGAGCCAGCCGGTCACGCGGTAGGCCTCGTCCTTCAGGCCTTGCTCGGCCAGCGTGGGCACGTTGGGCAGCGTGCTCATGCGGCGCTCGCCGGTCACGCCGACGGCCTTGAGCTTGCCCGCGTCGATGTGCGGCTTGGCCGCGAGCGCGCTGGCGTAGGCCATCTGGATCTGGCCGCCGATGAGGTCTTGCACCATCGGCGCCTCGCCCTTGTAGGCGACGTGGTTCATGTCGGCCTGCTGCGTGAGGCTCATGTGCGCGCCGGCCAGGTGCGGGTAGGCGCCCACGCCGTACGAACCGTAGGCGACCTTGCCCTTGTTCGCGGCCACGTACTTCAGCAGCTCGGGGCCGGTCTTGGCGGGCACGCTGGGGTGCACCACCAGCACCAGCGGCGCCATCGCGATCTGGTAGACCAGCGTGAGGTCGCGCTGCGTGTCGTAGGGCAGCTTGTCGTACAAGAACTCGTTGGTCATGAGCGAGTTGCTCAGCGACAGCACGATCGTGTAGCCGTCGGGCGCGGCCTTGGCGACCGCGTCGGTGCCGATGATGCCGGCCGCGCCGGGCTTGTTGTCCACCACGATGGGCTGGCCCATGCTGGCCGCCATCTTCTGGCCCAGCACGCGCGCCAGCACATCGGTCGCGCCGCCGGCCTGGAAGGGCACGACGAGGCGGATCGGCTTGTTCGGGTAGGGCGCCTGCGCATGCGCGGGGGCCAGCGCGAACAGCGCGGCGGTCGATGCGGCGGCGCACAGCAGGGCGCGGCGGGTCGAGGCGTGATGGGTCATGGTGTGTCTCCCGTTCGGTTTCAGAAAATCGTGTCGAAGAAGAAGCAGGCCGGTCACTTCAGCGCGATGCGCGTCTTGAAGGGCAGCGGTTCCAGGGCCTTCTGCAGCCGCTCCTGCAGCGCTGCGGCTTGCGTGCCTGCTGCGGCGGCGTCGATCTGCACATGCACGAGGCTTTCGCCTTCCGTGCTCACCGCAGGCCGCGCCGCATCGCTCAGGCCGAGTGCCGTGCAGACCTCGGCGACCGTGGCCGCCACCACCTGCCGCGCGGCCATGGCGCGCAGCTCGGGCTTGTAGATCTTGCCGACGTTGGTCATCGGCATCGTGGCGATCACCGACACCCACTTGGGGCGCGCGGGCGCTTCGTCGACGCGTGCTGAAGTGAAGGCCAGCAGCTCGTCTTCGGTGGCCGAGGCGCCGGGCACCAGCGTCGCGAAGATCACGGGCAGTTCGCCCGCGTAGGCATCGGGGGCGCCCACGGCGGCGCACAGCTGCACGGCCGGGTGCGCGCCCAGCGCGTCCTCGATGGTCTTGGGGTCGATGTTGTGGCCGCTGCGGATGATCAGGTCTTTCGAACGGCCCGTGAGGTGCAGCCGCTCTTCGGCGTCCATCCAGCCCAGGTCGCCGGTCGCGAGCCAGCCGTCGGCCGTGAAGGCCTTGGCGTTGTCGGCCGCATCGACGAAACCCGAGAACACGTTGGGCGACTTGAACAGCACCATGCCGGTCTCGCCCTGCGCCACTTCGCGGTCGCTGGCGTTGCCGTTCTCGTCGAGCGCCACGATGCGCACCTGTGCATACGGCAGCCGAAAGCCGACGCAGCCCGCAGGCCCGTTCACGCCGGGCGGCGTGATGGTCGAGATGCCGGCCATCTCGGTCATGCCCAGGCTCTCGTGCACGTGCAGGCCGAACAGGCGTTCGAAGCGCGCGGCCAGCTCGGGCGCGAGCACGGCGGCGCCGGTGCGGCAGTAGGTGATGGACGAAATGTCGGCGCCGTCCAGCGGCACGTTGGCCAGTGCGGCGAGCACCGTGGGCACGGCCGACAGCGAGGTGGGGCGGTACTTTTCGACCAGCTTCCAGTAGTTGGCCAGCACCTCCTTGTTGCGCAGCAGCGAGGGCGTCGGAATGATCACCTCCACGCCCGCCGACAGCGCCGACAGCGAGGCCGGCAGCACGCCCGCCACATGGAACAGCGGGTAGCCGTTGATCGAGATGCCCTGTTCGTTCATGCCCGCGAGCTGCACGCTGGCCCAGGCGGTGAACACCTGCGCGCCATGGCTGTGGCGCGCGAGCTTGGGCGCGCCCGTGGTGCCGCCGGTGTGGAAGTAGGCGGCGATGTCGGTGGGCGCGATGTCGCGGCCGCTCACGAGGCGGTCGCTCGGTTGCGCGGCGCGCAGCACGTCGAACTCGGCCACGCCTTCGGGCAACGCACCCGCAGCACCCGGTGCTTCGTCGTGCGGCGCCACGCGCAGCACGGTGGTGAGTGTGGGCACCTGGCCGCGCAGGCGCATCGCCTTCGACCACATGCCCGATTCCGCGTCCGAGCCGTAGGCGATGAGCACCTTGGCATGCGCCGCGGTCATCAGCGCGACCAGCTTCTCGTCGGTGAGCAGCGGGTTCAGCGGCTGCACGATGCCGGCCGCCTCGCCGCCCCAGAGCGCGAGGTGGTACTCGAGGCAACCGGGCAGCAGCACCGCGACCGCATCCTGCGGCCCCACGCCCAGCGTGTGCAGCAGGTTGGCGGTCTGGTGAATGCCCGCGAGCAGCTGCGCATACGACCAGCGGATGGGTTCATCCGCCGGGTTGCCGCTGCGCAGGAAGGTGAGCGCGGTCTTGTCGCCGAAGGCCGCGCCGGAATTGCGGAAGAGCTCGTAGGTGCTGCGCACCGTGAGCGCTTCTTCCAGCGGCGTTGCTTCGAGCGCGCGGATGTCGGCGAGCCCGCGCACCGGGAACCGGGGGCGGAACGGGGTGCCGATGACGTTGTGGTTGTTCTTGTCGTTGCCTGTTGTCATGGTGTCTCCTTGAGGTCGTCTGGCCGGCTGCGGACGGGGTGCCCCGTCGTGTGTCTTACTGGTTCGTGATCTTGTTGTCGCGGATGACCTTGCCCCAGCGCTCGAAGTCCTGGCGCATGCGCGTGGCGGTCTGTTCCGGCGTGCCGTAGGCCGCGAAGGAGCCCACGCTCTGCAGCTTCTCGCCGACTTCCTTGTCGGCCAGTGCCTTCTTCAGCTCGGCGCTCATGCGGTCGACCACGGCCTGCGGCGTGCCGGCCGGGGCCAGCAGTCCGCCCCACGAGGTGGCGTCGAAGCCGGGGAAGCCTTGCTCGGCCACGGTCTTCACGTCGGGCAGCAGGCTCACGCGCTTGCCGGAGCCCACGGCGATGGGGCGCAGCGTGCCGGCGCGGATGTGCGGGATCACGGCCACGAGGTCGGAGAACATCGCGGGCACCTGGCCGCCGATGAGGTCGGTCACGGCCGGGGCGCTGCCGCGGTAGGGCACGTGCTGCATCTCGAACTTGCCGATGTTCTTCAGCTGCTCGGTCGTCAGGTGGCCGAAGCTGCCGGCGCCGGCGGTCGTGTAGTTGAGCTTGCCGCCGTCGGCCTTGGCCTTGGCGATCAGGTCCTGCAGGCCGTTCACGCCGGGCAGGGCCTTCGGGTTCACCACCATCACGATCGGCAGGTCGTACACCGTGCCCACGGGCGTGAAGTTCTTGAAGATGTCGTAGGGCACGGTGCCGTACAGGTGCGAGGCCAGCAGCGTCGGTGTGGCCAGCATCACGAAGGTGTAGCCGTCGGGTGCGGCCTTGGCGGCAAAGGCCGCGCCGATGGTGCCCGAGGCGCCGCTGCGGTTGTCGACCAGGATGTTCTGCTTGAGCGACAGCGACATCTTCTGCGCCACGATGCGCGAAGCCACGTCGGTCGGACCGCCGGGCGGGAAGGGCACGACCAGCGTGATCGGCTTGGTCGGCCAGGCCTGGGCGAAGGCGCTGCCGGCCAGGAGGGGAAGGGCCAGCGCGATCAGGGCGCGGCGCACGGGATTACGGGGGGAGCTAAGGAACGGAAAGGCCATGGATTTCTCTTCAGGGATGCGGGCGTTGTCTTCGCTGTGTGCGATCAGACGACGCCGTTCGTTTTCAGCGCTGCCAGCTTTTCATCCGACAGGCCGAGCAGGGACTTCAGCACGTCGTGCGTGCCTTCGCCCAAAGTGGGCGGCGCGCTGCGCACGGGCAGGCGCTCGCCATCGAAACGGTAGGGGGGCGCCAGCACGTCGACCTCGCCGGCCACCGGATGCGGCTGCTTGGTCACCAGGCCGGCGTCGGTCGCGCGCTTGGAGTTCAGCGCCTCCAGCAGGCCCAGCACTTCGCCGCAGGGAATGCCCGAGGCGTTGAGCTTTTCGAGCAGCGCGGCGCGCGGGCGCTTGGCCAGCTCGGCGTGCAACTCGGGCAGCAGCACGGCGCGGTTGGCCGAGCGCAGGATGTTGGTCTTGAAGCGCTCGTCGGCCGCGAGGTCGGGGCGCTCGATCACTTCGGTGCAGAAGCGCGAGAACTGCGCGTTGTTGCCCACGGTGATCACCAGCGGGCCGTCGGCCGCGTCGAACACGCCGTAGGGCACGATCGACGGGTGCGAGTTGCCGTAGCGCGGCGGGTCTTCGCCCATCAGCAGCGCTTCGAGGCCGTAGTAGGCGGTGATCATGAGGCCGCAGTCGAACAGCGCCATCTCGATGTGGCGGCCGGTGCCGGTCTTCTCGCGCTGGTAGAGCGCGGCCAGCACGGCCTGCGCCGAGTACATGCCGGTGAACAGGTCGACGGCGGCCACGCCGAACTTCAGCGGCGGCTGGTTGGCTTCGCCGTTGAGCGCCATCAGGCCGGCCTCGCCCTGCACCACGAGGTCGTAGCCGGGGCGTGCGGCCTCGGGGCCGGTGCGGTCGTAGCCCGAGATCGAGCAGTAGATGAGGCCCGGGTTGTCCTTGCGCAGCTGTTCGTAGCCCAGGCCCAGCTTGTCGATACCGCCGAACTTGAAGTTCTGCAGCACCACGTCGCACTGCTTGGCCAGGTCGCGCGCGATCTGCTGGCCTTCGGGTGTCTGCAGGTCGAGCGTGACGGAGCGCTTGTTGCGGTTCACGCTGTTGAAGTAGGCGGTCTCGGTCTTGCCGACGCGCAGGCCCCAGTCGCGCGTGTCGTCGCCGCGGCCCGGGTGCTCGACCTTGATCACCTCGGCGCCCATGTCGGCCAGCACCATGCCGCACCAGGGGCCGGCGAGGATGCGGGACAGATCGAGGACGCGCACGCCGGCGAGCGGCAGCGAGGAATTCAGCGAGGGCATGGGAACAACTCCAGGAAAACGAAAGACCCCCGCATCTGCATCGGCATGCACACGCGGGGAAGGGCGCGGCGCGTCAGGACGCGTCAGGCTTGGGGGCGTGGCGCAACGCGACGAAGTCGGCCTTGCGCTTGCCGAGGAAGGCGCCGATGCCTTCAGCGGCTTCGGCGTCGGCCTGCGACGTCACCATGTAGACCGCTTCGGCATCGAGTTGTTCCTCGAGCGTTGCACGATGGGCCTGGCGGCACAGCGTCTTGATGCGTGCACTGGCGCGCTGCGGGCCCGTGGCCACCTTGGCCGCGAGTGCGATGGCTTCGGCCAGCGCGCCGCCCTTGTCGGTCAGGCGGTTCACGGCGCCCATCGCGTGCAGGCGCTCGGCCGTGAGGCGGTCGCCGGTGAGGCACAGCTCGGTGAGCACCTGGCGCGAGACGAACTCGGCGAGGAAGGCCGTGGCGCCGCCGTCGGGCGTGAGGCCGACCTTGATGTAGGCCACCGTGTAGAACGCATCGCGCGCCGACACGAGCATGTCGCAGGCCAGCGCCATCGACAGGCCGGCGCCGGCTGCGCCGCCTTCGACCGCCGCGATCACGGGCTTGCCGCAGTCGCGGATCGCGCGGATCAGGCCGTGCAGGCCTTCGAGCTTCTCGCGGCGTTCGGCCTCGGGCAGTTCGCGGCGCTTGGCCAGCAGGTTCAGGTCGCCGCCCGAGCAGAAGAAGTCGCCCGCGCCGGTGAAGACGATGGCGCCCACCTCGGGGTCGTTCTGCGCATCGGTGAGCGCGGCGGAGAGTTCGGCGTACAGCGTCGGCGTGATCGCGTTGCGTGCGGCCGGGTTGCTGTTGGTCAGGATGCGGACGGCGCCTTCCTGCGAGATCAGCACGGTCTTGTTGTCGCTCACGACGCCAGCTCCTTGCCGGACTCTTTGCCCAGGGCGATGTAGCGCTGCAGGTGGTGGTCTTCGTCGCCGAGCTGGTGGTCGATCATCACGAGGCGCTTGGCGTAGTGGGGCAGTGGCAGCTCCCACGTCATGCCGATGCCGCCGTGCATCTGGATGCTTTCTTCGGCCACCAGCGCGCCGATGCGGCCGATGCTGAACTTGGCGGCCGACAGCGCGCGTTCGCGCACCACGCGGTCGCTGCCGTCGATGGCGGCTGCGGCGTTGATCACGGCCGAGCGGGCCTGTTCGATCTCGAGCAGCAGGTCGGCCATGCGGTGTTGCAGGGCCTGGAAGCTGCCGATGAGGATGCCGAACTGCTTGCGTGTGCGCAGGTACTCGAGCGTGGCAGTCTTGGCGGCTTCCATCGCGCCCAGTGCTTCGGCGCACAGTGCGAGCACACCGCGGCCGATGGCGCGCTCCAGCGTGGCGGCGCCCTGGCCTTCGGCGCCCAGCAGCGCGTCGGCGCCGAGCGTCACGCCGTCGAGCGTGAGTTCGGCCACACGGCCCCCGTCGATCGCGGGGCAGCCGCGCACCGTGAGGCCCGCGGTCTTGGCGGGCACGAGGAACAGCGAGATGCCGGCTTCGGCATCGACGTTGCCCGAGGTACGGGCCGACACGAGGAACAGGTCGGCCTGCTCGCCTTGCGGCACCACGGCCTTGGCGCCCTGGAGCACCCAACCGTCGCCGCTGCGCTCGGCGGTCGTGGCGACGCGCGTGCGTTCGTAGTGCGTGTCGGCTTCGTCGTGCGCAAAGGCCGCCACGGTCACGCCGTTGACGATGTCGCCGATCTTTTCTTTCTGCGCGTCGCTGCCGGCGGCGCTGATCGCCTCGCCGACCATCACGGCGCCCAGCAGCGGCTCGACCACGAGGCCGCGGCCCAGCGCTTCGAAGACCACGGCGATGTCGAAGCCGCTGCCGCCGAAGCCGCCGTCGGCCTCGCTGAACAGCGCGCCGATCACGCCGAGCTCGGCGAAGTTCTGGAAGATTTCCTTGCTGAAACCGTGTGCCGACTTTGCGATGCGGTCGCGCGCATCGAAGGCGTACTGCTCGGCGATGAAGCGGTTCAGGCTGTCGGCGAGCATGCGCCGGTCTTCGGAATGTTCGAAGTTCATGGCGTCTTTCCTTTACAGGCCCAGGATCATCTTGGAGATGATGTTCTTCTGGATTTCGTTCGAGCCGCCGAAGATCGACAGCTTGCGGTTGTTGAAGTAGCGCGACGCGGCAGCCGACGCGTAGGCGGGGCCGAAGGTCTCGCCGTCGAAGCCGTCGTGCAGCGCCTCCTCGATGAAGGGCCGTCCGTACACGCCCATTGCACGGCGCGCCAGCGACGAAATTTCTTGACGAATTTCCGTGCCGCGAATCTTCAGCATCGAGCTTTCCGCACCCGGCACGCCGCCGCCGGCCACGGCCGCGATCACGCGCAGGTTGGTCGTCTTCATGTTCTCCAGGTCGATCTCGACGCGCGCCAGGCGTGCCGCAAAAGCCGGGTCGTCCGCGAGCGGCTTGCCGTTCTTGGTCTGCGACGCGACGATGCCCTTGAGCTGCTCGAGCGCGGCCACCGAAAAGCCCACGCCCGCGATGTTGGTGCGTTCGTAGGTCAGCAGGTACTTGGCGCAGGTCCAGCCCTTGTTCTCTTCGCCCACGAGGTTCTCGGCGGGCACGCGCACGTCGGAGAAGAACACCTCGTTGACTTCATGCTCGCCGTCGAGCGTGATGATCGGGCGCACTTCCACGCCGGGCGAGGTCATGTCGACCAGCAGGAAGCTGATGCCTTCCTGCTTCTTCGCTTCGCGGTTGGTGCGCACCAGGCAGAAGATCATGTTGGCGTGCTGGCCCAGCGTGGTCCAGGTCTTCTGGCCGTTCACGATGTAGTGGTCGCCCTGCGCATCGATGCCGCGCACGGCCGTGGTCTTCACCGCGGCCAGGTCGGAGCCCGCGCCGGGTTCCGAGTAGCCCTGGCACCACCAGTCGGCGCCGCTCAGGATGCGCGGCAGCCAGTAGCTCTTTTGCGCTTCGTTGCCGTACTTGATGAGCACCGGGCCCAGCATGTTGACGCCGAAGGGCACGATGCGCGGCGCGAAGGCCAGGGCGCATTCGTGCTCGAAGATGAACTTCTCGACCGCGGTCCAGCCGGGGCCGCCGTACTGCTCGGGCCAGTGGTTGGCGAGCCAGCCGCGTTCATTCAGGATGGCGTGCCATTCCTGCATGTCGGCCTTTTCCAGGATCTTGCCGCCGCGCACCTTGTCGGACAGCCGCGCAGGCAGCTTGCCCGCCAGGAAGGTGCGCACTTCGCTGCGGAAGGCTTCTTCTTCGGTCGTGAAGTTCAGGTCCATCGCGGACTCCTCAATGAATCAGTAAATTTCGAACAGGCCCGCGGCGCCCATGCCGCCGGCGATGCACATCGTGACCACGGCGTACTTGGCGCCGCGGCGCTTGCCTTCGATGAGCACATGGCCCGTGAGGCGCGCGCCGGTCATGCCGAAGGGGTGGCCGATGGAGATCGCGCCGCCGTTCACGTTCAGGCGTTCCGACGGAATGCCCAGCTTCTCCTGGCAGTAGATCGACTGCGAGGCGAAGGCTTCGTTGAGTTCCCACAGGTCGATGTCCTGCACCTTCAGGCCGTGGCGCGCGAGCAGCTTGGGCACGGCGAAGACCGGGCCGATGCCCATCTCGTCGGGTTCGCAGCCGGCCAGCGCCAGGCCGCGGAACGCGCCCAGCGGCTTCAGGTTGGCGCGCTCGGCGTCCTTGGCTTCCATCATCACGCAGGCCGAAGCGCCGTCGGACAGCTGCGAGGCGTTGCCGGCGGTGATGAACTTGTCTTCGCCCATCACCGGCTTGAGCTTGGCCAGCGCCTCGTAGGTGGTGCCGCGGCGGTTGCAGTTGTCTTCCGTGGCGGTGACTTCGCGGTGCGTGACTTCCTTGGTGTCCTTGTCGGTCACGGCCATCGTGGTGGTGCAGGCCACGATCTCGTCCTTGTAGCGGCCGGCCAGTTGCGCTTCTTCGGTCTTGCGCTGGCTCTCGGCCGAGAAGCGGTCTTGCGCTTCGCGGCTGATGTTGTAGCGCTTGGCCACGATGTCGGCGGTGTCGATCATCGCCATGTACAGCTCGGGCTTGTGCTCGACGATCCACGGGTCGAGGCTGAGGTCGCCGCCGTCGCCGGGGCTGCGGCCGCGGATCTGCGAGATGCTTTCCACGCCGCCCGCGATCATGGCCGGCGCGCCGTCCACCACGATGCGGCCGGCGGCCATGGCAATCGCCTGCAGGCCCGAGGCGCAGAAGCGGTTCACGGTGGTGCCGGCGATGCTGATGGGCAGGCCCGAGCGGATGATCGACTGGCGCGCGATGTTGCGGCCGGTGGTGCCTTCGGGGTAGCCGCAGCCGAGGATGGCGTCCTCGATCAGGGCCGGGTCCAGGCCCGAGCGCTCGACCGCGGCCTTCACCGCGAACGAGGCCAGCGTGGCGCCGGAGGTGATGTTGAATTCGCCGCGGTGCGCCTTGGTGAGCGGGGTGCGGGCGGTAGAAACGATGACGGCTTCACGCATGGGGTTGTCTCCTGGACGGTGGGCTCTAACGGTTACTCGGATTTGTTGAGGCTGGCGAAATCGGCGCCGCGTTCGACCAGCTCCACGAGCAGCGGCGACGGCTTCCAGAAAATCGGGTCGGCCTTGGCGAACTCGCGGATGTCGGCCAGCACCTTGGGCAGGCCCACGGTGTCGGCGTACTTCATGGGGCCGCCGCGGTGGCGCGGGAAGCCGTAGCCATAAAGGAAGGTCACGTCCACGTCGAGCGGGCGCAGCGCGATGCGCTGGAGCACGACATTCGCGCCTTCGTTGACCATGGCGGCCATGTAGCGGCGCATGATTTCTTCTTCGGTGAATTTGCGCGGCGTGATGCCGGCGCGCTCGCGCTCGGCGTCGATGATGGCCAGCACCTCGGGGTCGGGCACGCCGGTGCGCGCGCCTTCGGGGTACAGGTAGTAGCCGCGCTGCGTCTTCTGGCCGAACCAGCCGCGCTCGCAGATGCGGTCGGCCACCTGCACGTAGCGCGCCTGCGGGTCGCGCGTGGCGGCCTTGCGCTTGCGCGTGGCCCAGCCGATGTCGCCGCCGGCCAGGTCGGACACCTGGAACGGGCCCATCGGGTAGCCGAAGTTGCGCACGGCCGCGTCGATCTCGTAGGGCGAGGCGCCGTCTTCCATCATGTGGTCGGCGGCCTGGCGGTACACGGCCAGGATGCGGTTGCCGATGAAGCCGTCGCACACGCCGGCGCGCACGGGCACCTTCTTGAGCTTCTTCGCGAGTTCGAAGCCGGTGGCGACCACGTCGGCGCTCACCTTGGCGGGCACCACGATCTCCAGCAGCTTCATGATGTTGGCGGGCGAGAAGAAGTGCAGGCCCACCACGTCCTGCGGGCGCGAGATGCTGGCGGCGATCTCGTCGATGTCCAGGTACGAGGTGTTGGTGGCGAGCACGGCGCCCTTCTTGCACACGCGGTCGAGTTCGGCGAACACGGCCTTCTTGACGCCCATCTCTTCGAACACGGCCTCGACCACGATGTCGACATTGGCGAACGCGTCGTAGCTCGTCGAGCCCGAGAAGCGCGCCATCACGGCGGCCTTGGCTTCGGGCGTCATGCGGCCCTTGGCGATGAGGCCGTCATACACCTTCTCGACGTGCGCACGGCCGCGCGCGAGGCTGGGCTCGTCGCGCTCGACCATGGTCACGGGCAGGCCCGCGTCGAGCATCGCCACGGCAATGCCCGCACCCATGGTGCCGCCGCCGACGATGCCGGCCGAGGCGAGCGCGCGCGGGCTGGCCGAGCGGGTCTCGGGCGCCTTCAGCACTTCGCGCTCGGCGAAGAAGGCGTGGATCAGGCCGGCGCGCTGCGGGCTGTCGATGCACTGCAGGAACAGTTGGCGTTCGAGCGCCATGCCGTCGTCGAAGGGCAGCGTGAGCGCGCCTTCGACGGCTTCGATGATCTTCATCGGCGAGAACAGGCCGCGGCTCTTCTTGGCGGTGTCGGCGCGCGCGGCGTCGAGGGCGGCGCGGGCTGCGTCCTTGTCGGCCAGGCCGGCGGCTTCGCGCGTGCGGCGCACCGGGGCGTTGGCGGCGACGAGTTCCTGCGCGTAGGCGAGGCCTTCGGCGCGTGCGTCGGCTTCAGCGCCGAGGCGGTCGACGAGGCCGAGCGTCAGCGCTTCCTTGGCGCCCGCATGGCGGCCGCTGAGCATCAGTTCGAGCGCGGGCTTCACGCCGATCAGGCGCGGTGCGCGCTGCGTGCCGCCCGAGCCCGGCAGCAGGCCCAGCGCCACTTCAGGCAGGCCCAGCTTGGCGGTGGGCGAGGCGAGGCGGTAGTGCGCCGACAGCGCAATCTCCAGCCCGCCGCCGAGCGCGGCGCCGTGGATGGCGGCGACCACCGGCTTGGTGCAGTTCTCGATCTTCAGGCAGACCTCGGGCAGCGAGGGCTGCTGCGGCGCCTGGCCGAACTCGCGGATGTCCGCGCCGGCGATGAAGTTGCGGCCCGCACCGACGATCAGCACCGCCTTGGCGCCGCTGTCGGCCTCGGCCGCGTCGATGGCGGCGGCCAGGCCGCGGCGCACGTCCACGCCCAGGGCGTTGACGGGCGGGTTGTCGATGGTCACCACACACACGTCGCCTTGACGCTGGAAGGTGACGGGACCGTTGGACGTGGAAGGGCTGGGAGTGGGGGTGGCCATGTGCGTGTCGTTTGTCTCTTGCTTGCGTGGCAGGCCCTCGTGAAGCCGAGGGGTCCGGGGCTCTGGGGAGCCCTGCATTCTTGGCCGGTATCTCGGCTTTGACAATTGCATAGGTGGTTGACAGACTGTCAAAGAATTTTTGACACAATGCGCCCATGGACCTGCAATCGCTCACCCTGCTGGTGGAAATCCTGGACGCGGGCAACCTGAGCGCGGCGGCCCGCCGGCTCAAGATGACCCGCGCCAACGTCAGCTACCACCTGAACCAGCTGGAGCGCTCGGTCGGCGCGCAGCTGATCCGGCGCACCACCCGGCGCGCCGAGCCCACCGAGATCGGCCTGCGGCTGTACCAGCATGGCGTGGCCATCCAGACCGAGCTGCTGGCGGCGCGCGAGTCGGTCACCGCGCTGGGCGAGGGTCTGCAGGGCCGCGTGCGCCTGAGCGTGCCCAGCGGCTACGGCCAGCTCGTGATGGCCGACTGGCTCATCGACTTCAAGCGCCAGTACCCCGGCATCGTGCTCGACGTGGTGTTCGAGAACCGCATCGAGGATTTGCTGCGCGACGAGGTCGACATTGCGATCCGCGTGATTCCCGAGCCGCCGCAGAACCTGGTGGCGCGCGAGATGGGCCCGGTGCGCTATGTGGCCTGCGCCACGCGCGCGTATGCCGAGCGCCACCCGCTGCCCGTACAGCTCGACGCACTGCGCGCCACGCCGGTGGTCACGGCGGCCGTTATCGGTCGGCAGCTGCGCATCTCGGCCTACCAGGGCGAGACGCGGCGCGAGGTGATCCTGGAACCCACGCTGATCTCGGAGAACTTCTTGTTCCTGCGCCAGGCCATCCTCGCCGGCCTGGGCGTGGGCCTCGTGCCCGACTACGTGGTGCAGGAAGACGTACGCCGCGGCGACGTGGTGACCACGCTGGACGACTGGCGCCTGTCGATCTTCGGCACCCAGATGTTCATGCTCTACATGCCGAACCGCCAGCACACGCGGGCGATCCGGACGTTCATCGATTTCATCCTGGCGCGGGTGCGGCCGGAGGAAGCCGAGGCTCAGTCGCAGGGGTAGGTGACTTCTTTCGCCGGCCCGCATCGAGGCCGCTGCGATGGCTTGATCAGACGGGGCGCAACTGCTCCGCGAGCGAGCGCGTCTTCTCGGTGACGGTGCTTCCGGTGTGCAGCGTGGTCTTGCGCTCGATGAGCATCAGGTGGCATTCCTCCTCGGCGACTGGGTTGTGCCGCACGCCCTTGGGCACGACGAACATCTCGCCTTCGCCGAGCTCGACCGGGCCCGCTTCCATCTCGATGCGCAGGCGGCCCTTGAGCACCATGAACAGCTCGTCTTCGTCGTCATGGCTGTGCCACGCGAGCGAGCCGTGGACCTTGGCGACCTTGATGTAGGCGTCGTCGACTTCGGCGACGACGCGCGGCGACCAGAACTCGGTGAGCGAGGCGGCGATTTCCTTGGGGGTGGTGACCTGGGTGTTGTTCGACATGGCGCTTCTGTGCGGGACGTGGGAACAGCAGCCTAACCCAGGCCGCATGGCCCTGTATTACCCCGCGATGCGCTCGGCCAGCGCGACCAGCGACCGGTCCGACCCCGCCGGCCCGAGCAGCGAGATACCCAGCGGCGCACCATCGCGCGTCGCGAGCGGCATCGACAGTTGCGGAAACCCCGCCAGCCCCGCGATGCACAAGAGGCGGATCGCGCGGTTGCGGTAGTCCTCCATCGAGGCCTCACTGTCACTGCGCAGCGGTGCGATGTCGGGCATGGTCGGCATCAGCAGCACGCCGTCGGTGCCGAGCAGCCCGGCCAGGTGCGCGCGGAAGGCGGTACGGAACACGCGCGCGGTCGCCACCTGCGCATCGGTCACGTCGCGCGACCACGCAAAGCGCTCGGCCACGCCGGGGCCGAGCGGCGGTGCGTAGCGCTCGATCAGCGGGCCGTCGGTGAGCCAGGCTTCGCGCGATTGCAGGTAGCGGAAGTTCCAGTACATCGCGTCGAAGGATTCCATCGCCACGGTCGTGCCCTTGGCGGGGCCGAGCAGGCTCTGCACGCGATCGGCCGCGCCTTGCAGCGCTTCGACCGCGGCAGGCACGGCGAGCGCCCAGACGTCGTCGGGCCGCAGCAGCCGCACGCGCTCGGGCAGGGCGGCTGCGTCGGCGTCCAGCAGCACATCGGCCACGCGCGCGAAGGTGCCGATGTCGCGCGCGAACCAGCCGCAGGTGTCGAAGCTGGGTGCGAGGTCGAGCGCGCCCTCGAGGCTCACGCGGCCGTGGGTCGGGCGCAGGCCGTAAAGGCCGCAGTGGTTGGCTGGCGCGCGCACCGAGCCGCCGGTGTCGGTGCCCAGCGCGAAGTCGCACAGGTTCGACGACACCGCCGAGGCCGAGCCCGACGACGAACCGCCCGTGATGCGCAGCGGCGCCCCGCCGTTGATCGGCGCGCCGAAGTGCGCGTTGTTGCCGTTCATCGAGAACGCGAGTTCGTCGGTCACGGTCTTGCCGGCAAAGCGCGCGCCGGCATCGAGCAGCTTCTGCACGGTCGGTGCGGTGCGGGTCTTGATGCCCGACATCGCCAGCACGATGGGATTGCCACCGCCCGTGGGGTAGCCGGCCACGTCGAACAGGTCCTTCGCGGCAAAGCTCAAGTCGGCCAGCGGGCCGGTCGAGGCGCGCGCCACCGGCGCATCGGGATACGGAACGAAGGCGTGGGCGGGATCGTGCAACGGCATGGTGGTGGGATGGAAAGGGTGGAAGGTTCAGGCGACCAGCACGGGCGCGATGGCCGCTGCGGCATCCGTATGGATGCAGCGCACACGGTGGTTCGGCGCCAGCTCGACCACGGGCGGTTGTGCGGCGCGGCAGGCATCGCTGGCCAGCGCGCAGCGCTCGGCGAAGGCGCAGCCGGGCGGCAGTGCGGAAAGATCGGGCGGTGCGCCGCCAATGGTTTCCAGCCGCGTGCCGCGCGCCAGTGCGCCGTGCGCGCGACTCTTGAGCAGCGCGATGGTGTACGGATGGCGCGGCGAGCGGATCAGCTCGCGGGCCGTGCCTTCCTCGACGATGCGGCCCGCATACATCACGGCGATGCGGTCGGCCACTTCGACGGCGGCACCGATGTCGTGCGTGACGAAGATCACCGACAGCCCCAAGTCGCGCTGCAGTTCGCGCAGCAGCAGCAGGATCTGGATCTGCACCGTGGCGTCGAGCGCCGTGGTTGGCTCGTCGGCCAGCAGCAGCTGCGGCTTGCAGGCGAGGGCGAGCGCGATCATGGCGCGCTGGCGCATGCCGCCGGACATCTCGTGCGGATAGGCCTCGAGCCGCCGTTCGGGGCTCGGAATGCGCACGCGTTCGAACAGCGCCAGCGCGCGCTGTTGCGCCTCGGCCTGACTGACGGATTCATGGCGGCGGATCGACTCGACGATCTGCGCGCCCACCGAGTACACCGGGTCGAGCGCCAGCAGCGGCTCCTGGAAGATCATCGACGCGACCTTGCCGCGGAAGTCGGCCAGTTCGCGCTGCGACATCGCGAGCACGTCGCAGCCCGCCACCTGCACCTGGCCGCCCATGCGCGTGCGGCGCTCGGGGTGCAGGCGCAGCAGGGTGCGCATGGTCACGCTCTTGCCCGAGCCCGATTCGCCGATCAACGCGACCACCTCGCCGCGCTGCACTTCGAGGCTCACGCCGCTGACGGCATGCACGGGCTTGCGGCCGCCGCTGAAGGTGACGCTGAGGTCGCGCAGCCGGACCATCGGTTCGTTGTTGTCGCTCATGCTGCTTCTCTCCGGGCTTCAGTGGCCATCGGATGCCCGCTGCCCGTTTCGTGGATCAGACAGCTCACCGCATGCTGCGAGCCGGTGACGATGCGTTCGGGCACGACCTTGCTGCACACCGGTGCGGCGAGCGCGCAGCGCGGATGAAAGCGGCAGCCCGTGGGCGGGTTGATCGGGTTCGGCGGATCGCCAGCAAGCGCGGCTTCTTCGGTGCGGTTGTCGGGGTCCATCGACGGCATCGAGGACAGCAGCGCGCGCGTATAGGGATGCGCGGGCGCTTCGTACAGCGCATCGGCGGGCCCGATCTCGGCCACCTGGCCGAGGTACATCACCATCACGCGGTCGCTCACGTAGCGCACCACGTTGAGGTCGTGGCTGATGAAGACGTAGGTCAGGCCGAACTCGGTCTTCAGGTCGAGCAGCAGATTGATGACTTGGGCTTCCACCGACTTGTCGAGTGCCGACACCGCCTCGTCGAGGATCACCATGCGCGGTTGCAGCGCCAGCGCCCGCGCGATGTTCACGCGCTGCCGCTGGCCACCGGAAAGCTCATGCGGGTAGCGCTCGGCAAAGCGCTGCGGCGACAGCCCGACGCGCGCGAGCAGGTCGCGCGCCCGCGCCACCGCCTCGCGCCGCGACACGCCGTGCACCTGCGGCCCGAAGGCCACCGAGTCCTCGATGGTGAGGCGCGGGTTGAGCGAGGCGTAGCTGTCCTGGAACACCATCTGCACCTGGCGGCGGAACTCCTTGAGCGGCAGGTCGCGGCTGCCGACTTCGCGGCCGTCGAACACCACCTCGCCACGCGTGGGCTCGATCAGCTGCATCAGGAGGCGCGCGGTGGTCGATTTGCCGCAGCCGGATTCGCCGACCACACCGAGCGTTTCGCCCTTCATGACTTCGAAGTCCACGCCGTCCACGGCGCGCACCACGCCGCCGCCGCGGCCGAGCGGGTCTTTCTTCAGCGGGAAATGCTTGACCAGGCCGGTGATGGTCAGGAGCGGCTGTGCCGGGCCGCCGATGTCTTTCAGTGCGTCCATGGCCTCACCCCTTGTTGTCCATCGCCGAACGCAGGCCGTCGGAAAGCAGGTTGAAGGAAATCGAGGTGATGAAGATCATCACGCCCGGCAGCGCCGCCACCCACGGCTGCGCGTAGATCGCCGTGCGCAGCGTGTTGAGCATCAGGCCCCACTCGGGTTCCGGTGGCTTCACGCCCAGGCCGAGGAACGACAGGCCCGAGGCCAGGATCATCGACACCGCGATGAGGCTGGTGGCGTAGACGAAGATCGGTCCGAGCACATTGCCCAGCACATGCACCCGCACGATGGTGAAGGGGCTGGCGCCCGAGGCGCGTGCCGCTTCCACGTAGTCGCGGGTGCGCACCTGCGTGGTCACGCTTTCGGCCACGCGCGCGATCTGCGGAATGAACACGATGGTCAGTGAGATCAGCGAATTGACCACGCCCGCGCCCAGCGTGCCCGAGAGGGCGATGGCCAGCAGCACCGA